>DATHOE010000032.1:0-24989 GCA_035485275.1 bacterium
TGCTGTCCAGATTGGTTCCGGCCAGTTCAAGGACTCCGTGGCGCGGCGCGTCCGTGTCCGGCACAAGATCGAGCATGCCGTCGCCCCCGGCCTGCATGCTCCGCGTACCCTTCAATTTCAGGCTCGAGAACTGCGCACCCAGGTTGCTTAGTTCAACCTGAAAAACCCCGGTCTCCACTTTGACGCGCTGTTCAGACGAGGCGTGCATGCTCGGAACCGTGGCCGCCTGCCCGGCGCCGCCCGATGCGGCGCCCGAAGCCGTGGATACCGCCGGGCTCGAGGAGCCGGGCTGAACCGCGCCGCCCGCCAGGGTCGCGCTCGCGGCCGGAGGCGTGGGAGCATAGTGGTCCACCAAACGGTTCCACAGCAGGAGCACGCCCACTGAAGCCAGCACGAAAATGATTGCATTGCGGTTCATGCGTGTCCTTCGTTAGCCTTGATAGGCGGGACTATGCGCGGCACGGGATCGTAGCCGGAACGGCCCCAGGGATGGCAGCGGGACAAACGACCCAGCGCCATCCAAAGGCCCCGCGCCAAACCATGGGTTCTAAGGGCTTCAGCCGCGTACAGTGAGCAGGAGGGTTCATACCTGCAAGCATGCGGCAAAGCGGTGGATATGGTTTTATGCCAAAATTCGAACATTTTGGCTAAAAATTCGCAAATAAAACGCACTATTGATCCTTTTTAAGCATTTTTCCGCGCCCAAGAAGGCCAAATAGCTTGTTTTCTAGATCTTGATAGGACAATCCAACCGCTTCTTTGCGTGGAATGACCACTAATTCCGTTCCGATGAGCATTTTTTCGTGATTTAGGCGAAAAATCTCGCGCAATCGTCGTTTAAGCTTATTGCGCTGGACCGATTTCCCAACCTTCCGTGAAACGGACAAACCCAATCGGGGGGGAAAACCCACATGGTCCCGGTTTTCTTTGGATACGGAACGGACGCGAAAAGCCAAAGTGAATTCCGGCAGGCTTTGGCGCCGGCCCTGCTTAAAGACCCGGTTGAAATCGGACGCTTTAAGCAAACGCCGGGCTTTACAGAAGTCCCGCTTCGACCCCGCGGGACCTAGCAAATCGCTGTGAGCCCCTGGCGCCGAGGCTTGCATGGGGTTCAGTAATCCGTCTTGATCTTATGGCGGCCCTTGGCGCGGCGGCGTTTGATGACCGCCTGACCTGAAGGTGTGGCCATGCGGGCGCGGAACCCATGTTTTTTGGTCGCGCGGCGGTTGTGGGGCTGATATGTTCGCTTCGGCATTGCCTCTCCTGTGATGCTTAGAACCAAAAAATAATTTTGGCTACGGGGCCCAAAAGAGCCCTAAAAGCCGTAAAGTGTAAGACACGCATGCATCCAGGGTCAAGCCCAATATTTGAAACATATTGAAAAACACCACGATTACAACCTATAATGATCACCGTTAGAGCGTCGCCGGAACATTCTCCCCAATTCTTCCGTGAATTGGGTGTGCATTTGTGGAAAAGACTGTGAATAAGATGTCCGGCAACCCAGGGAGCTGAGCATGGGCGACAAAATGGCGGCTTTGCCATGGCCCCAGTTGCAAGCCAAATTGAGCCTTCGCTTCTCGGACACCGAGTTCGAGACCTACTTCAAATCGGCGCGCTTGTCCGGCTGGGAAGGACACGCCCTGGTGCTGGAGGCGGCTGACCCGTTCCGTAGGGAATGGATGCTGCAGCAAAAAAGCCGCATCACCGATGTGCTGCGCGAAGCCAGCGGAGACGAACTTCTGGCGGTCAGTTTCAGGGTCCCGGAAAAAGAGGACCTCAAGAGCCGCATCGTGGTTTCGGAACGGGTGGTCCTCCCCATCCCGGTCGAAGAACGCGTCACCCCGCTCAACCCCCTCTTCACGTTCACCAACTTCATCGTCGGTCCCAGCAACCGTTTCGCCCAGGCGGCCTGCCGGGCGGTGGCGGAAAACCCCAGCAAGTCCTACAATCCTCTCGTCCTTTATGGGGGGGTGGGCCTGGGCAAAACCCATCTGCTGCACGCCATCGGCAACCTGGCCCTGACCCACAATCCCCAGCTTCGGGCGCTCTATATAAGCTCGGAAAATTTCATGAACGAGATGATCTCGGTGCTGCGCAGCGGGGGCGACATGCGCCTCTTCCGGGAAAAATTCCGCAATACCGACATACTGCTCATCGACGACATACAGTTCCTGGCCGGCAAGGAAAGCACCCAGGAGGAGTTTTTCCACACCTTCAATGACCTGCACAGCCACGGCAAGCAGATCGTCGCGACCAGCGACATTCCGCCCCGCGAAATCAACCTGGACGAACGCCTGCGCAACCGCTTTGAATGGGGCCTGGTGGCGGACATCAGCCGGCCCGACTATGAAACCCGGCTCGCCATCCTGCGCAAAAAGGCCCAATCCGAACATTGCGGGGTTCCCGAGGACGTCCTGGAATTCCTGGCCCGGACCTTCACCCACAATGTCCGCGAGCTGGAGGGGTCCCTCGTCAAGATCATGGCCCTGAGATCCATCCTCGACCGGGAGATCAACCTGGACCTGGCCAAGGAGGCTTTGCGGGACCTGCTCAAGGCCCAGGCGCGACCCATCAGCATCGACTTGATCCAGGAAACCGTCACCAACCGCTTCAATCTGAAGCTGTCCGACATGAAAGCCCGCAAGCGCACCGACGCCGTGGCCTATCCCCGCCAGATCGCCATGTACCTAAGCCGCGAACTGACGCCGGCCAGCCTCCCGGAGATCGGCAACGCCTTCGGCGGCCGCGACCACACCACCGTCATCCACGCGATCAACAAGATAGAGCAGAAGATGAAGCAGGACCCGGACCTGGCCGCCACCATCGAAAAATTGATCCAGCAGATCAAAGGCGTCGTTTGAACACCGTTGATAAGCCGTCCGTAAATCCCGGGATTGCGCACAAAACGAGGCTCGCGTCGATCCTGTTGGCGTTTTGCGGCCATGAAGTGTAAAACTAGCGCCGGCCATGACCAGGCTTTGAACAGGACTTGGGCCTTTGGCCCCAAGGATTCGGCGGCCTTATCCACTAATCCCCAGGTCCTATGACTACCACTACTACCTTTATAATCTTTTAAAAGAAGTATTCAGCAGCGGAGGATGTGCATGAAGATCGTTTGTTCAAAGGCGGACCTCTCCAGGATCATCTCCCTGGCCCAGAGCGCGGCCAGCACGAAAAACATCATGCCTGTCCTTACCAACCTTTTGTTTGAAGCCGACAAGAACTCCCTGACCGTCACGGGCACCGATCTTGAGCTTGGTGTGCGTGTGAAGGTCAACCTTGAGGTGGCCCAGGCCGGAACCGCCACCCTCCCCGCAAAAAAGCTGGCCGAACTGGTGAAGACCTTCGACGAGGGGGATGTCGAGATCACCGTCAAGGACGGGGTGAAGGCGGAGATCAAGAGCGGGCGGGCCACCATCAAACTGACCGGCGTCCCCGCGGAGGACTACCCGAGCTTTCCCGCCTACCGCAAAGAGAAGAGCCTCAGCCTTTCCAGCAAGGTCTTTCTCGACATGATCCGGCGGGCGGCCTTCTCGGTCTCGGTGGACGAAACCCGCTACATCCTTCAGGGAGCCCTGCTGCAAAGCGACGGCAAGAAGGCCTGCATGGTGACCACCGACGGGCACCGGCTCAGCTACATCGAACACGAGCTGGCCACGCCCCAGGAGGCTGTGTCCGCGGTGATCCCGAGCAAGGCCCTGATGGAGCTGGGCCGCGTGCTTGAATCCAAGGACGACCCCGTGACGGTCTACTTCACCGAAAACCAGGTCTTCTTCGAGATGGGTGAGCTCACGGTGTTCAGCCGCCTGCTCGACGGCCAGTTCCCCAACTTCGAGCAGGTCATCCCCAAGAAGAACGAGCACACCCTGCTGGCCAACGTGGCCCCCCTGATCAGCGTGCTCAACCGCATGAGCCCCCTGGCCTCGGACAAGGGCAACAGCTTGAAGTTCCACCTCAACGAGGACGGCCTGCAGGTCACGGCCGCCACCGCCGACGTGGGCGAGGGCAGCGAGTCCCTCGACGTGGAATACAGCGGGCCGGCCATGACCCTGGCCTTCAACGCCCGCTACGTGCTCGACGCGCTCAAGGCGCTCGGCAGCGAACGCCTGGACATGAAGCTGAACACGCCCCTGAGCCCGACCTTGATCACACCGGTGGGCGGCACGACGGTCTGCCGCTACGTGGTCATGCCCATGCGGGCCTAACAGGCAAGGACGCCTGGGACAGGCCCGGAACGCTTTCCTCCCCAAGACTCTTCAGAGACGACGACTGATGGCAAAGAATGACGAAAATATTCCGGTGAAGGAAGGCGGCATCCAGGGCGTGAACATCGAGGAGGAGATGAAGTCCTCCTACATCGATTACGCGATGAGCGTGATCGTGGGGCGCGCGCTCCCCGACGTCCGCGACGGCTTCAAGCCGGTGCACCGCCGGGTGCTCTATGCCATGTGGGAAATGGGGCTGGAATACAACAAGGCCTACCGCAAAAGCGCCAAGATCGTCGGCGAGGTCATGGGCAACTACCATCCCCACGGGGACGCGTCGATCTACGACACCATGGTGCGCATGGCCCAGGAGTGGAACCTGCGCTACCCCCTGGTGGACGGGCAGGGCAACTTCGGCTCGGTCGACGGCGACCCGCCCGCGGCCATGCGCTACACGGAAGCGCGCCTCAGCAAGATCAGCCAGGAGGTCCTGGCCGACATCGAGAAGGACACGGTCGAGTTCGGCCCCAACTACGACGAGAGCCGCGAAGAGCCCCTGGTCCTGCCCGTCAAGATCCCCAACCTGCTGGTCAACGGCAGCTCAGGGATAGCCGTGGGCATGGCCACCAACATACCGCCGCACAACCTCGGCGAGGTCGTGGACGCCCTGTGCGCCCTGATCGACGACCCGGACAGCAGCATCGAAGCGCTCATGAAGATCGTCAAGGGGCCCGATTTCCCCACCGCCGGCTTCATCCTGGGCAAGGACGGCATCAAGGACGCCTACCGCACGGGGCGCGGCTCGCTGACCATCCAGGCGAAGGTCGAGATCGAGGAGGACAAGCGCGAACGCGAGCGCATCATCGTCACCGAGCTGCCCTACCAGGTGAACAAGTCCAGCCTGATCGAGACCATGGCCGGCCTGGTGCGCGACAAGAAAATAGACGGCATACGCGACCTGCGCGACGAGAGCGACCGCGACGGCATGCGCATCGTCATCGAGCTGGCGCAGAACGCGGTGGCCCAGGTGGTGCTCAACCAGCTCTACAAGCACACCAACATGCGCACCAGCTTCGGCGTCATCCTGCTGGCCCTGGTGAACAACCAGCCCCGCGTGCTCAACCTGAAGGGCCTGCTGCACTACTTCATCGAGCACCGCAAGGACGTGATCCTGCGGCGCACCCGTTTCGACCTGGCCAAGGCCGAGCGCCGGGCCCACATCCTGGAAGGCTACAAGATAGCGCTGGCCAACCTGGACAAGGTCATAGCCATCATCCGCAAGTCCAAGAACACCGAGGAGGCGCGCCAGGGCCTGATGACGGCCTTCAAGCTGTCCGAGATCCAGGCCACCGCCATCCTCGAGCTGAGGCTCCAGCAGCTGACCAACATGGAGCAGCTCAAGATCGACGAGGAGTACCTGGGCCTCATCAAGCTCATCGAGCAGCTACGGGCGCTGCTGCTGAGCGAGAAGAAGCTGCTGGGCCTCATCAAGGAGGAGCTGGGCGCGGTGAAGGCCGAGCACGGCGACGCCCGCCGCACCCAGATCATCGCCAAGGCCGGAGAGATGGCGGTCGAGGACCTGGTCGCCGAGGAGGACGTGGTCGTCACCTTCAGCCACGCCGGCTACGTCAAGCGCGTGCCCGCCAGCGCCTACAAGGCGCAGAAGCGCGGCGGCAAGGGCGTGGCCGCCATGGGCACCCGCGAGGAGGATTTCGTCGAGCGCCTCTTCGTGGCGAGCACCCACGACACCCTGCTGATCTTCACCAACCTCGGGAAGGTCTTCTGGAAGCGGGTCTTCGAGATCCCCGAGGCCAGCCGGGCCGCCAAGGGCAAGCACCTCTCCAGCCTGCTGCCCATACGCGAGGAGGGCATCGCCGCGGTCTTCGTGCTGAAGGACTTCAGCGGCAAGACCAGCCTGGTGATGAGCACCAAGGAGGGCCTGGTCAAGAAGACGGCCCTGCAGGAATACTCCAACCCGCGCACCGCCGGCATCATCGCCATCACCCTGACCAAGGGCGACGAGCTGATCGGCGTGCAGATGGGCACGGACGCGCAGGACCTGATCCTGGCCTCCCACGAGGGCATGAGCATACGCTTCCCCTTGAAGGAGGTGCGCGAGATCGGGCGCACCGGCCAGGGCGTGAAGGGCATCACCCTTGAGAAGGGCGACTACGTCGTGGACATGGAGGTCGTGAAGGACCCCAAGGGCAGCCTGCTGACGATCTGCGAGAGCGGCTACGGCAAGCGTTCCGAGCTGGCCGAATACCGCGTTCAGGGCCGCGCCGGCAAGGGGCTCATCAACGTGAAGGTCACGGACAAGACCGGTCGTGTGGTGGGCGTCAAGCCGGTGACCAACGAGGACGAGCTGATGCTCATCACCAGCGGCGGGACCATGCTGCGCATGAAGGTCAGCGACGTCAACACCACCGGACGCAACACCCAGGGCGTGAGGGTCATCAAGGTCGGCGGCGGCGACCGGGTGGTGGCGGTGGCCAAGCTGGCCTCGGCCGAAGAGGAGTCTGAGGAATGAAGGCCTCCGGGCGTCTGCGCTCTTCGCTGGTCATCCTGGCGGCCCTCGGCGTAGGGCTGCTGCTGGCCGCGCTGTGGATCGACGACACCCAGTTTTTGGGCCGGGACCGCGTGCTCGGCGAGAGCCTGGCCCAGGCCCAGGAGGCGGGGCGGCAGTCGGACCTGGTCCACTCGGTCGCGGCTTTCCTGGATCCGCAGGCCGTTCTTGTCGACGGCCGGCGCGGGGCCCTGCTTGAGTCCCTGAGCCGGGCCGCGGACAGCCCGGCCATGAACGCCTGGGCGGACTACGTCCCCGGGCGCCGTCCCAGGAGGACGCGGCCCGTGAACCCCCAGCTGGTGCTGAACGCGCTGTGCATGGACCGGGCCAACCGCTGGGTCTCGGCGCAGCTGACGGACAAGACCGGACGGGTGGTGGCCTCCTGGCCGGCCCTGGCGCAGGGCGCGGTCGTGGACCTGTCCCATGACCCCTACTTCATGGCCTTGAGCGACCCCAATGTCGGCCCGGGCATCGTGCGCCACGGCTACATCAAGGTCGCCACGCCCCAAGGCGCCCCGGCCGCGGTGCTGGTGGCCGCCTGCGGCGTCGCGGACGCGAATGGCGCCTTCGCTGGCCTGCTGAAGATAGACATCGATGTCCACCGCAACCTCTTCGGCCGCGACGAGGGCCTGGACCCCTTGCTGGCCCAGATCCCCGGATCGGAGGCACTGCTGGTGCTGGGCGACGGGCGGGAGATCTACAACAGCGCCGGCCAGACCCTTACCGAGAACCTGGCCACCGCCAACGCGGGCGGCCCGGGCCTTCTGGCGGCCCTCCTGAACGCCCCCACAGGCAGCCAGAGCCTGGACAACTACGACAGCCGGCCCATGCTGGCGGTCTGGCAGCGCGTCGGCAGCGCGGCCGCCGGCGCGACGGCGGAGGACGTGCTCAGCCTGCTGGTCTTCGTACCCCGCAGCGCTTTCGCCGTCCCGGCGCCCGGCCCCGGGGAGGCCCCCAAGGCCTTCTACCAACAGCCGCGGGTGATCGTGCCGCTGGCCCTGGCCCTGGTCTTCCTGCTCCTGGCCTTGACCCTGCTGCTGCGGGCCACGCCGAGGGACTTCATTTCCAGCGGCGAGCTGCTGCTGCTTCCGGAGGCGGTCGGCGACCACGGCCAGTCCGGGGAAGGCGGGACCGAGGACAAGGAGCAGGACGCCGGTCCGCACGGCCCCCCTGCGCCGGAGGCGGCCGAGCCCGGCGAAACGGAGCAGGAGCGGGAGGAGGCCGAGGAAGCCCCACATCCGGCTCCGGCTCCCGCTCCCGCCGTGGACACGGAGGCCCTTGCGCGGGCCGCCGCGGAGCACGAAGAGGCCCTCAAGGAAGTGCTCGACCAGCTTTCCGCGGCCCAGGCCGCCCTCAAAGAGGCCAAGCAGGGCCAGGACAAAGAGGCCAAGGCGGGCCAGGAGCTCAAGGCCCAGCTCAACGAGTTGCGCTCCTCCTTGGACGCGTCCAAGCGCGAGGGCGCCCAGAAGCTGGCCGAGAGCGGCGCCCGCGAAGCCCGCGCCCAGGAGATGAAGGCCGGCCTGGAGGCGAAGCTGAAGGATTCGGAAAAGGCGGAGGGGCTGCGCAAGGACCAGGAATCCGTGCGCCTGGCAGCCGTGAACACGCTGTCGGGGGAGCTGAAGGCCACCCTGGAGGTCATCAAGAATTACATCAGCACCCTTTTGGGCGGCCAGGGCGCCATCAGCGACGGCCAGCAGGAATTTTTGGGCGTGGTCATCAACAAGAGCGCCCGCCTGGAACGGCTGATCAACGACCTGGTGGAGATCAGCGAGATCGGGTCCGGCGCGAAACCCATGCGCCTGGAGAGCCTGGGGCTCTCGGCCCTCGTCCAGGACGCCCTGGTCAATGTGCGCCCCCAGGCCGAGAACAAGAACATCAGCCTGGAGCTGGTCGACAACGGCGCGGCGGGCCCGGTGAAGGCGGACCGGGAGAGGATGGGGGCCGTCCTGCGCGGGCTCCTGACGCAGGCAGTGAAGGTCAGCCCGCGCAACGAGAAGATCGGCCTGGCTCTGGCCGAACGGGACGCGACCGTGGAGCTGCGGATCACGGATTCGGGGCTCAACCTCTCCCCGGAGCGCGCGTCCAAGGTCTTCGTCCAGTTCCACGGCGTGGATTCCCAGGCCGGCCCGGAGTTCATCGGCGCCGGGCTGCGATTCAACATCTTCAAAAGCGTGGTCGAGGCCCAGGGCGGAACCATCACGATTGAGAGCCAGTCGTCCAGGGGCAAGACCTTTGTCCTGTCCCTGCCCAAGGACGCCGGAGGCGTGGACGCGGCGCCCGCCCCCCTTGCGGCGGCCCCGCCCCCGCTTCCAGGCGGTCCCTTGCCCGCCTTGGGAGCGCTTCCGCCTCCGCCGCCTCCCGCGCCGCCGAAGCCCGCGTCCTCCGCGACCCTGCCCCCCCCGGGATCCTTGCCGCCCTTGGGTCCGCCGCCCCTGCCGGCCCCGAAGCCCGCCGCGCCGCCCGCCGCGGGCTTGCCCGTCCTGCCCTCCCTGCCGGTCCTGCCTCCCGTGTCCCCCGCTGCCGGCGCCCCGTCGTCCGATCCGGCGCCGGCGCCGGTCGTGCACAAGCCGGCGCCCGTGGACGAAACCTTGAACGCGCCCTGGAAGCGCAAGCAGACGGACGACGATCTCGGCGATTTGGCCGACCTGATCAGCCCGCTGCCCTCGGACCTGCCCCTTTCGAAGCCGGCCGAAAAAGAGACGATCGACTTCGACAGCCTTTTCGCGCCGAAGACCGAGGGAAAGCCGGCAGGGGAAGCCGCCGCGGGGGCCAAGCCCGCGGACACGGACCTCCTCCAGTTTTCCGCGGTTTTTGGATCGAAGCCCCAGGGTCCGGCTCTGGAGCTTCCGCCGCCCGCCGCCGCGGCCCCGAGCGCGCCTGCCCCTGCCGTGGTCCCGCCCCCCGCGGCGGCTCCCGCGCCGCTCGCGTCGCTGGGGACGGATTTCGACGCCCTCTTCGGCCCACCCGGCGGCTCCGCGCCGAGGCCGCCCTCGGTCCCGGCCGCGCCGCCCGCGCCCGCCCCCGTGGCGCCGCCGCCGCCCGCCGTGCCCAAGCCGGTCCCGCCTCCGGCGGGCTTCAACACGCTCGATGATCTCAACGAGCTGCTGGGCCAGTGAGGCCGGGCTTGCCTGCCTTTGACCGGCGTCTGCAATGCTACGCGATCACGGACCAGGCCTCGGCCAAGGGACGGGACGACGCGGCCGTGGCGGAAGCCCTGCTGAGGGGCTCGTCGAGCTGCCTGCAGTACCGGGCCAAGAAGGTGGCGGCGCGGGAGCAATGGCGCATGGCCGGGATTTTGCGGCGCCTCACGCGCGATGCCGGCGCCCTGTTCATCGTCAACGACCGGGTGGACCTGGCCTTGGACTCCGGCGCCGACGGGGTGCACCTCGGCCAGGACGACCTGCCCGTCGCCGTCGCCCGTTCCCTGGCGCGCCGGGCGGGGCGGCCGGACCTCATCATCGGCCTGAGCACCCATTCCCTGGAGCAGGCCCGGGCCGCGGAGGGCGAAGGGGCGGACTACATAGGCTTCGGCCCGGTCTTCGCCACCCTCACCAAGGAAAACAACGTGCCTCCCGTGGGCACCGCCGCGTTAGCGGCGGTGCTTGAGGCCGTGGCGCTGCCGGTGGTGGCGATCGGCGGGATCAAGATGGGGCACCTGGGGGCCTTGGCGGGCCTCGGCGCCCGGCATTGCGCCATCGTCACGGCCCTGACCTCCGCGGAGGACGTCGCCGCTGCCGCGGGGGAGCATTGGCGGGTTTGGCGCGAAGCGCGGGATGGGCGGGCCCCAGGGGCCTAGCCGTTTTTCTGCCGGGATGGACACCGTGAAACAGCTCGGAAAACTCCTCGTTGAAGAAGGCATGGTCGACGCCGACCAGCTGAACAGCGCCCTGGACTACCAGAAAAAAAACGGGGGCAAGCTCGGCGCGGTGTTCGTCCAGCTCGGCTTCCTCAGCGAGGAAGCGCTCTATTATTTCCTGGCCGTGCAGCTGGGCCTTGAATACGTGGCCGCCCCGGACGTGACGCCGGACATCGTGAAGATGATCCCCTCCCAGGCGGCGCTCAAGTTCGGGGTGGTGCCCTACCGCCGCGACGAGCACAGTTTCACCCTCATTACGTCGGACCCCACCGATTCCCGCTTCCTGACCCTGCACGACGAGCTGCTGCTGCCGGCCACGGTGGAAATCCGCTTCTGCGTCACCACCGAAACGCAGCTCAAGGCCCTGCTGGAGCGCCACTATCCCGCCACCCCCGAGGGCGAAGCGCCCGCCGGCATGGGCATGCCCGTGGACACCTCCAAGGACCTGGCCGAGCAGGAGCGCCTCCTCAACCCCGAGGATTTCCTCAACTCCGACACCGAGGGCGAGGTCGAGAGCGGCGGCGCCGACGACGTCTACGACGAGAACAAGGTCGACGACGCCCCGGTCATACGCCTGGTCAACAGCATCATCAGCAGCGCGGTCGCCAAGGGGGCCAGCGACATCCACCTCAACCCCTTCGAAAAAAACATGGTGGTGCGGCTGCGCATCGACGGAAACCTCTACATCCAGCCGGCTTCGCCCCCGAAGTACAGGCGCGCCATGGTGGCCCGCATCAAAGTGATGGGCAAGATGGACATCATGGAGAAGCGCAAGCCCCAGGACGGACGCATCAAGATCAAGGTCCAGGGCAAGACCATCGACCTGCGCGTCGCCACCCTGCCCACCATCTACGGCGAGAACGTGGTCATGCGTATCCTGGACCAGGAGAGCCTGCAGCTGGACCTGACCAAGCTGGGCTTCGAGCCCGACGAGATGGAGGTCTACATGTCGGCCATCCGCAAACCCTACGGCATGGTGCTGCACACCGGGCCGACGGGTTCGGGGAAGACCACCACCCTGTATTCCGCCCTGGGCACCATCAACGACCCCGGCAAGAACCTGATGACGCTGGAGGATCCGGTGGAATACAACCTGCCGGGCGTGGTGCAGTGCCAGGTGAACCCCGACTCCGGGCTGAACTTCAGCTCCGGGCTGCGCGCCAACATGCGCCAGGACCCCAACGTCATCATGGTGGGCGAGATCCGCGACGGGGAGACGGCCGACATCGCCGTCAAGGCGGCCCTCACCGGCCACCTGGTGCTGAGCACCCTGCACACCAACAACGCGCCCGCCACGGTCATGCGCCTGGTGGACATGGGGATCGACCCCATGTACGTCGGCAGCTCCCTGCTGGTCGTGGTCGCCCAGCGCCTGGTGCGCCGCGTCTGCAAGGATTGCAAGCGGCCCTACGAGCCCGACGACGACGAGCTGCTGAAGCTGCGCATCACGCGCGCGGACATCAAGGGGCACACCTGCCACAAGGGCCTCGGCTGCGACCGCTGCGGCGGAAGCGGGTACAAGGGCCGGGTGGCGCTCTATGAGATCATGCGCATGACGCCCAAGGTGGAGGAGGCGATCTACGCGAAGGTCGACCTCAACGACCTCACGGAGGTCTGCATCCAGGAGGGCATGCAGACGCTCCGGATGCTGGCCGTGAAGAAGTGGAAGATGGGCGTCACCAGCAGCGATGAAGTGTTGGCCGTGACCGCGGCTGCGGACTGAGGTAGGGGCGATGGCGGGACCGATCAAAAAAAAGCGTCTGGGCGAGGTGCTCGAGGAGGAGGGCATCATCACGGCCGCGCAGCTGCGGGAGGCCCTGGACAAGCAGAAGATGTCCGGGAAATCCCTGGGCGCGACGCTGGTGGACCTGCAATTCCTCACCGAAGAGGCGCTGTACCAGTTCCTGGCCATCCAGCACGGCCTGCAGGTGGTGGACGTGCGCGAGATCGTGGTGCCGCCGGACCTCCTCAAGGTCTGCCCCGAGGAGGTGGCGCGGCGCCTCCTGGTCTTCCCCATCTTCCGCCCGAGGAACAACGTGATCTGCGTGGTCGCCAGCAGCCCCGAGAACCCGGCGCTGCTGCACCTGGACTACGACCTGGTCGTCCCCAGCGGCACCGAGTTCGAGATCGTGCTCTGCCCCGAGGGCGACCTCCTGGCCCTGATCGACCGCTACTACAAGCCCGCCGGCACCGCGGGCAAGGGCCTTGAGGAGACCCTCAAGGACCTGGAGAACGAGCAGGAAGACGCCATGCTCAAGGCCATGGGCGGAGGCGGCGCCGGCGGCGACGTGGAGATCGTCAACAACATCGGGTCGCAGGACGACAAGGAGGACGCCGGCCTGCTGGGGGACGAGGGCCCGGTCATCAAGATGTGCAACTTCATCCTCGACGACGCCATCTCCAAGGGCACCAGCGACGTGCACATCAACGCCTGGGAGAAGAAGATCGTCGTGCGCCTGCGCATCGACGGCATCCTGCGGGAGGTGCCCTCGCCGCCGGTGAAGTACAAGCGCGCGCTGGTGAGCCGCTTCAAGATCATGGCCAGGCTGGACCCCATGGAGCGGCGCGTGCCGCAGGACGGGCGCATCCGCTACAAGTTCCGCGGGCGCAGCATCGACCTGCGCATCAGCACGCTGCCCTCGATCTGGGGCGAGAACATCGTCATGCGCGTCATCGACCAGGGCTCGATGAAGCTCGACATCAAGGCCATGAACTTCACCGAATCGCAGATGGCGGCCTTCGAATACGCCTACCAGGCCCCCTACGGCATGATCCTGGTGACGGGCCCCACGGGCAGCGGCAAGACCACCACGCTGTACGCCGTGCTGGCGGCGGTGAACGACCCGGCCATGAACATCATGACCGCCGAGGATCCGGTCGAATACCGCCTGCCCCACCTGATCCAGGTGCAGGTGAACCCCGTGGCGGGGCTGACCTTCGCCTCCGTGCTGAAGTCCTTCCTGCGGCAGGACCCCGACATCATCATGGTCGGCGAAATCCGCGACAAGGAGACCGCCGACATCGCCGTCAAGGCAGCCTTGACCGGCCACCTGGTCATCAGCACCCTGCACACCAACGACGCGCCCGCGACCATCCTGCGCCTGGTGGACATGGGCATCGACGCCATGTACGTCGGCACCTCGGTGCTGGTGGTCTGCTCCCAGCGCCTCCTGCGCAGGGTGTGCAAGGACTGCGGTGAGCCGTATACTCCTGATTCCGAGGAATTGGCCCAGGCCGGGCTCACCGCCGAATTTTTGAAGGACGGGAATTTCAGGCGCGGGAAGGGCTGCCCCACCTGCGCCAACTCCGGCTACCGCGGCCGCTGCGCCGTGCACGAGGTGATCGGGATCAACGCGGCCGTCCGCAAGGCCATCTTTGAGGGGGCCAGCCTCAAGGACCTGAAAAAAATCTGCGTCGCCAACGGCATGGAGACCATGCGCCAGGTGGCGCTGAAGGATTGGAAGCGCGGGCTGACGTCCCTGCACGAAGTGCTCGGCGAGACCGCGGCGGACCGCTAGCCGGAGCCCATTGGGGCGGCGGTCCAGGCTAAACAGAAGGATGTTCGATGGCTTGGTCCTCATTCTTTAAGCTGCGTTCGCACAGCGTCACCCTGTCCAACAAGATACTCGGGCTTTTGTTGGCGGCGGTGGTGTTCAGCACCGGCCTGGCCGGATGGATCATCTACGACGGCCTGCGCCACCACGCCTGGGACGACGCCGGGGAGGCCCTGATGCAGGCGGCCACCTCATCGGCGGTCGGCATGCACGTCGACGGCCTGGACGCCGTGCGCGGAACCGCCGACCGCTCGAACCCCGCCTACCGCAACCTGAAGCACGCCCTGCGCGAGCTGTACCGGCGCAACCATTTCAACCTTGAAAACCGCTGGGGCCGCCTTTCCGTCCTGCGCTTCACGCCCTCGAAGGCCGAAGTGGTCCTCGTGGCCAGCATGGAGAGCAACAGCGGCATAGGCCTGCCGCAGCCCCTGGACAACGCCCTCTACAAGTCCGTGGCCACCCAGGACGCCCAACTCAAGGACGACTCCGACGAGCCCGACTGGCTGGTGGCCTACGCGCCGCTGGGCCAGGCCAAGGACGCCTTTTACGTGCTGAAGCTGGAGCGCAACACCCTCTTCCTGCGCCAGGAGATGATGGGGCTGCTGGGCACCATCCTGCTGGGCGCCCTGGCCGGCCTGGTCCTGACGCTGCTCAGCGGCTGGGTCCTGACGGGGCAGATCACCAAGCCCCTGAGGACCTTCGTCGACGTGATGAAGCTGATGCAGTCGACCGGGGACTACGACATGAAGATCGACCTCCACCCCGAGGACCGCGACATGAGCGTGGTGGAGGAGACCTTCCAGTCCCTGGTGCGGCGCATGCAGAACAGCCGCGAACGCGAGGAGCAGAGCTACTGGTCCACCCTGCAGGCCCTGGTCACGGCCCTGGACGTCCGCGACAACGAGACGGCCGGCCATTCCATGCGGGTGACCCGCTACAGCCTGGCCATCGGCGAGCGCATGCGCCTGAAGCAGGAGGTCATGGAGCAGCTGAGGCAGGGCGCGCTGCTGCACGACATCGGCAAGATCGGCGTGCCGGACGCGATCCTGCGCAAGCCCGGCCGCCTGACCCCCGACGAATGGGTGGAGATGCGCAAGCACCCCGTCATCGGCAGGAATTTCCTCGAGGAGATAGCCTTCCTGAAGCCCGCCATGGCGGTGGTGTACTGCCACCACGAGCGCTGGGACGGGGGGGGCTACCCGCAGGGGCTGGCCGCGGAGGCCATCCCCCTCACCGCCCGGATTTTCGCCGTCGCCGACGCCCTCGACGCCATCACCAGCCAGCGCTACTACAAGGAGGCCCGCAGCTTCAGGGAGGCCCAGATCGAGATCGAGTCCTGCGCCGGGACCCATTTCGACCCGGCCGCCGTGAAGGCCTTCCTGACCATCACCGAGAAGGTTTTCCTGCGCATCAAGCAGGAAACCAGCCGCAGCGGGGTGGAACTGGAGCGTTCGCGCAAGGGCGCCGCCGCCCAGCCCCCCATTTAGCTTTTTTTGCGGTTCCTTTGGGCTTCCCCTAGTAGCAGAATTAGCACCCTGATTTTTTCCGCCGACTGGCCCCGCCCGACGAAGGCCCCCCCGCAGGGGCGGCCCCTTGCAGGCGCTGCCTGAAAAACAGCGGCATCATCGAAAGCCTATGGATCCCAAACTCGAACGCCTCAAGCAGCGATTTTTCCAGGTTTTCGGCGACCAAGGGCGCCATCTCTCGGTGACCCGCGCCCCCGGCAGGGTGAACCTGCTCGGCGACCACACCGACTACAACGAGGGCTACGGCCTGGCGGCCAATTTCCCCATGGACATGGTGGTGATGGCCCAGCGCCGCGGCGACGGCATGCTGGGCATGTACTCCTGCGAGGTCGAGGAGCGCATCCAGGTCCCCATCCACAACCTGCGCTACGTCCCCGGCGACGGCTGGGCCAACTACCCCAAAGGGGTCATGTGGGCCCTGGAGAACGCCGGCGAGAAGCTCGAAGGCATGAACATCCTGATCGAGGGCCGCATCCCGCAGGGGGCGGGCCTGGGGAGCTCCACGGCACTGGCCGCGGCCTGCGCCCTGGCCGCCGCGAGCGTGGAGGGCTTCCAGCTGGAGCCCCAGGCCATGGCCAAGGTGCTGCAGCGCACCGAGAACCAGTTCATGAACGTCCACAGCGGCATCCTGGAGCCCCTGTGCATCCTGACCGCGGGACAGGGGAACGCCCTGTTCATGGACGCCCGCAGCCTGGAGAGCGAGGAGCTCCCGCTGGCCCTGGACGGCGCCCTGATGGTGGTGCTCGACAGCGGCGTGGCGCGCAGCCTCAAGACCGGGGACTACGCCAAGCGCCAGGAGGAGTGCCGCGAGGCCCTCAAGCTGCTGAAGACCAAGAACGAGGCCTACAAGGCCCTGCGCGACCTGAAGGTGCTGGCCTTCGAGCGCCACAAGAAGGTGCTCCCCAACCTGCTCAGCGCCCGGGCGGAGCACGTGGTCTACGAGAACGACCGCGTGCTTAAGGCCCGCGAGGCGCTCCAGGCCGGCGACCCGGCGGCCTTCGGCGAGCTGATGAACAAGAGCCACCGATCCCTGAGCCGGCTGATGCAGTGCAGCACGGAGGAGCTGGACACTCTGGTGGGCCTGGCCCAGAGCGACGCGGCCTGCTTCGGTGCGCGCCTGACCGGCGGCGGCTTCGGCGGCTGCGCCGTGGCCCTGGTCAAGGAGGAAGGCCTCGACGAATTCCTTGAGCGGCTCAAGCGCGGCTACTGGCAGAAGGTGGGCGGGAAGATGAAGAGCTGGGTCCTGGACACGGTGGGGCCCGCCTCGGAGATCGAGGAATAGCCATGGCGGACAGCTGCCTCTTCTGCGGCATCATCTCCGGGTCCATCCCGGCCGAACGGCTGTACGAGGACAAGGACTGCGTCGCCATCAGCGACATCGCGCCCAAGGCGCCGGTGCACCTCCTGGTGCTTCCGCGGGCGCACTTCAGCTCGACCCAGGAGATGGGCCTTGCGCAGGAAGCCTTGGTGGGCCATCTGGTGTACGTGGCCGCGCAGCTCGCCCGCGAGCGCGGTTTGCAGGGGCAGGGATACCGCCTGGTGTTCAACCACGGCTCGCACGCGGGCCAGACGGTCCAGCACCTGCATCTGCACCTTCTGGGCGGCCGGAATTTGCGCGGGATGGGCTGAAAAAAGGCTGTGAATAAAGGGTTTTTAAAGATGAAACTTTGTGGCCCAGCGCATTGACGGCCAAGCCTTGCTTGGCTAAAGTACCCATCCTTTGCACCCAAGAATGACGCCCCATAAGCGGGCTTGAGAGGACGGTGATTTTTTCATGGTAGAGATCAGGGTCGACCCCAACAAGCCCTTTGAAGCAGCTTTGCGCCAATTCAAGAAGAAGGTGGAGCTTTCCGGCATCACCGGCGAGATGCGCAAGCGCGAGCATTACGAAAAACCCAGCGTGCGCCGCAAGCTGAAAAGCCTGGCCGCCCGCAAGCACGCCCGTCGCAAGGCCCGCGTGTACTGACCGCTCTTGCGCGGTGGCGGCACTGGGGCCCTTGGTGGCCTGAAGCCATGGCGCGAGGCAGATGTCCAAGGCGGGGACCCATCCGGGTCCCCGCCTTAAGCTTTTTTTAGGGCCCAAAAAAAGGGGCAAGAATCATGCCTGTCAAACAGGATCTCGACGCCGCCTTGAAGGAGGCGATGAAGGCCCGCGACAGCGTCGCCTTGGACGCGGTGCGCGCCATCAAGAGCGCCTTGAAGCTGGCCGAGATCGAAGCCGGCCGCGAGTTGGCGGACGCCGACGTGCACGCGCTGATCCAAAAGGCCATCAAGCAGCGTCGCGACAGCATCGAGCAGTTCACCGCGGGCGGGCGCCCGGACCTCGTCGAAAACGAGGCGGCCCAGCTGAAGGTGCTCGAGAAATTCCTGCCGGCCCAGCTGTCCGAGGCGGAGATCAGCGCCCTGGTCGCGGAAGCGGCGGCGTCCACGGGCGCCACCGGCCCCAAGGACATGGGCAAGGTGATGGCCGCCTTGATGCCCAAAGTGAAGGGCCGCGCCGACGGTGGGCTCGTCAACCGCCTGGTCAAGGCGAAGCTGGGCTAGGCCGTGCGACTACTGGTGGACGGCGACGCGAGCGGCCAGCGCGACCTGCTGATGGATCTGGCCAGCGAATACGGCGCGCTCCTGGTGTGGGTGCACAACCCCAGCCACCGGCCGCCCCAGCCCCGGCCGGGCCTGCTCCTGGAAGTGCACCTCGCCGACGGCGGCCCGCAGGCCGCGGATGTCGTGGTGATGAACTTCGCCGGGGTGGACGACATCGTCGTGACCGGCGACCTCGGCCTGGCCCTGGTCTGCGTCGCCAAAGGCGCGGCGGCCATCAGCCCCCGGGGTTTCTGGTTCAAGGCCGAGGACATGGAACAGCGCATGGAATTCCGGGCCTTGGCGGCCCGTTTGAAGCGCGGGGGGGAATACCTCCACCATAAACCGCCGCAGAGGCGCCTGGACGACTGGCGCTTCGAGCAGGAACTGCGGCGGGCCCTGGCCAGGTAAGCCGGCGGAGGCATCTTGGCTTTTTCGCCCGATTTCATCGACCAGGTCCGCCAGGCCAACGACATCGTCCAGGTCATACAGACCTGGGTGCCCCTGAAGAAAGCCGGCGCGTCCTGGAAAGGTTTGTGCCCCTTCCACCAGGAGCGCACGCCCAGCTTCAACGTGGTCCCGTCCAAGCAGATCTTCCATTGCTTCGGCTGCGGCGAAGGCGGCGACGTGTTCGCCTTCGTGCAGAAGCGGGAAAAGATCGACTTTGTGGAGGCGCTCAAGCTGCTGGCCGAGCGAGCCGGCATCGAGGTGCCCGAGCTCGCGCGCGACGAGTCCGGCCGCCGCGAGTCCGAACAGCGGCGCGAGGCCGAGGAGGCCCAGCGCCGCCTGCTGGATCTGGCCGCCGCCTGGTTCCGCCGCAACCTCGAGGAGGGCTCCGAGGGGGCCCAGGCCCTGGCCTACGCCCGCAAGCGCGGGCTGGACGACGCGGCCCGCGAGCGCTTCGGGCTGGGCTACGCCCCCGCGGACGGGGCCGCCCTGCTGGGCGCCGCCCTGAAAAAAGGCTTCAGCGAGGCCGAGCTGGCCGCCGCGGGTCTGGTGGTGGTCAACGAGCGCGGGGCCTATGCGCGCTTCCGGGCCCGCCTGATGTTCCCCATCCACGACCCCAAGGGGCGCCTGGCCGGCTTCGGCGGCCGGGTGCTGGGGGCGGGGGAGCCGAAATACCTGAACTCGCCCGAAGGGCCCCTGTTCAGCAAGGGCAAGCTGCTCTACCCCTGGGACCTGGCGAAGCCCGCCCTGGGCAAGCGGCGCGAAGCCCTGGTGTGCGAAGGATACATGGACGCCATCGCCTGCCACCAGGCGGGCCTGGACTTCGCCGTTGCCACGCTGGGCACCGCGCTCACCGCGGACCACGCGCGCCTTTTGAAACGCTACGTGGACCGCGTGGTCCTGCTCTTCGACGCCGACGCCGCCGGCCTGCGCGCCGCGCGCCGCGCCGGGGAGCCGCTCCTGGAGGCCGGGCTCGAGGCCCGGGTCGCGCACCTGGAGGGCGTCAAGGATCCCGACGAGCTCCTGCGCCGCGACGGCCCCGCCGCGCTGGAGGCGGTGCTGGAGTCCGCCCGGCCCCTGCTTGAATTCTGCGTTCAGGCGGGCCTGGCCGCCGCCGGGGCAAGCCCCAGCCCGGCCCAGCGCGCCGCCGTGCTGGCCGACAGCTTCCCGCTCCTGGCCCGCATGGCCAGCGCCAGCGAGGCCGACGCGGCCCTGGCCGCGGCCGCCCTCGCCGTGGGCGTCAGCGGGGAAGCCGCCCGCCAGGATTTCGCCGCCTTCCGCAAAGGCGAACACCGGCCCGTGGAGGCGGTGGCCGCTCCGGAGGCCGCCTCGCCGGCCCCCGCCCAGCGGGCCTCGCCGGAACTTGCGCTCGTGGAGCGCGAACTGCTGGCCCTGCTGGTGGCCCACCCCGAGCTGGTGGAAAGCGCCAAAGAGGAGCTGGGTCCGCCCAGCCTTTGCTCGCCGGATTTGCAGGCCGCCGCGGACCTCCTCTGGCGCGCCCCCCGCGGGGCGGTCATGCTGATGGAGGACGACGGCAGCGAGGCCTTCAAGCTGGGGGACGCCCTGCTCAGCGAGCTCATCCAGCGGCGCCTGCCCCAGCTGGCCCCGCCCATGGATTCGCTGCACGACATCCTGCGGCGCCGCCAGAAGCTGCAGCTGGAACGCCAGGCCGCCGCCCGCACCCTGGCCCTGCGCCAGGCCGGTGGCGACGAGGCCCTGAAGTCCTCCCTATTGAAGGAAATACAGGCCTTTAGGCAGGCCATACAGGAATTGCGCAATGAACGGCGTTGAAGCGCCCCGGAAACCAAGCGAGGAATGAAGCATGAGCCCTAGCCCCAAGAAACCAGCCGTCGCCAAGGCCGCCGCGTCCAAGCGCGGACCCGGCCGCCCCCGCAAGGAGGGCGCGCAAGCCGGCGCGCCCGGACAGGCTCCCGCCGAGGGGGCCCAGGCCCCGAAACCGGAAGGGGGTTCGGGCGAGGGCATGAAACGCCTGATGGCCAAGGGCCGCGCCAAGGGCTTCCTGACCTACCAGGACGTCAACGACGCCCTGCCCGACGAGGTGGTCAGTTCGGAGCAGATCGACGACGTGCTGTCCATGCTGGGCGAGGAGGGCATCGAGGTGCTCGACAAGGGCCGCTCGGTGGACGACGACAGCGAGGGCGCGAAGGACGAGGCCAAGGTCCGCATCGGCGCCGACGGCCGCGAGGAGGAGGGCGAGGACAAGGAGCGCCCCGAGGCGGCGGAGGCCGATGACGACGAGAACGAGGCCCAGCCCCAGCCAAAAGGCAGGGCCGAGGCCCGCGAGGAGGGCGGCTCGGACGACCCCGTGCGCATGTACCTGCACGAGATGGGCCGCACGCCCCTGCTCACCCGTGAGCAGGAAGTGCGCCTGGCCAAGCGCATCGAGGACGAGGAGCTGAAGGTCCAGGACGTCATCCTGTCGGCCACGCGCGCCCGCGACCAGTCCAAGGCCCTGGCCGAGGCGGTCGTCAAATCGAAGCAGCTGGCCAGCGAGGTGGTCAAGCACACCATCGACGGCGAAGTGCCGCCGGCCGCGGAGAAGAAGATGGCCGCGGACGTGGCCAAGGCCCTCAAGAAGGTGGACGCGGCCGAGAAGAAGTGGAACCTGGCGCGCAAGGCCCTGGAGAAGCAGGGCCTGAGCGACACCGAGCGCAGCCGCCAGATGAAGGCGCGCGACGAGGCCCACACCCAGCTTTTGGAGGCCCTGCGCCAGTTCAATTTCAAGCCCAAGGTCTACCAGGACCTGGCCTCCTCCTACAAAGGCTTCCTGGAGCGCATCGCCCACATCGAGCGCGAGATCGGCAGCCTGGAGCGCCAGCTGGGCGGCCTGAGCATCGCCGAGACCGCCTTGCGCTTCAAGAAACCCGGCGAACGGGCCAAGCTGGCCAAGGAGGCGCGCCAGCGCCCCGAGGAGCTGGAGGCGCTGGTCGAGCAGTACACCCAGGCCCAGCACAAGATCGTGAGGGTCTGCGACGAGGCCCTGGTGCGCAGCGCCGCCGACGTCAAGGAGGTCTGCCGGCGCATCGACGAGGGCAACGAGGCCGCCTACCGCGCGCGCATGGAGCTGGTGGAGGCCAACCTGCGCCTGGTGGTGTCGATCGCGAAAAAATACGCCAACCGCGGGCTGCAGTTCCTGGACCTCATCCAGGAGGGCAACATCGGCCTGATGCGGGCCGTGGAGCGCTTCGAATACCGCCGCGGCTACAAGTTCTCCACCTACGCCACCTGGTGGATCCGCCAGGCCATCACCCGCGCCATCGCCGACCAGGCCCGCACCATCCGCATCCCCGTGCACATGATCGAGACCATCAACAAGCTGATCAAGACCTCGCGGGACATCGTGCAGCAGACCGGCAACGAGCCCATGCCCGAGGAGATCGCCAAGCGGATGGGCATGCCCGTGGACAAGGTCCGCGGCGTGCTCAAGATCGCCCAGCAGCCCATCAGCCTTGAGACGCCCATCGGCGAGGAGAAGGACTCGCACCTGGGCGACTTCATCGAGGACAAGGACGCCGTCAGCCCCATCAACGCGGCCAGCTACATCCTGCTCCAGGAGCAGATCAGCAAGGTCATGGAGACGCTCAAGGAGCGCGAAGCCAAGGTCCTCAAGCTGCGCTTCGGCCTGGAGAACGGCTATCCGCACACGCTGGAAGAGGTGGGCAACATCGAGGGCGTCACGCGCGAGCGCGTGCGTCAGATCGAAGCCAAGGCCCTCAGGAAGCTGCGGCACCCTACGCGGGCGCGCAAGCTCAAGGGCTTCCTGGACTGATGGAACTGATGCTCTGGGTCGTTTTTCTGATCGTCATCGCGGCGGTGCCGGCCGGCATCCGCCATTGGAGGAAGCGCGTGTCCCTGAAGACCTTTGAACCCCTGCCCGAGGGCTCCAAGCCGGTGGTCAGCATCGAGCTGGAGAACGGCGGGATCGTCAAGATCGAGATCTACCCCCAGGACGCGCCGAACCACTGCGCGGCCTTCGTGGACCTGATCAAGAAGGGCTACTACGACGGCCTGAATTTCCACCGCGTGGTGGAGGGCTTCGTGGCCCAGGGCGGCTGCCCCAAGGGCAACGGTTCGGGCGGGCCGGGCTACAAGCTCAAGGCCGAATTCAATGAACGCCCGCATCTGACGGGCAGCCTGGCCATGGCCCGCACCCCGGATCCGGACAGCGCCGGCAGCCAGTTCTATATCTGCCTGGCCCCCCAGCCCAGCCTGGACCGGCAATACACGGTCTTCGGGCAGACCATAGAGGGGATGGAATTCGTCGACCAGATCCGCCAGGGAGACAAGATGGTCAAGGTGAGCGTGGAAGGGGTCTAGTTCCGCCCATGGTCCGGCCCGGAAAAGCCCCGCGCCTCGGCGTGGGGCTTTTCATTTATTAAGGACGCCTTAAATTTTTTAATCGCCCGGGGGGCCGCCCCCCAAAGACCGACGCATTTCCAATGGTTTTCCGGCCTTTCACGATGGCACCGCACTTGCAAACAGCAAGGTGCTTACTTTTATATTCCGTTGGAGGCCTGGTCCGTGAGCGATTCCCACCTGCCCAAAAACGTCGACCCCACCCAGCATCCGGACCTGCCCGAGGAAGCGGACATCAGCTGGAACATGCGCCTCTGGCAGCGCACGCGCCATTTCCTGATCGGCGGCGCCAAGGACCTCAACGACCAGGGCCTGTTCCACAAGGTGGCCCTCATCCCCGTCCTGGCCTGGGTGGGCATGGGCGCCGACGGCCTCAGCTCCTCGGCCTACGGGCCGGACGAGAGCTTCCGGGTGCTCCAGCACAACCTCTACCTGATCCCGCTGGTCGTGCTCGCGTCCATGTTCACGATCTTCATCATCTCCGTGGCCTACAGCCGGGTCATCGAGCATTTCCCCAACGGCGGCGGCGGCTACGTGGTCGCCACCCACCTGCTGAGCCCCGGCGCCGGCCTGGTGTCGGGCTGCGCGCTGACCGTGGACTACGTGCTCACCATCACCGTGTCGGTGGCCGCGGGCGCGGACGCCCTGTTCAGCCTTTTCCCTCCGACCTGGCAGCCCTACAAGCTGGGGCTGGAGCTGCTCAGCCTCCTCTTCCTGATCATCATGAACCTGCGCGGGGTGCGCGAAAGCGTGCTGACCGTGGCGCCGATATTCATGATCTTCGTGGCGAGCCACATCCTGCTCATCGGCAGCAGCTTCTTCGTGCACTGGGACCAGCTCAGCAGCGTGGCCGCCTCGGTGCCTTCGGGCCTTCACCAGGGCATCGCCATCCTGGGGCTCTTCGGCGTCCTGTCCATGTTCATGAAGGCCTACGCCATGGGAGCCGGCACCTACACGGGCATCGAGGCGGTCAGCAACGGCCTGGGCATCCTGCGCGCGCCCCAGGTGAAAACCGGCAAGATCACCATGCGCTACATGGCCATATCCCTGGCCCTGGCCGCCGGCGGCCTCTTCCTGGGCTACCTCATCGCCCATGTGCAGGTGACGGGCGACCAGACCATGAACGCGGTGCTGGCCGAGGACGTGTTCGGGCCCAAGGGCCTGTATTGCGGATCGGCCCTGTCGCACATCCTCATCTGGGTGACCCTGGCCTCCGAGGCCGGCCTGCTGGTCATCGCGGCCCAGACCGGCTTCATCGACGGCCCCCGGGTCATGTCCAACATGGCCGTGGACGGCTGGTTCCCCAAGCGCTTCAGCGGCCTGAGCGAGCGCTTCACCATGCAGAACGGGGTGCTGGTGTTCGGCGCCGCCTCCATCGCGGCCCTGCTCTTCACCCACGGCGACGTGGACATCCTGGTGGTCATGTATTCGATCAACGTGTTCATCACCTTCTCGCTCACCGAGCTGTCGATGAACCGCCACTACTGGAAGGAGCGCCACGAGAACCCGGGCTGGCTGGGCAAGATCTACATCCACGTGATCGGCTTCTGCCTCTGCTTCAGCATCCTGATCGTCATGCTCATCCAGAAGTTCGCGGACGGCGGCTGGATCACGGCCGTGGCCACGATCCTGCTGATCGGCCTGTGCGTGCTGTGCCGCCGTTACTACCGCGGCGTGGCCAAGCGCCTGCAGCACCTGGACGACCAGCTGATGCAGCTGCACGTCGACGAGCCGCCGACCGAGGCGCCCATGGACCCCTCCAAGCCCACGGCCATCATCCTGGTGGACGGGTACAACGGGGTGGGCCTGCACTCCCTGTTCTCGATCTTCCAGATCTTCTTCCCGGGCCACTTCAAGAACGCGGTCTTCCTGAGC
>DATHOE010000033.1:0-1688 GCA_035485275.1 bacterium
GCTCAGGAAGACCGCGTTCTTGAAGTGGCCCGGGAAGAAGATCTGGAAGATCGAGAACAGGGAGTGCAGGCCCACCCCGTTGTACCCGTCCACCAGGATGATGGCCGTGGGCTTGGAGGGGTCCATGGGCGCCTCGGTCGGAGGCTCGTCCACGTGCAGCTGCATCAACTGGTCGTCCAGGTGGTGCAGGCGCTGGGCCACCCCCCGGTAATAGCGGCGCACCAGGACGCACAGCCCGATGATGGCCGTCGTCGACACCACCGTGATCCAGCCCCCCGCCGCGAACTTCTGCACCAGCATCACCAGCAGGATGCTGAAGCACAGCACCAGCGCGATCGCCTGGATGTAGATCTGGCTCAGCCACTTCGGGTTCTCCCGCCTCTCCCGCCAGAAATGCAGCGTCATCGACAGCGTGGTCAGCGAGAAGGTCACGAACACGTTGATGGAATACATCACCACCAGGATCTCCACGTTGCCGTGCGTGAAGAGCAGCGCCGCGGTGGCCGCCAGGCCGAACACGATCACCCCGTTTTGCATGGTGAAGCGCTCGCTCAAGCCGCTGAAGCGCTTCGGCACCCAGCCGTCCAGGGCCATGTTGGACATGACCCGCGGCCCGTCGATGAAGCCGGTCTGCGCCGCGATGATCAGCAGGCCCGCCTCCGAGGCCAGGGTCAGCCAGATCAGGATGGGCCCGACGGCCGAGGAGCCCAGCATGCCCTGCGGCCCGAAGACGTCCGCCGCCAGCACCGCGTTCATGGTCTGGCCCTCGGCCACGTGCACGTGGGCGATGAGGTAGCCCAGGAAGAGCCCGCCCGAGGCCAGGATCAGGGAGGCCGCCATGTAGCGCATGGTGATCTTGCCCGTATGCACCTGCGGCGCCCTCAATATCGACAGCCCGTTGCTCACCGCCTCGATGCCGGTGTAGGTGCCCGCGCCCATGGAATAGGCCTTCATGAACAGGAAGCTGAGGCCGAAGAGGCCCATCGTGGTGAGCCCGTTGTTCAGGCCCTGGGGCACCGAGGCCGCCACCGTGCCGAGCTGGTCCCAATGGACGTAGAAGCTGCAGCCGATGAGGAGGATGTGGGTCAGCACGAAGAGCATGAATATCGGCGCCACGGCCAGCACGCTTTCGCGGATGCCGCGCAGGTTCATGATGACGAGGAACAAAAGGCACAGCAGCTCCAGGCCCAGCTTGTGGGGCTGCCAGGAGACCGGGAAAAGGCTGAACAGCGCGTCCGCGCCGGCCGCCACCGACACGGTGATGGTGAGCACGTAGTCCACGGTCAGGGCGCAGCCCGACACCAGGCCGGCCCCGGGGCCCAGCAGGTGCGAGGCCACCACGTAGCCGCCGCCGCCGTTGGGGAAATATTCGATGACGCGGCTGTACGCCGCCGAGATGATGAAGATGGTGAACATCGAGGCCAGCACCACCAGGGGGATCAGGTACAGGTGGTTCTGCAGGACCCGGAAGCTCTCGTCGGGGCCGTACGCGGAGGAGCTGAGGCCGTCGGCGCCCATGCCCACCCAGGCCAGCACCGGGATGAGGGCCACGGTGTGGAAGATGCCCCGGTCGTTGAGGTCCTTGGCGTCGCCGATGAGGGCCCGGCGCGTGCGCCGCCACAGCCGCATGTTCCAGCTGAGGTCGTACTCGTCCGGGATCTCCGGGTGGAGGCTCGGGTCGACGTTTT
>DATHOE010000034.1:0-202650 GCA_035485275.1 bacterium
GATGGTGATGCCCGGGGACAACGTGCTGGTGACCGTGGAGCTGATCACGCCCATCGCGATGGAGAAAGAGCAGCGCTTCGCGATCCGCGAAGGCGGCCACACCGTGGGCGCCGGCGTGGTTACCGAAATCATCGAATAGCCGAGAAGAGGAAGCCGTGAGCCAGAAAATCCGCATCCATCTCCGTGGCTATGACCACCGCCTGCTGGACGCCAGCACCCGGGAAATCGTGGACACGGTCAAGAAGACCGGCGCCTCGGTGAGCGGCCCGGTCCCCCTGCCGACCAAGCGCAGCGTGATCACGGTGTTGCGTTCACCGCACGTGGACAAGAAGTCGCGGGAGCAGTTCGAAATGAGGGTGCATAAGCGCCTGCTGGAGATCCTTGAGGCCAGCAACAAGACCGTGGACGCCCTGCAGAAGCTGGATCTTCCGGCTGGCGTGGACGTCGAGATCAAGCTCTAAGCTCTAATCGCATTCGGCTACGGCCCCGGCGCCCGAAAGGGCGTCCCGGGCGGCGGGCCTGAGAAAGGGATGTCGTGCTGGACGGATTGATCGGCAAAAAGATAGGCATGACCCAGATCTTCGGCGAGGACGGCCGCCTGATCCCGGTGACGGTGATCCAGGCCGGGCCCTGCCAGGTCGTGCGCACCAAGGTCAAGGCCAAGGACGGCTACGACGCCATCCTGCTCGGCTTCGAGGAGAAGAAGCCCAGGCTCGTGAACAAGCCCGACCTGGGGCAGTTCACCAAGCGCGGCCTGAAGCCGCTGAGCTTCCTGCGCGAGTTCAAGGTCGCCGACGGCTCCCAGTTCCAGGTGGGCCAGGAGATCAAGGCCGACCTGCTGAAGGACCTCACCTGGGTGGACGTGGTGGGCACCAGCAAGGGCAAGGGCTTCCAGGGCGTGATGAAGCGCCACAACGCGCGTGGCGGTCCCGGCGGGCACGGCTCCATGTTCCACCGCGCTCCGGGCTCCATGGGCGCCAGCTCGCGCCCCTCGCGCACCCTGAAGAACCGCAAGCTCCCAGGCCACATGGGCGACGTGCGCGTGACCGCGCAGCGGCTGAAATTGGTGGCCGTGGACATCGAGAACAACCTGATCCTGATCCGCGGATCGGTGCCGGGCGGCAAGCGCGGCATCGTGCTGGTCAAGAAGAGCAAAAAGGCATAGGGGCGACCATGGCAGACGTGAAGATTTTCAAGCAGGACGCCTCCCCGGCCGGTTCCGCCGAGCTGAAGGACAGCGTCTTCAAGAACGAAGTGAACCAGGACGTGCTGCACCAGTCCGTGGTCTCCTACATGGCCAACCAGCGCCAGGGAACCCGCGCGGTCAAGCACCGTTCCGAAGTCTCCGGCGGCGGCAAGAAGCCCTGGAAGCAGAAGCACACCGGCCGCGCCCGTCAGGGCAGCATCCGCGCGGTGCAGTGGAAGGGCGGCGGCGTGGCCCACGGCCCCCAGCCCCGCGACTTCGGCTTCCGCCTGAACAAGAAGGTGCGGCAGTGCGCTTTGCGCTCGGCCCTGTCCCTGAAGAGCGCCGAAGGCGACCTGATCGTGCTGGATTCCTTCAGCCTGGGCGCCGCCAAGACCAAGGCGGTGGCCGCGTTCCTGAAGGGCTTCAAGGCCGAGAATTCCAAGGTGGTGCTGGTGTCGGGCAAGCTGGATGAGGCGGTGAAGCTGAGCGTGCGCAACCTGCCCAAGGTCCTGGCGACCAACCCTTCGGGGCTGCACCCCTACCATCTGCTGTGGGCCCAGAAGGTGTTCATCACCAAGGACGCCCTGGCGAAGATCGAGGAGGCCCTGGGCTGATGAACAACTACAACATCATCGTGCGTCCGGTGGTCACCGAAAAGGCCAACAAGGCCCTGATGGCCTCGAACAAGGTGACCTTCGAGGTCGCCCCCGGCGCGAACAAAAGCGAGATCAAGAAGGCCATCGAGACCCTGTTCAAGGTGAAGGTGCTCAAGGTCAACACCGTGACCCTGCCGGGCAAGGTGCGGCGTTTCGGCGCCAAAGAGACCCAGCAGAGCAACTGGAAGAAGGCCATCGCCACCCTGAAGGCCGGCGACAAGATAGCCTTGTTTGAAGGCGCCTGAAAAGGCTAGGAGAACACCATGGCAATCCTAAAATACCGCCCCACGTCCCCCGGCCGCCGCGCCATGACCGTGCACAGCTTTGAAGAGCTGACGCGGACGTCGCCCGAGAAGTCGCTGACCAAGGGCAAGTCCAAGACCGGCGGGCGCAACAACCACGGCCTGCAGACCAGCCGCCACCGCGGCGGCGGGCACAAGCGCAGCTACCGCGCCATCGATTTCCTGCGCGAGAAGGACGGAGTCCCGGCCAAGGTGGTCAGCATCGAATACGACCCCAACCGCTCCGCCCGCATCGCCCTGCTGCACTACGCCGACGGCGACAAGCGCTATATCCTCGCGCCGGACGGCCTGGCCGTGGGCCTGGTCCTTGAGAGCGGCCCCAAGGCCGACATCAAGATCGGCAACAGCCTGCCCCTGAAGGCGATCCCGGTTGGCACGAACATCCACAACGTGGAGATCCACCTGAACCGCGGCGGCCAGGTCGCCCGTTCCGCCGGGGCCGTGGCCCAGGTCGCGGGACGCGACGGCGAGTACGTGCAGGTGCGCCTGACCTCCGGCGAGATCCGCGCGATCCTGGCGGACTGCCGCGCCACGATCGGGCAGGTCGGGAACCTTGAGCACGAAAACATCTCCTTGGGCAAGGCCGGGCGCCACCGCTGGCTCGGCTACAAGGGCTACACCCGCGGCGTGGCCATGAACCCCTGCGACCACCCGCTGGGCGGCGGGGAAGGCAAGACCAGCGGCGGCCGTCATCCGGTCAGCCCCTGGGGCCTGCCGACGCGCGGCTACAAGACCAGGAACAACAAGCGCACGGATCACTACATCGTGCGGCGGCGCACGAAGAAGAACGCCTAAGGGCGCTTTCCCCGGCGGGAGTCTTTCCGGGGGCGATCGAAACTACGGAGATGGACGATGGGACGTTCGGTCAAAAAAGGGGCTTTTGTTGACGGTCACCTGAACGACAAGGTGGAAGCCATGAACAAAGCCAACGAAAAGAAGGTGATCAAGACCTATTCGCGCCGCTCCACGGTGGTGCCTGAGATGGTCGGCCACACCTTCGCGGTCCACAACGGGAAGAAGTTCATGCCCGTCTACCTCACCGAGAACATGGTGGGGCACAAGCTCGGGGAATTCGTCCCCACGCGCACCTTCAAGGCCCACGGCGGCGCCACGGTCGCGCCCGCAGCCACCGGTCCGAAGAAGTAGGAGGCCTCAGATGAAGACCCAGGCCACAGCCCGTTATCTCCGCACCGGCGACCGCAAGGTCGGCGCCGTGCTCAAGCTCATCCGCGGCAAGAAGGTCGAGGAGGCGCTCAGCGTTCTGCGCTTCACCGAGCGACGCGCCGCCGAGATGGTCGAAAAGACCCTGCTGTCGGCCATCGCCAACGGCAACCAGGGCGAAACCAAGCTCGACATGGCCAAGGCCCGCGTGCTCAGCTGCGTGGCCAACCAGGGCGGGGTGGTGCGCAACGCCAAGCGCTTCATCCCCCGCGCCATGGGCCGCGCCAGCGGAATCCGCAAGAAGCAGACGCACCTCACGATCGTCCTCAGCGACGAGCCGTCCTCAAAGCCTAAGAAGTAGGGAGAGATACATGGGACAGAAAGTCCATCCTCACGGTTTGCGGCTCGGCATCATCAGGACCTGGGACAGCCGCTGGTTCACCCGGCGCGGCTACGCGGGCCTCTTGCTTGAGGATTTCAAGATCAGGGCCTTCCTGAAGAAGAAGCTCTTCCAGGCCGCCCTGAGCAAGATCGACATCGAGCGCCAGACCGGCAAAGTGACGGTGAACCTCTTTTCGGCCCGCCCCGGCATCATCATCGGCAAGAAGGGCAGCGAAGTGGAGGGCCTGCGCGATGAGCTCAAGAAGCTCACGGGCAAGGAAGTCTTCGTCAACATCCGCGAAGTGAAGAACGCCGAAGTGGACGCCCAGTTGGTGGCCGAGAACGTGGCCGGCCAGCTCGAGCGCCGGGTCGGGTTCCGCCGCGCGATGAAGAAGTCCATGCAGACAGCCACGGCCATGGGAGCCAAGGGCATCAAGATCATCTGCAGCGGCCGCCTGGGCGGCGCCGAGATCGCGCGGATCGAGAAATACATGGAAGGCAAGGTCCCGCTCCACACCCTGCGGGCCAACGTCGAATACGGCTCGGCCACCGCCTTCACCACCTACGGCACCTGCGGGGTCAAGGTCTGGATCTTCACCGAGGAGATCCTCGACAAGGCCAAGATCCCCGTGAACCTCTACACCGAAACCCGCGACCCGCGCGGCCCCCGTCCCTCCGGCGATCGCGGAGAGCGCGGCGGACGCGGCGGCGACCCGCGCGGCGGCGGTGACCGCGGTGGACGCGGCGGAAGCGGACGCGGCGGCGACAGCCGTGGCGGTTCGCGCCCCGCCCGCGGCCCCCGTGACCAGAACCCGGCTCCGGCGACCCAGGCCGCCAAAGCCCCGGCCGCCCCCGCGGGCCCGGAGACTGCCAAGGAAGGCGACCATGCTTCTGCCTAAAAGGGTCAAATACCGCAAGACACAGCGCGGCAAGATGCGCGGCATGGCCAAGGGAGGCACCTACCTGGCCTTCGGCGAATACGGCATCAAATCCGTGGACCGCGGCTGGGTGAACAACCGCCAGATCGAGGCGGCCCGCGTCGCCATCAGCCGCTTCGTCAAGCGCGGCGGCAAGGTGTGGATACGCATCTTCCCGCACAAGTCGGTGACCAAGAAGCCGGCCGAAACCCGCATGGGTCGCGGTAAGGGCAATCCCGAGCTGTGGGTGGCCGTGATCAAGCCGGGCCGCATCCTGTTCGAGATCGACGGGCTGGACGAGAAGTCCGCGCGGGAAGCCATGCGCCTGGCGGCCTTCAAGCTGCCCGTGATGACGAACTTCGTGGCCCGCGAAAGGGCCACGGTGGAGGCCTGAGATGAAGGAAACCAAGCCGAAGGAACTGCGCTCACTGTCCGCCGCCGAGCTGAAGACCAAGGCCGCGGAGACGCGCGAGAAGCTTTTTGAACTGCGCCTGCGCAAGTCCACCCGCCAGGTCGAAGACACTTCGGGGCTGCGCGCGCTGAAGCGCGACATCGCCCGCTACGAGACCCTGGCCCGTGAAAAGGCCAAGGCCGCGGCCTAAGGAGAAGCAACGTGCCCATCAAGGCAAAACGCAAGGTTCGCGAAGGGTTTGTGTCCTCGGACAAGATGGACAAGACCATCGTCGTCAAGGTGTCCCGCAGCATCAGGCACCGGCTTTACAAGCGGACCATCCGGCAGACCACCAGCCTGAAGGCCCACGACGAGAAGAACGAGTGCAAAGTGGGCGACAAGGTGCGCATCGTCGAGACGCGCCCCCTGTCCGCGACCAAGCGCTGGCGCCTGTTGGAGATCGTCGAACGTGCCAAGGGCGCGGCGGTGGTCGCCTAAGTCGGGAATTCGGCGCGCTTTAGGGCGCCTCTAGAGGGCTATCCATGATCCAGATGCAGACCTATCTCAATGTCGCCGACAACAGCGGCGCCCGGCGCGTGCAGTGCATCAAGGTGCTCGGCGGGACCCGCCGGCGCTACGCCAGCATCGGTGACGTCATCGTCGCCGCCGTGAAGGAAGCCACCCCCGGGGCGACCGTGAAGCTCCATGAAGTGGTGAAGTGCGTGGTCGTGCGCACGAAGAAAGAGCGCAAGCGCGTCGACGGCAGCGTGATCGCCTTCGACGACAACGCCGCGGTGGTCATCAAGCCGGACCTCTCGCCGGTGGGCACCCGCATCTTCGGGCCGGTGTCTCGCGAGCTGCGTGAGCGCAATTACCTGAAGATCGTGTCCCTGGCCCCGGAAGTCCTCTAGCCTCCGGCCCACCATCCACCTTGAGGCGGCCCCCGCGGGGGGACGCCCGCCCAGACGGGAAAGACGATGCAGAACAAGACCAAGAAGTCGGAATTCACGATCCGCTACAAAGTCCGCCGGGGCGACCTGGTGACGGTGATCAGCGGGCGCGACAAGGGCAAGAGCGGCAAGGTGCTGCTCGTCCTGCCCAAGCTCGGCAAGGTCCTGGTGGAGCACGTCGCCGTGGTGAAGCGCCACACGAAGCCGAACCAGAAGAACCAGATGGGCGGCATCGTGGAGAAGGAAGCCAGCTTTCCGATCTCCAAGGTGATGGTGCTGGACCCCTCCAACAGCCTTCCCAGCCGCCTGGGGCGCAAGAAACTCAACGACGGCAGCTTGGTGCGCTTCGCCAAGAAGAGCGGCCACACGCTGGAACCCGTCAAAAGCAACCGCTAGAAAGAAGGACTCACATGCCCGCGCGTCTGCAGGAAAAATACCGCAATGAGGTGGTTCCGGTCCTGAAAAAGGACTTCGGACTCGCCAACGTCATGGAAGTGCCCAAGATCGACAAGGTCGTGATCAACATGGGCATGGGCCAGGCCAGCCAGAACATCAAGGTGCTGGACGCCGCCGTGATCGAGATGACCAAGATCACGGGCCAGAAGCCGCAGGTGACCCGCTCCAAGAAGGCCATCAGCAACTTCAAGATCCGCGAGAACATGCCCATCGGCTGCAAGGTCACCCTGCGCGGCCACCGCATGTACGAGTTCCTGGACCGCCTGATCAACATCGCCATCCCCCGCATCCGCGATTTCCGCGGGGTGTCCAACCGCAGCTTCGACGGCCGGGGCAACTACACCCTGGGCGTCAAGGAACAGATCATCTTTCCAGAGATCGAGTACGACAAGGTGGAGAAGGTCCATGGCATGGACATCTGCATCGTGACGACAGCCTCCGGCAACGACCAGGCCAAGCGCCTGCTCCAGCTGATGGGCATGCCCTTCCGCAACCAATAAAGAGGCAAGCATGGCCAGATTAGCCGCCATCAACAAGAACAACAAGACCCCCAAGTTCAAGACGCGCCACCGCAACCGCTGCGCGGTGACGGGGCGCCCGCGGGGCTTCCTGCGCAAGTTCGGGGTCTGCCGAATCGTGTTCCGCGAGATGGCGCTGAAGGGCCTGTTGCCCGGCGTGGTCAAGGCCAGCTGGTAGACTTAAAAAGGCGCCGGGCCCAAGGCCCGTTGCCCGCCGGCGAGTACAAGGCCGGGAAACACTTAGGAGCAAGACGATGAGCATGAATGATCCAATCTCCGACATGCTGACCCGCATCCGCAACGCGGCCAATGCGAAGCATGAGAAGGCCGACGTCCCTTCCTCGCGCCTGAAGACTGAGATCGTGAAGATCCTGAAGGACGAAGGCTACGTGAAGAACTATCGGCTGCTCGAGGAGCAGGAGCGGCCCTTCATCCGCGTGTACTTCAAGCGCGTCGAGGGCGGGCAGAAGGTGATCACCGACCTGAAGCGCGTCTCCAAGCCGGGCCTGCGGGTCTACGTGGACAAGCACAGCATCCCCAACGTCCTGGGCGGCATGGGAACGGCCGTCCTTTCGACGAGCAAGGGTCTGATGACCGACCGCAAGGCCCGCGAGCTGGGCGTTGGCGGCGAGCACCTCTTCAACATCTGGTAGGACGGGCCATGTCGCGCATTGGAAGACAGCCAGTTAGCATCCCCGCGGGCGTCAAGGTGTCCGTGGCCGGTGGCAAGGTCAGGGTCGAGGGCCCCAAGGGCAGCCTGGACCAGGCCGTGCCCGCGGGCATCGGCGTCGAGGTCAAGGACAACCAGGTCCTGGTCGCGCGCCCGGACGACACCCGCAGAAATAAGGCCCTCCACGGCCTGACGCGCGCGCTGATCAACAACATGGTCAACGGCGTGGCCAAGGGCTTCGAAAAGGAGCTGCACATCGAAGGCGTGGGTTATCGCGCCGCGGTTGCGGGCAGCAAGCTCAACCTGACGCTGGGCTACTCGCATCCGGTCGAGTTCGAAATCCCCAAGGGCATCACCATCACGGTGGAGGCCCAGACCGAGGTGAAGATCAGCGGCATCGACCGCGCCTTGGTGGGGCAGGTGGCGGCCAACATCCGCTTCCTGAGGGAACCTGAGGTGTACCGGGGCAAGGGCGTACGGTACAAGGACGAACACATCCGCCGCAAGGCCGGCAAGACGGCCAGCACCGGCAAGTAAAGCAAAGGACAGCCATGTTCACGAAGGTCAATCGCCAAGAGTCGAGGCAGCGCAAGCACGAGCGCCTGCGCAAGAAGGTCATGGGCACCGCCGAGCGGCCGCGCATGGCCATCTACCGCAGCCTCAAGCACTTCCACGTCCAGATCATCGACGACGTGGCGGGGGTCACGCTTCTGGGCGTGTCGACCCAGGATCCCCAGCTCAAGAACGACGCGAAGAAGACCATGGCCAACACCGCCGGCGCCAAGCTGGTCGGCGAGCTGGTGGCCAAGCGCGCCTTGGACAAGAAGATAGAGAACGTGGTCTTCGACCGCGGCGGCTATATCTACCACGGCGTGGTCAAAGCCCTCGCCGATTCGGCCCGCGGGGCCGGACTCAAGTTTTAAAGGATGCCCATGGAATCAAGGCACTCGAAGGTCGACGCGAACAAGTTCGAGCTTAAGGAGCGCGTGGTTCACGTGAACCGCACCGCCAAGGTCGTCAAGGGCGGCCGGCGCTTCGGCTTCGCGGCCCTGATGGTGGTCGGCGACGGACGCGGCCACGTCGGCACGGGCCTGGGCAAGGCCAAGGAAGTGCCCGAGGCCATCGCCAAGGGCGTCGACGCCGCCAAGCGCACGCTCTTTGAAGTCCCCATGGTGGGCAACACCATCCCCCACGAGGTGCTGGGCAGGTTCGGCAGCGCCCGCGTGATGCTGAAGCCGGCCGCCCCGGGAACGGGCGTCATCGCCGGCGGCGCCGTCCGCGCGGTGGTCGAGTCCGCCGGCATCCGCGACATCCTGGCCAAGGCCCACGGCACCAGCAACTACCACAACGTGGTCTACGCCACGCTGCAAGGGCTCAAGAGCCTGAAGAAGAGGGAAGACGTCGCCCGCTTGCGCGGCAAGGACGTTTCCGACCTGATGATCGCCCGCAAGCCGAAGCCGGCCGAGCAGGCCAAGCCCGCCGTGCAGGCTTAAGACGGCATGGGAGCAGCTATGAACGGTAAAATCAAGGTCACCCTGGTGCACAGCAAGAACCACCGCTCCACCAAGACGCTGGCGATGCTCCAGACCCTGGGCCTGAAGAAGATGAACGCGTCCAGGTTGCTGCCGGACAACCCGTCGGTGCGGGGCGTCTGCGCCAAGTTGAGCCACATGGTCAAGGTCGAGGAGGCCGCGCGATGAAGTTGCATGAGCTCAAGCCCGCCGAAGGCAGCAGGACCCGGGGCAAGCGCCTGGGCCGCGGACGCAGTTCCGGCATGGGCAAGACGTCGACCAAGGGCCAGAAGGGCCAGGGCGCGCACAACAAGCACAAGAAGGCTGGCTTCGAAGGCGGCCAGACGCGCATGGCGTTGCGCTTCCCCAAGCGCGGCTTCAAGAACTTCAGCCGCAAGAATTTCGCGGTGGTGAACGTGGGCGACCTGGCCGGCCTGGAATTCAGCGGCGAGATCACCGTCCAGGTGCTCAAGGACCATAAGGTGGTGGCGGACGTGCTCAGCGGCCTGCGCGTGCTGGGCGTCGGCGAAGTCACCAAGGCCCTGACCATCAAGGCCACGCATTTCTCGGCGTCGGCCAAGGCCAAGATCGAAGCCGCGGGCGGCAAGGCGGTGGTGGAAGCGTGAGCAATCCCCTCGCCGATTCCCTGGCCATTCCGGAGCTCAAAAAGCGGCTTTTGGTGACGCTTGGGCTCCTCTTGGTCTACCGGATCGGCTGCCAGGTTCCCACCCCGGGCGTGAACCCGGCGGCCATGCAGGCCCTGATGTCGGGCCAGCAGGGCGGCGTCCTGGGCGTGCTCAACCTGTTCACCGGCGGCGCCCTGGGCCAGTTCAGCGTGTTCGCCCTGGGTATCATGCCCTACATCAGCTGCAGCATCATCATGCAGCTGCTGACCGAGGTCATGCCGCAGCTCAAGCAGTTGAAGAACGAGGGCGAGGCCGGGCACCGCAAGATCACGCAGTACACCCGCTACGGCACGGTGGCCCTGGCGCTGTTCCAGTCCTTCATGATGACCAAGGTCCTGCGGGCCATGGCGGCCTCGGCGCCGGCCTCGGCCGACCTGATCCTGCACGACACCGCCCTGTGGACCCTGATGGCGGCGATGACCCTGACCACGGGCACGCTCTTCGTCATGTGGCTGGGCGAGCAGATCACCGAGTTCGGCATCGGCAATGGGATGTCCCTGATCATCTTCGTGGGCATCGTGTCGCGCCTGCCGCGCGAGTTCTACAGCGTCTACCAGGCCTACGACGCCGGCAACGTCAGCCCCTTCGGGATCATCTTCTTCCTGCTGGTCATGCTGGCGCTGATCGCCCTGACCGTGGTCAGCCAGCTCGCCTACCGCAAGGTGGCGGTGCAGTACGCCCAGAGGCAGATGGGTCGCCGCCTGATGGGCGGGGGCAGCACCGTGCTGCCGCTGAAGGTGGACTACAGCGGAGTGATCGCCGTCATCTTCGCCAGCTCGCTGCTGGTCTTCCCGGTGCAGATCGTCAGCTACCTGAAGACCACCGCCTGGCTGGGCAAGCAGCAGGGCCTGGCCGACTTCTACGACACGGCCGAGCGCTGGCTGAGCCATGGGCATCCCTTCTACGTCCTGCTGTACGCCAGCCTCACGATCTTTTTCTGCTTCTTCTACACGGCCATGGTGTTCAACACCGACGACGTGGCCGAGAACATGAAGAAATACGGCGGCTTCATCCCGGGCCTGAGGCCGGGCAAGGCCACCGCAGACTACCTCGCCCGCATCCTTGACCGCATCACCCTGGGCGGCGCCATCTTGATCGTGGTCATCGCGGTGGTCCCGGACATCCTGGCCCGCAGCATGGGCATCGGCTGGTACTTCGGCGGCACCACCTTCCTGATCGTGGTGGGCGTGGCCCTGGACACGATGCGCCAGGTCGAATCGCACCTGCTCATGCGGCATTACGACGGCTTCATGAAGGACCAGAAGGTGCGGGGCAGGTTCGGATGACCACACCGCCTCTGGTGATGGTGTTTTTGGGCGCCCCCGGCGCCGGCAAAGGCACCTACTGCAAGGAGATCACGGCCCACTACGGTTGCCCCCAGGTCTCCACGGGCGACATGTTCCGCATGGCCGTCAAGGAAGGCCACCCGGTCGGCTTGATGGCCAAGAGCTACATGGACCAGGGGACCCTGGTGCCGGACGCGGTGGTTCTGGACGTGGTGCGCGAGAGGATCGAGCGCGAGGACTGCCGCAGGAACGGCATCATCCTCGACGGCTTCCCCCGCACCCTGTCGCAGGCGGACGCCCTGCCGGCCCTGCTCAAGGGCATCGGCCTGAGCCTGGACCTGGTGGTGAACCTGATCGTGGAGCGCGAGGTGCTGATCAAGCGCCTGACCGGACGCCGCATGTGCCGGAGCTGCACCAAGGGCAATTTCAACGTCTACACCCTTCCGCCGAAGAAGGAAGGAGTCTGCGACTTCTGCGGCGGCGAGCTGTACCAGCGCGAAGACGACAAGCTGGCGGTGATCGAGAACCGGCTGAAGGTCTACGAGACCCAGACCCACCCGCTGATCGAATACTACCGGTCGCGCGGCAGCCTGCACGACCTTCCGGTCGGCGGCGACATCAAGGGGATGGTGGCCACGATCCTCGGGCTCATTGACCGGGCTTTGAAGGCCCGGCAGGCGTCCTAAGGGGCTTCGGGACTCAAGGGGCTTGCAGTGGGCATTACCATCAAAACCGCGCCCGAACTGGTGAAGATGCGGGCGGCGAACGGTGTGGTGGGCCGCCTTCTGGTGGAGCTGTCCTCCCGGGTCAAGCCCGGGGTCAGCACCAGGGAACTGGACGATTTTTCGCGGGGCTTCATCGAGTCCCAGGGCGCCAAACCGGCCTTTCTCGGCTACCACGGCTACCCCGCCTCGATCTGCGCCTCGGTGAACGAACAGGTGGTGCACGGCATACCCTCGGACCGGATCCTTGCCGAGGGCGACATCGTCGGCATCGATGTGGGCGCGGTTCTGGACGGCTTCGTGGGCGACGCGGCCAGGACCTTCCCGGTGGGCAAGGTCAGCGCGGAGGCGGCCAAGCTGATGTCCGTGACGCGCGAGGCGCTGAACCAGGGCATAGCGGCGGCCAGGCACAACGGCCACGTGCAGGACATCGGCGCGGCGGTTCAGGCCTACGCCGAGGCGGCGGGCTTCTCGGTGGTGCGTGATTTCGTTGGCCACGGCATCGGGCGGTCCATGCACGAGGATCCGCAGGTCCCCAACTACGGGCGCCGGGGCCTCGGTCCCAAGCTGAAGGCCGGCATGACCCTGGCCATCGAGCCCATGGTCAACGCGGGGAGCTTCGCGGTCGACGTCCTTTCGGACGGCTGGACCGTGGTGACCAGGGATCGGCGCCTTTCGGCGCACTTCGAGGACACGGTGATCATCACCGAGGGCGAGCCGGAGATCATCACCCGGCTGGATTGAGGAGTATGGCCAAGGAAGAAAGCATCGCGGTGGAGGGCAAGATCGTGGAACCCTTGCCCAACGCCATGTTCAAGGTGGAGCTTGAAAACGGGCACCAGGTCCTGGCCCACGTTTCCGGCAAGATGCGCATGCATTTCATCCGCATCCTCCCTGGGGACAAAGTGACGGTGGAACTCTCGCCGTATGACCTGACCCGCGGGCGCATCACCTACCGCTTCAAATAAAGCGCGGCGGCCTTTAAGGCTTCCGTCTCAAGGGGAAATCCATGAAAGTCCGAGCCTCGATCAAGAAAATCTGCGAAAAGTGCAAGATCATCCGGCGCAAGGGCGAGAACCGGGTGATTTGCGAGAACCCCAAGCACAAACAGCGTCAAGGCTGAGGAGAAATAGCATATGGCACGCATCGCGGGCGTTGATTTGCCCAAAGAAAAGCGCGTGGAAGCCGGCCTGCAGTACATCTACGGGATCGGCGGCACGCTGGCCAAGAAGCTGATGGCCGAAGCCTCGATCCCGGAAGTGCGCAGGGTCAAGGACCTCAGCGAGACCGAGATCCACGCGATCACGGCGATATTGAACAAGGGTGCGCTCGCCGACGGGACCCCCGTGCGGGTGGAGGGCGACCTGCGCCGCGAGGTGGCCACCAACATCAAGCGCCTTGTGGACATCGGGTCCTACCGCGGATCGCGCCACCGCCGCGGGCTGCCGGTGCGCGGACAGCGTACCCGCACCAATTCGCGGACCCGCAAGGGACCGCGCCGTACGGTTGCGAACAAGAAGATGGAGACCAAGTAGGTCCGCAGGGCCGACACCACCAAGGGGCTAAGACGTGACAGCGGAACAACCACAGAAGAAAGAGGAAGAAGCCGGCGCGGCAACCGAAGCGGCCAAGGCCGCCAAGGTCCGCAAAAAGGACAAGAAGGTGCCGCGCAACGGCGTGGCGCACATCCAGTCCACGTTCAACAACACCATCATCACCATCACGGACACGACCGGCGCCGTGGTGAGCTGGTCGGCTTCGGGCGCGCACGGCTTCAAGGGCTCTCGCAAGAGCACGCCCTTCGCCGCGGGCGTTGCAGCCGAGGCCGCCGCCAAGAAGGCCCTCGACCTGGGCATGAAAGAGGTCGAGGTCTACGTCAAAGGCCCGGGTTCGGGCCGCGAGACGGCGATCTCTTCGCTGGCATCCGCGGGCATGAGCATCACGCTCATCCGCGACGTCACACCCATCCCCCACAACGGATGCCGCCCGCCGAAACGGCGCCGCGTCTAAAGTAAAGGACAGACTATGGCTCGTTACACAGGCCCCGCCTGCAAGCTCTGCCGCCGCGAAGGCATCAAGCTCTTCCTCAAGGGGGAGCGCTGCTACTCCGCGAAGTGCGCCCTGGACCGCCGCGGCTACGCGCCGGGACAGCACGGCCAGCGCCGCGGCAAGCCCACGGAGTACGGCATCCAGTTGCGCGAAAAGCAGAAGGTGCGCCGCATCTACGGCGTGCTGGAGCGGCAGTTCAGGCGTTTCTTCAGCCTGGCTGAGCGCCAGCACGGCATCACCGGCGAGAACCTGCTGGTCATGCTGGAGCGCCGCATGGACAACGTGGTGTACCGCATGGGCTTCGCGCCCTCGCGCGCCTCGGCCCGCCAGCTCGTCCTGCACGGGCACCTGACCCTGGACGGCAAGAAGGTCAACATCCCGTCCCTGCTGGTCAAGCCGGGCCAGGTGTTGGCCGTGACCGAAGCCAGCCGCGACCGCGGCGGCATCAAGGAGAATCTCAAGAGCCAGGAGAAGCGTAATTTCCCGGCCTGGGTCGAAATGGACGTGGAAAAGCTGCGGGGCACCTTCAAGGCCCTGCCCGGCAAGGACGATATCGCCCTGCCGGTGAAGGAACAACTGATCGTCGAACTCTACTCGAAGTAGGCGTTCGGGTTCCCAAGGAGAAGGCATGCGCTTCAAGAGCCTGGAAAAGCCCAAGCGGCTGGATTACGAAAAAGGGACGCTGAGCCCCACCTACGGCAAGTTTTACGCCGAACCCTTCGAACGCGGCTACGCCATCACCATCGGCAACAGCCTGCGCCGCATCCTGCTGTCCTCGATCGAGGCTGCGGCGGTGACGGTGGTGCGTATCGAGGGCGTGCTGCACGAATTCGCCGCGATCCCCGGCGTGGCCGAGGACACCACGGACATCATCCTGAACATCAAGCAGTTGAAGCTGCGCATGGAGGGCGAGGGCCCCAAGACGGTGCGCCTGTCCGTCAGCGGGGACCGCGAGGTCACGGCGCGCGACATCAAGACCGACGCGACCATCGAGATCATCAACCCCGACCTGCACATCGCCACGCTGACCGAACGCGACGCCAAGCTCGAGATCGAGCTTGAGGTCGACCACGGCCGGGGCTACGTGAGCGCGGACAGGAACAAGCGCGACGACCTGGCCGTCGGGTCCATCCCGGTGGACAGCCTCTTCTCGCCCGTCACCCGCGTGCGCATCGATTCCGAGAACACCCGTGTCGGGCAGATGACGGACTACGACAAGCTCATCATGGAGATCTGGACCGACGGCCGCATCCGGCCCGAGGACTCCCTGGCCCACGCCGCCAAGCTGCTGAAGGACCACCTGCAGATCTTCATCAACTTCGAGGAAGAGCCGGAGTCCCAGGCCCTGGAGCGCGACGACGAGCGCGACAAGATCAAGGACCTGCTCTCGCGTTCCGTCGACGAGCTGGAGCTCAGCGTGCGGTCCAGCAACTGCCTGAAGAACGCCAACATCAAGACCATCGGGGACCTGGTGGTGAAGAACGAGGCCGAAATGCTGAAGTACCGCAATTTCGGGCGCAAGAGCTTGAACGAGATCAAGGAAATCATCAGCGAAATGGGCCTGGGCCTGGGGATGACCCCTGAAGCCATCAGCGCCCTGCGCGAACCGGCCAAGTCCCGCGGTTAAAGAAGCCCCGCGGCTCCACCGGCCGCGTACAGGTCCATAAGAGAGGAATTCCGAACCATGCGCCACGCCAACACCGGACGTAAACTCGGCCGCAGCAGCAGCCACCGCAGGTCCCTCATGCGGAACCTGGCCACCTCATTGCTGACCCACGGACGCATCCGCACCACCTTCATCAAGGCCAAGGAACTGCAAAGGGTGGCCGACCGCCTGGTCACCCTGGGCAAGCGCGGCGACCTGCACGCGCGCCGGCAGGCCCTGACCGAGGTGTTCAACGACGCGGTCGTGGCGCGCCTGTTCACCGAGATCGCGCCCTGGTACAAGGAACGGCGCGGAGGCTACACCCGCGTGCTCAAGCTGGAGCCGCGGCCGGGCGACAACGCGCCCATGGCCTTCGTGGAGTTCGTGGACCGCAAGGAGCTGGGCGACCTCAAGCGCCCCGTGCCCCAGAAGAAGAAGTTCAAAAAGACCGGGGACGGAGCCAAGGCGGCCAAGGCCGCCAAGACGGCGGCTGCGGCCCCCAAGGAGCCGAAAGCGGCCGCGGCTTCCAAGCCCAAGCCGGCCAAGGCTCCGGCGAAGCCCAAGGCCGAAGGCAAGAAGAGCGGGGAAAACAAGGGAGCTTAAGCGGTAAAAGCCCGGATTCAAGACCCTGGAGCCAAAACTCCAGGGTCTTTTTTATGGTCGCTTGCATGAGTTTCGTATTTTGAAACCAACTATTTACCCTTCCTTTCTTTGGTCTTTCCGAACGCAACCTGACTTACAATTTACAACTTTATGTGCTGTCGTGCGTCTATTTTACGACGGATACAGGGTGCGCCGAGGCTAAAATGAGCTATACCGCCTGTCTTTTCAGGTTTTTCATAAGGCGAAAATGATTTTTAGAATTTGACCATAGCTCGATGAAGCGTTGATGCTTTGATGAACAGGAAAAGTACGCTCCTTGCCGCCGCACGAGCAGGCCTCTTGGGCTTGGCGATTTTTTGCGCCCAAAATCCCCTAAGGGCGGACGGCACGAGCGCCACCGCCCTGGTCTCCATCCCCCCGCCGCCCGGCCTGAGCAACACCGCCTCCGTCACCGCCGCGGGCTTGAGCCCCTCCGCTTCGGGCGAACTGCCGCCCCTGCCGTCCTCCGCCCTCGGCTTGAGCCCGTCGGCGGCGGGCGCGCTGCCTTTGGTCATTCCGCCGCCGCCGCCGCCCCTGCCGGGCGCCGCCCCGCATACCCTGTCCTTCCCGCCGCCCTGGGCTCCGGCCTTGAGCGGATCCGCGGCCGTCCTTCAAATTCCCGCGCAAGGGCTGAGCGCGCCCATGTACCTGACGGCCGTCGCGGGCAACCGCAGCGTGGCGCTGACCTGGTATCCCTCGGTGGGCGCGTCGTCCGCCGTGTCCGGCTACCTCATCTTCCGCGGCCTGGATCCCGCGCACATCAGCCCGGCGGCCATCAACCTGACGCCGGTCACCGAGGCCGCCTACCTGGACAACGACGCCAACAGCGCGCAGGGGCCCGTCGATCGCCAGACCTATTTCTACCGCGTGCGCGCCTACGCCACGGACGGGCGCCTGTCCGCCTATTCCAGCGTCGCCAACGCCCGGCCCAGCGGCCCGCTCCTCCCCCCGGGGGGATTCAGCGTCGAGGCCTCGAACGGCAAGATCCTGCTGGCCTGGTCCGCGCCCCTGTCCACGGGCGACGCGGACCTGGCCCGCCTGATCCTGCTGAGGGGCGACGGACATGGGCCGCCCGCCCCCTACAAGGTCCTCGCGCCCGACTCCCTCAGCTTCACCGACAAGGGCCTGGCCGACGGCACGGCCTACTCCTACGCCCTGCTGAGCGAGGACGTGCGGGGAAGGCAGAGCGTCCCGACCGCGGTGCTGAAGGCCGTCCCCTACAAGCGCCTGGACGCGCCCCAGGGCCTCAGCGGCATAGGGCTGGGCGAGGACATCGTTCGGCTGAAGTGGAACGCCCCGCCGGACACCGGCACCTTCCGGCTCAAGGGCTACAACATCTACCGCGCCACCGTGGGCACCGACATCGACTACACCAAGCCGCCCCTGAACAAGACGCTCGTCTTCGACACCCGCTTCGAGGACGAAAGCGACGACTCCACCTCGGCCCCGGTCCTGGGGACCCAGTACAGCTACACCGTGGTGGCCGTGGACGCGCAGAACCTGGACTCCCAGCCCAGCGCGCCGGACTACGCCGGCCCGGTTGCCTCCATCACCAAGCTGGAGAGCGGGACGATCAACGTCATGGCCGGCAACACCCTACAGATACAGGGGCGCAAGACCATCAGCATGTCCAACACCTGGATCCTTTGGAAGCAGAACGCCGGCAACACCTACGGCGCCAGCTCGCCCTCCTCCTTCGACCTTCAGCAGCAGCTGCAGGTCCAGCTCAGCGGCCAGGTGGGGCGCAAGATCAAGGTGGACGTGGACTACGACGACCAGGCCGCGGCGAACCAGCAGCAGAAGATCAGCGTGGTCTACAACGGCGACTCCGAGGAGGTCTTCAAGGAGTTCGCCTTCGGCGATATCCAGATGGACCTCAGCTCCAGCCGCTCGGAGTTCGTCAACTACAACAAGAGCCTCTTCGGCGCGAAGCTGAAGCTGGACTCCCCGGACGAGCGCCTGCGCATCACCGCCATCGGGGCCCAGACCCAGGGCTTCACCGAGACGAAGAGCTTCGTCGGCGGCTATGAGGAGGTCATGAACGGGACCACCCCCGGGCACAACTATTCGGACACCTCCTTCCTGGCCTACAAGTACTACTTCCTGAGCAGGGAAGAGGACCTTGTGGAGGGCTCCAACAGCGTCATCCCGGGCAGCGTCGTCATCTACGTGGACGAACCGGGCGTCAGCAACCTGAGCCCCAACCGCATCACGGTGACCAACCCCGTCACCGACACGACCTTCAACTTCGTGCCCCTGAACGCGAACGTGGACTACCTGGTCGACAACAAGAGCGGCCTCATCACCTTCAACGCCCCCATCCAGCCGAACTACAACATCTTCGTGGCCTTCAAGACGGCCCAGCCGATGCAGGGCGGCTGCAACTGCACCAGCGTCGGCTACAACTCCGCGGGGCAGGTCGACATCCACAACGGATCGGCCATGGCCAGCAACAGCCTCACGGGCGTGTCGGATTCGTCGCACTACCTCATCCAGAACGGGGCGCTCAACGGGGCCACCAGCTACGACGGGCACATGTGCACCGAGTTCTACAGCCTGGGGGACCGGCAGATCATGGACCCCAAGCTCGACCCCAACTTCAAGTTCATCATCTACGGGCCCAACCAGTCCATCGTCTACCAGATGGACCCGCGCTCGGATTACACCAACGTGGTCAACTTCGACACCACCCTGGGCAACATGCGCTTCCGGGTGCCCTATCCCTTCGCCCAGGGCAACGGCGCGGCGCAGATGGAGGGGGAAAGCCCCTTCGGCGACGTGACCGTGCCCTACAACGGAAGCAAGCTCGACTGCTACGACCTGGTGCAGCGCACGAACAACTACACCATCCACGTTGAATACCAGCACAAGCTCAGCAACTACGAGCTGCGCCCCAACATCATCCACGGCTCCGACACCATCGTCGTCAACGGACGGCACGTGGTCCGTGACGTGGACTACTTCCTGGATTACGACACCGGCATCCTTGTGTTCAACAACCCCGACCTGGTCACGGACAGCTCCACGGTGCAGTGCACCTACGAATACCTCCCCTTCGGCGACCAGTTCACCAGCACGGTGTGGGGGGTGCGGACGGAGTACGACCTCACCGACGACCTGTCCCTCGGATCGACCTACCTGTCCGACTCCGCCAACGCCCCCCAGGAGACCCCCAGCATCACGGGCGGCGTCTACAGCCTGCAGATCCTGGACGGGGACGTCCAGGCCCAGGTCCCCCAGGACGCGGTGGATTCGGTGACCAAGGTCATCTCCCCCCGCAGCGGTTTCCTGGCCGTCAAGGCCTCGGCGGAGGCGGCGGAATCCTGGTTCAACCCCAACACCTACAGCCGCAACAACGAAAACGGCGTGGCCATGGTGGACGACTTCGAGTCCGTGAATTCCGTGGTGGCGACCTCCACCCTGCGCCAGAACTGGTTCCCCTCGTCCATCCCGGCCCCCTCCGGCTCGGCGATCATCGCCGCGCCGCTGGCCACCAACCGCGTCTTCACCCACCTCTACACGGTGCAGAACCCCGCCCACAACGCCGCGGTCCTCACCGAGGCCGGGGAGGACCCCAGCATCAACATGCTGCGCCTGGACTGGTCCAATTTCACCAGCCCGGCGGACTGGGACGCCTACGTCTATTCCTTCGGCCCCACCCCCAACCAGGCCGCCAGCCAGGCCAGCCTGCTGCAGGTCTGGCTGCAGACCACCAACACCGTCACGGTGCACATCGACGTGGGCCAGATCAACGAGGACGCCGCGGACACGGGCGTGCTGGAGACCGAAAGCACCACCGGAATCCTGGCCTCCGGCCAGGACATCGGCATCGTCAACCCCGCCACCGTGGGCAGCCCCTATCCCTGCCCGCAGCTCCTCCCGGGCCGGTTCCCCGACCCGGGCTACTGGGGCTGGAACAACGGCATCCTGGACACGGAGGATTTCGAGCAGACCGGCGTGCTCGACACCGCCAACAACTATTACAGCTTCAGCGTGGTGGTCAATCCCAGCGCGCAGCAGACGGGCGTGAACAACAACTTCCAGGAGCTGAACCTCGACCTGACCCAGCAGGCGGCGCAGGCGGGCGTGAGCTACGGCATCCACAGCGACGGCGTCCAGATGTCCACCGCCCCGGGCTCATCCACCTACTACACCAACATCAGCCGGGTGCGGGTCTGGATCGACGGCGCCAGCTCCTCGCAGGGCAGCCTGCTCGTCGAGTCGGTCCAATTCGTCGGCAACAAGTGGCAGGTGCGGGCGGACCCCAACCTGGTCAACGCCGCGACCGGGGTCTCGAACACCGCCGACTCGGCCGTGTTCCAGGTGCAGGCGGTCAACGAAAGCTCGGCGCTTTCCCTGACGGCGAACGTGGCCTATGTCCCCGACCTGGATTTCTACACCGTGGACTCCACCCACAGCGCCACCGTGGAGCAGGCGCTGGAACTGCAGTATGCCATGGCCGACAACCCGGCCCAGGGCATGGATCCGATCAGCGGCAAGCCCTATTTCCAGGCCCGCCGGGTGCTTTCCACCGGCACGCCCATCGACTTCGGCCAGTACACGAACATGCGCGTGGACGTGTTCAAGCCGGGATACCTGGTCAACGGGAAGGTGGTCACGAGCAACCCGGGGGAGACCCTGATCATCCGACTGGCCGCGGACGACCAGGACTATTTCGAGTATTCCGTGCCCTTGGATCCCATAAACCCGGGGGGCTGGGACACGGCGGTGCTGTCCCTGAACGGATCGGACGGAAACCGGGTCCAGGTCGGCACGCCCTACCTGAGGCAGATCAACTACGCCGCCCTGAGCGTCAGGGTCACCGGCAGGTCGCTCAACTACGCCATAGGCACGCCCCAGAACCAGGAGGCGCTGTGGGTCAACAACCTGCGCGTCACCGACCCCGTGACCCGCCAGGGCGGCGCGCAGCGCTTCGCGCTGAACTACAACCTGATGGGCGGCAAGGTGGTGGTGAACCAGACCTACCACAACGTCGATTCCGACTTCATCCAGATCGACCAGCAGAACAACCTGCCGCAGCAGCACACCGTCAACAACGACGTCAACGCCAAGATCAACGTGGTGGACGCCCTGCCCGCCACGGTCGACTACTGCTCGGACCAGATATTCACCGACGGCCAGAACCAGGGGGACCCCTACTACAGCCAGAATTTCACCGACCCGAACCAGAGCGACAACAAGACCTCGGTGGACATCGGCTTCAACGGCGTTCCGGGATTGAGCGTGGACGCCAACGGCTACAGCCAGCATGTGCGCCAGCTCTACCTGTCGACCTATCTCCAGTCCCAGCAGACCCTGACGGGCAACCCGGACCTGGACCCCAACAACACCCAGGACAACATCCATGAGTCCCTGCTGGCCGGCTACACCGTGCCGGCCAAGGTCCCCCTGATCGACGGCGACGTGATCAAGGCCGAAACCGACTTCACCTCCGCCAAGGAGCAGTTCGACCAGGCCCTCACCGTCACGGGCACCACCCAGTTCGAGGACACGGCCACCGAAACCAGGACGCTGAAGGCCAGCTACGCGGGGACCTACGCCTGGGGCAGGTGGGTCACCCTGTCCCCCTCCTACGGCTTCTCGGAGACCGAGGCCCAGGGCGATGTGGTGGCGCCCGGCGTCGTGCCGGGGCAGGGAACGGCCTACTATTCGCTCAACGAGTACGGCCAGTCCAACGGCTACGTGCCGCAGCAGCGCACCCTCAACCCGGCCCTGAGCGTCCAGCTGGCTAATTTCGGACCGCTGAAGAACACCAAGGCGACCTACAATTTCACCCAGACCATGGACTACGTGGCCAACCAGATGTCGACCCCCGGAGGCATCAGCTTCTCGAGCACCTTCGACCTGTCCGCCCTGGGCCCGGCCTATGCGGTGGTGCCGCCCGTGGACCTGAGCCAGGTCTGGCAGGTCACCTCGGTGATCAACGACAACTACACCGTGCGCGGGCCCGCGGAGAGCGCGGAGATCGCGGCTTGGATCAACGGCAACGCGGTCTTCAAGCGGCAGTTCGGCGCCGCGCTCAGCGACCCCACGCTGGGCCTGGCCACCGTGCCGAACATAGACCTCGAATCGCGGGCGCCCTTCCTGCAGAGCGTCTGGTGGCCGCGCTTCGGGGGAGGCCCATTGCTGTTCGGGGAGCAGACCAGCGCGCTGGACATCGAGAACCTGGCCCAGACCGCGAGCCGCCAAAGCACCACCAACCTCGACACCCACTTCAACCTGACCATCCTGCCGGGCTGGACCGGCGCCTTCACTCCGCGGGTGAGCATCACCGACTCGCGCACCATGTCGGCGCCCGAGGAGATCACGGAGAACGAGCAGTGGAGCTTCGGTTCGGGCATCGCCTTCGCCAACCCGCGCATCCCCTTCTACCAGTACCTGAAGCCCGACAACCTGACCTTCGACGGCAGCTACACCTTCGCCCAGGATTTCGTGGACACCGTGGAGATCCCGCCCTACCTCAGCAGCCAGGCGACCGCCTACACCGTGAGGACCACGCTGCCCATGAAGCCCAACGACGCCACCACCCTCACCCTCAGTTTGGGGGCCACCGAGAACGACACCCTGTCCTACAGCCTCGGCGATCCCACGCCGACCAGCGACTCCAGCAGCTTCTCCCTGAGCCCGGGCGTGCGCCTGGTCTACCTGTGGAGCATGAGCCACCCCATCCGCCTGCCAAATTTCTGGCCCTTTTACGGGAGGGAAATGAGGCTGACCCAGGCCCTGCGCTTCGACAACAACCTGACCGCGGTCCTGACCTCGTCCAACCAGAACGCGACCGAGGCCACCCTGGAGAACACGGCCTCCAACCTTTATACTCTCAACAACACCGTGAGCTACAACGTGCTGGACAACGTGAAGGCCAATTTCTCGATCGAACAGGACTACATGGTCGATCCCTACGCCAGCGAAGCCATCAACGAACCCGGGGGCTACTATTCCCTGAAGGTCTCCCTGGGCGCCGAGGCCACCTTCTGATGCGGGCCTCCCGGAGCCTCCTTCTGTGGGCCATGCTGGCGCCGGCCTTCCTGCTTCCCGGGAGGGCGGCGGCCCAGCCGGAGCCCCTGAACCTGGCGGGCGAGGCCACGGGCCAGCCCGGCCAGGTCGTCCTGGAATGGACGGCTCCGGAGGATTCCACGCTCTCCGGCTACAACATCTATTGGTCCACCAGCAGCGGGGTCCCGCAGTCCGGCAACGAAAACGTCTCTGTGAGCGCCAGCACCACCAGCTACACCACGGGGCCCTCCCAGATCGCCGACGGCCAGCCCATGACCTATTGGGTCAGCACGCTCGATTCCGGCGGAGAAAGCGCGCCCGCCGGACCCGTGTTCGCCACCTCCGGCGTCCCGGCGCCCGCCGGCCTGACCGCGACCGCCTTAGGGGTCAGCCAGGTGGCCCTCACCTGGGGCCAAGTGCCCTACACGCCCAACAACGAGAGTTTGTCCGACTACCAGATCTTCTATTCCACCCAAAGCTCCGATCCTTTCGCCCCGGGGCTCACCAGCACCGGCGCGAGCCTGGCACTGAGCGGCACGGTCCTGTCGGCCTTTCCCGACGGGACCCCCTTCCAGCCGGGGGTCCTGACCTGGTTCTGGATCGCCGGGGCCGTGGGCCAGGGGCCGGGGGCCTTCAGCAAGGGGGCCCCGGCCATGCCCTTCACGGTCCCCGCGGCCCCGAGCCTGGCCGCGACGGTGCTCAGCTTCGGGCAGGGGATAGCCCTCAGCGTGTCCCCGGGGGCCGAGCCCACGCCCTCCGTGCCGCTGGGCGTGTTCACGGTTTTTGAGACGCTGAATTCGGTCAGCACCACCGTGGCGGCCATGAATCCCCTGACGCCCACCGTGACGCTTTCCGCAGGGGCCCTGCCCTGCGGCGTGGGCGTCACCCTGCAGGCCCGGGCCACGGACATCGAGGGCAACAGCGGCACAGCCAGCCAGGACCTGTGGCTGGAAGCGCCCTGCGCCCCCACGGTCCTGGCGAATCCGCCGACGGCCCTGAGTTCGGGGAACCTGAACCTGGCCTGGAACGCCCCCGCCGGCGGGGCCGCGGGCTACGCCATCTTTTCCGCCACCGGGCCGGCTTGGGGCATGAACCCCCTGCCCACGACGGTGACCAGCTTCACCACGGGGCTGTCCTACAGCACGCCGGCCTCCCCTGGACAGTCGCTGTGGTACCGCGTCTACGCCGTGGACGAAAGGGGAGTGACCTCCGCGGCCTCCAATGAGGTGGGCGTCCTCGGGCCTCCCGCGCCGGCGGGGGCCATCCCCTCGACCGACCAGGTCTACCTGTCGTGGACGGCCCCGGCCGCGGCCTCGTCCGTGGGCCTCGAAGACAGCGTGGTCTACTATTCCAGCGCGTCGGGATTCGTGTTCGGGGTCAGCCAAGGGGCCCAGTCCCTGACCGCGCCGGCCTCGGCCATGGGCCTGACTGTGACCGGGCTGCAGGATTTCACGCCCTACGCCTTCGCCCTGGCCTCGCAGGGCGGCTCGCCTTCGCCGATTTCAGGGACCCTGTCCTCGTCCCTGACCATGACCACGGGCCTCCAAGGACCGCAGCTCGGGGCCCTGTCCACGAGCCCAAGCCCGGGCCCGAGCGTGGTCTTCCGGGCGGACCCGCCCCCCACCGGCCAGGGTTCGACCCTGCTGGCGCAATGGTCCGACAGGAGCTACAGCCCCCTGGCGTCCACGGTCTACACGCTGTATGAGGCCACCGACGCCACGGCCACGCCGCAGACCTACAACAGCATCACGCCGGTGGCTTCGGCCTCGGGCTCGGCCGGCTTCGTATCCTTCACCGCAGGCGCCCCGGGGCCGGCCTGGTATTTCCTTTCCGTGAGCGATTCCAGCGGCACGGACGGCGTGGGCCCGGCCGGCGACGGCGGCGCGGACACCACCAACGCCCGCACCCAGGCCTCCGCGTATTTCGCCCCCAACCTTGCGCCCAGCACCCTGACCCTCTCCGCGCCCAGCACCAACGGCAGGGTCCTCCTGCAGTGGAATCCGGTGCCCTTCGCGGACACTTACACCGTCTACCGCGCCACCCAGGACATGACCACGGTGGGCGCGTCCGGCGTCACCTATTCGGCCCTGGCCACCAGCGCCACGCCGGCGGTGTTCAGCCCCCTGGGCACGGTCCCGGGGACCACGGAGACGGGCCAGAGCGGCGGCCCGCTGACCAGCACGGCCCTGGCTTTCACCGACACCGCGCCGGTGGAGAACGCGCGCAACGCCTATGAAGTGGTGCCCTCCGCGCAATTGAGCGGGGGCGGCCTGGTGTTCGGCGCGGCCAGCAATGCGGTCACCACCACGCCCAAAGTGCTCCCCTCGGACCCGGGCCAATACCAGGCTCCGGGACTCGGCGCCAGCGCCTACGCGGCCGGCTATTTCGTCACGGCCACGGCCCTGGCGAACAGCCGCGGCGTTTTCCTGGAATGGGCCCCCTCCGGCGACGGCAGCTATCCGGTCAGCTGTTACAACGTTTACAGGGGCTTTTCCCCTTTGAGCCTGAGTTTGGTGGCCACGACGACCTGGTACGCCTATGCCCCGACCACCGTGACCGTCCACGGCGTCACCTTCGTCCCCCCCATGCCGCATTATTTCGACGCCGCGGCGCCCCAGCCCTGGTCCGACCTGTATTACGGGGTCTCCGCCACGGACGTCAGCGGCAACAGCAGCCCGGACATCGTGACCGCGACGGTCGGGGCGGCCCTGCCCTGGCCCGCGCCGCTGGCCAGCAGCGTCGTCAACGGCAACAGCTTCTGTTCCGGCTGCGCGACGAGCTACGGCAGGGGCCAGGTCAACCTGGATTGGGCCCCCGGCGCCTATATCCCCGCCGAGGGTTCCGGCTATGTCACGATCAGCGCCGGGACCTTTCCCTTCGACTACTGGAAGATCCAAAGGGTTTCCGCGGCGGGGGCCCCTCCCCTGACCCTGGGGGCGGGCCCGGTTTTCGGGCAATACTTGAACGTGACCGCGCCGGCAAACAGCCCCGGAAACCTGACCACGGACGCCGCGACCACGGCGGCGGACATCTCCCCCACCGGCGGGACGCCGCTCTATCTGATCTCGGCCGTGGACGTGGCCGGGAACGTGGGGGTGCCTTTGGGCCTGTCGATCACGGTGCCGACCTCCCTGACGAACCAGGTTCCGGTCGCGGTCGCGGGGCTGACCGCCTCCGCAACGGTGTTTTCGGCCCTGGCCGGGACCGCCACCGCGGACATTTTAGGGGAGACCCTGGCCTGGGTCCCCAGTCCCGCCTCCGACGCGGTGACGGGCTATGAGGTCACCCGCTATGATTCCGCCAATCCCAGCGGGGTCAGCGTCAGCGTCGGGACCTACCCGTCCTTCACGGACCTTTTGGGGGCCAACGACCCCGCGGGCGAAGCGGTCACCTACACCGTGGCGGCCTGGAACAGCCGGGGCATGGGCCCCCAGGGCGCCGCGCTCACGGTCCCCCTGGCGCCGCCGGCCCCGGCCTGGGTCAGCTTCACCGCGGATATCCCCGCGGGCGTGAGCCAGTCGCCGGCCGTGGGCCTGGTCTGGCAGGATGCGCTGGGATTGCAAAGTCCGACGACCTTCGGCAACGGCGACTACACCGGGTCCTACAGCGTCTACCGATCGGACGATCCGTCAGCACCCTTGGCCGGCTGCGCCGGCTTGACCGTTTCTACCTGCACGGACCTTTCCCCTTTGGCAGGCAGCAAGGCTTCCTATACCGTCCTGAGCGTCGCGACCAACAACGCCGGCAGCGGCGGCAACAGCGTGGACTCCCTCACGTCCCCGGCCCGGACCCTGACCTTGAACGCGAACGCCCCCGCTCCGCCCGCCTCGCTGTCCGCGTTCGCGGGCGCTTCCGGCGTCTCCCTGGTTTGGACCGCGGCCCTGACCGGGACCGCCTCGTCCAGCCCCGGCCCCTATGAATACTGGATCTACCGTTCCAGCTATGCCTGGCCCGCGGCCCCGGACTACGGCTCCTATTTGGCCCGGGTGACCACGAATTCCTTCGCCGACACAGGGACGAAGTTCACCGCGGACTTGAGCGCGAGCGCCCAGGCCGAACCGTATTACGCCGTGGCCGCGGCCAGCCCCTTTGCGGTGGGCTCGGCGCTCACCGTCACCGCGGCCCTGGCTCCGCCCTCTTCGCTGACCGCGGTGGCCGGGGGCGTGGGGGCGGGATATGTGTCGGCGACGGTGACGCTGCTCTGGCAGCCGTCCGTGTCCGGCTCCTTGGTCACGGGTTACGACATTTGGCGGGCCTCGGAAAGCGCGACCGGCCCCGTGGGGAACACCTACCTCACCACCACCGCGGCCGGCAGCGGTGTTCCTGGCTACACCTACGGTTACACCGACGCCTCCGTGACCGCCGCGGGCCTCACCAACACGGTGCTGGTCTATTCGGTCATGGCGCAGGGCGTGAGCCCCGGGACCTGCGCGGCGGTCACGATCACCGCCTATGACCTCCCCCACGCCCCCGTCGCGGTGCAGGGCAACGGCCTGCCCGCCGGGGTGGACCTCAGCTGGCGGCCGGCGCCCCCTTCCCAGGGCGTCACGGGCTACGCCGTGGACTGGACCGTATTGGGCGGAGGCCCCAGCGGCGTCACCCAGGTGGCGGCCAGCCCCCAGACCTGGAGCCTGAACGGGCTCGTGCCCGGCCAATCCGTGGCGGCCACCGTGTTCGCCCTGAACAGCGCTGGAGCCTCGCTCTCCGGCACCTCCACGATCGTGGGCGTGAACGACGAAGGCCCGGCCCTCATTCCGTCCTCTTTCACGATCCAGTCCGGGCTGCCGGAGACCGCGGGCTCGCCCGGCGTTTTCCTCAGCGTCTCGGCTCCTGCCGCGGCGGAGCTGGTCATTTACCGCAGCCCCCCTCCCGGCGCCTCCCAGGCGGACTGGGCCCCGCTGAGGCTCACCGACGCGGCAGGCGGCGTCGCTTCCCCCTACTACCTCACCACCCTGGCCGGGACCTCCACGAGCATGACCGACACCGCGGTCAGTCCGCTGGACCGTTACAGCTACGCCGTCACCGCCGTGAACGCCGACGGCGTCCCCGGCGGCGAATCCGTGGCCCTTGCCTCCAGCCCCACTTCGGTGGCGGCTTACCTGCCCTGGGCCGCGCCGGCCATGGCCGCCACGGCCGGAAACGCGCGGGTGGACCTGAGCTGGGCCCCCCCGTCCCCTCCGGGCGGCCCCGGCAGCTACTATCCTTTGGCCGCCTACCGCCTCTACCGGCAGGAGACCGCGCCCGCGCTCAGCGACACGGCCATCGCGCCCGCCGCGGCCGATCCCGGCTTTCCCAAGACCTTTTACCTGAGCTCCCTGACCCAGGACGCCTACACCGACACCCAGGTCAGCGACGGGCTCCCCTACGTCTACGACATGACCAGCGTCGACAGCCAGGGCAACGAATCGCCCCTGCCCTCGTTCCCGGCCTATGCGCAGCCCATCAACGGCGCGGCGGCCGACTACCTCGAACCCGTGGCCCCCTTGCCGGCCCCCGCCAGCCTGAGCGCCACGGTGGGGGGCTACCCGAACCTGGTCACCCTGGACTGGGTCTCGACACAATCCGACACCTCCGCGGGCGCCACCTACAACATCTACCGCCGCCTGGAATATTCGTCGACCACCTGCACCAGCGCGCCCACCTACGGCCCGCCCCTGGCCGACGGCTTCCACGTCGGCCCCTCCCCCTACAGCAGCTACGGGGACGTCACCCTGGCCGCCAACGTCTTCGTGGACGGGTCCCCGGGCGAGCCGGACCCGCCCCAGAACAGGGTGCCGGTTTGCTACGCCGTCAGCGCGGTGGACGCGGCCGGGGAGGGGCCCAAGAGCCAGGAGGTCTGCGTCACGCCCTACAATCCGCTGGCCCCGGTGAACGACGCTTGGAGCGCCAGTATTTTCAATACCACCCAGGTCCGGCTGCAGTGGTATGACGTGCCCGCGGCCGGCAACGGAGCGAACGGGGGCTACGCCACGCTGGGCTACGAAGTGGAGCGCAGCTCCAACGACGGCAACACCTTCACCCAGATCGCGTTCGTGAACGAGACCCCGGGTGCAACGTCCTCGACCCAGCAGATCTACACGGACACGAATCTGGACGCCGACGGGGTCGCGGTGAAGGGGGTGTCCTACTACTACAATATCTACCCCGTGGACGTGTCCAACAACGCGGGGACGGGCTACGGCATCAAGACCGTGGACATCCCCTCCGGGACCAACTCCCTCTACGTCTACCGGAACTCCTTTGATCCGGTCCGAGGCGGCTTCGTGCCCATCCAATGCGGCCTCCAACAGCCCGGCACCTATTGGATCAAGATATTCACGCTCAACGGCGAATACGTGAACACGATCATCCCGCCCACGCACGAGGACGGCCAGCCCTCCAACCCCTATTTGAGCCCCCAGGTGGACTGGTTCGGCAACAATTCCAGGGGCGAGACCGTGGCCAGCGGGGTCTACCTCATCCACCTGCAGGGCCCCGGATACATCTCCGATGCGCGCGTGGCGGTGATCAAATAGCTCGGCTCCACAGGCCTGTTTCAGCCCCTTCGTCCCCGTTGACGGATGCCCGTCTTTTTTCTTATAATCTCAAGCTTTTTCAAGGCTTTTTCGTGTTCTCTTAAGGCAGACTATGGTCAAACGCTGGGTCGTGATCGTCACCGTTTTACTTACCGGGTTCAGCCTCTACAAGCTTTATCCCGGCTGGTTCAAGGGTGATTTCAGCTCCGGGATGACCCCGGCGCTGAACCTGGGGCTGGACCTCCAGGGCGGCACCTACCTCAAATACGAGGTGGAAGTCGATCAAATCCCCAAGGACGCGGCGGGCAAGCCCACCGTGGACACGCGGGAGGCCGTGGACCGCGCCATTGAAATCGTGCGCAACCGCGTGGACGGCATGGGCTTGAAGGAGCCCCTGATCCAGCGCGAGGGCGACCAATACATCGTGGTGCAGCTGCCCGGCGACAAGGATCCGGACCGCACCCAGCGCACCATCGGCGCGACGGCCCAGCTGGCCTTCAAGCTGGTCAGCGACCGCTACCACGCCACCGACTATGTCGACGCCAACGGCAACACCAAGGAGCCGCTGCCCGACGGCATCGAGCTGATGTACGACCACGACACCAAGGAGCCCATGCTCATCGAGAGCCCCCTGCTGATGACCGGCGACATGCTGGCCACCGCCAACGTGGACTTCAGCGGCAACCAGTTCGGCCAGCCCGAGATAGCCTTCGAGCTGACCTCGGCCGGGGAAGGGCTCTTCGCCTCCCTCACCGAGGAGAACGTGGGCCGCCGCATGGCCATCATCCTGGACGGCGTGGTGCAGTCCGCGCCCGTCATCAAGGGCCGCATCGGCGGGGGCCGCGGGGTCATCGAGGGCCAGTTCACCGTGGACGAGGCCAAGGATCTCGCCCTGGTGCTGCGTTCCGGCACCCTGCCCGCGCCGCTGAAGGTCGTGAACAAGTACGTGGTGGGGCCCACCCTGGGCGCCGACACGATCCGTTCCGGCTTCCTGGCGGCCCTCTTCGGGACGCTGGCGGTCCTGCTCTACATCGGCTTCTACTACAGGGTCTCCGGCCTCATCGCGGACCTGGCCCTGATCTTCAACCTGGTCTTCCTGCTGGGCGCCCTGGCGGCCTTCGGCGCGACCCTGACCCTGCCCGGCATCGCCGGCATCGTGCTGACCATGGGCATGAGCGTGGACTCCAACGTCATCATCTTCGAACGCATCCGCGAGGAGCTGCGCCTGGGCAAGACGGTGCGGGCCTCGGTGGACGCGGGCTACAAGCACGCCTTCTGGACCATTTTCGACAGCCACGTGACCAGCCTGATCACCGCCCTGGTGCTGTTCCAGTTCGGCACCGGGCCGATCAAAGGCTTCGCCATCACCCTGTCGCTGGGCGTTTCCATCAGCATGTTCACCGCCCTGTTCGTTTCCAAGGCCGTTTTCGACGCCCGCCGGGCCTCGGACACCTTGAGCATCTGAGGACAAGCATGTTCAGCCTGATCCCGAACAAGACCAATATCGATTTCGTCGGCAAGCGCCACATCGGCTTCCTGGTTTCCACCTGCCTGGTCCTGCTGGGCTTCTACGGCGCCTATATGTTGGCAGCCGGGAAGGCCAAGCTGGGCGTGGATTTCGGCGGCGGGGCCAACCTCACCGTCATCCTGAAGCAGCCTTCGGGGGTCCAGCAGCTGCGCCAGGCCCTGGGCGCCGGTTTCCAGTCCGCGGACATCCAGCAGGTCGAGGGCGGCAACACCTTCTTCGTGCGCATGCCCGTCGCCGACGGGCAGACCGCCGACGCGCTGATGCAGCAGGTCAAGGACTCCGTGGCCAAGTCCCTGGCGCCGAATTCCGTGGCGGAGGGCTCCGTGGAATACGTGGGGCCCGTGGTGCAGCAGCAGCTGTGGCAGAAGGCCGTCTGGGCCATCGCCGTGTCCCTGCTGTGCATCCTGGGCTACATCGCCCTGCGTTTCGATTTCCGTTTCGGCATCGGGGCCCTGATCGCCACCTTCCACGACGTCCTGGCCGTGCTGGGGCTCATGGTGGTGACGGGACATGAGTTCTCGCTGCTGGTGGTGACGGCCCTGCTGACCCTGGCGGGCTATTCGCTGACGGACACCGTGGTGGTCTTCGACCGCATCCGCGAGAACCTCAAGGCCCGGCGCACGGAGCCCATGGCCAAGGTGGTCAACGACTCCATCAACGAGACGCTTTCCAGGACCATCAACACCTCCATGGCGACGATGGTCACGGTGGTGGTCCTGTATTTCTGCGGCGGGGCGGTCGTGCACAGCTTCTCGCTGGCCCTGATCCTGGGCATCGTGGTGGGCACCTACTCGTCCATCTTCGTGGCCAGCCCGGTGGTGGTGGAATGGAACCTGCGGTCCCCGGCGAAGCGCTGAAGCTCCGGGGGACCTGGATGGGCTCGGGAGGGCGGCCCTGCGCCGCCCTCCTCTTGTTTCTGGGCCTTTTGACGGGCTGCCACCAGGCCGGGGCGCCGGTCCTGGGCCGGCGCTGGCGCGTGGGACTCGGCGCCTGCGGCATGGCCCTGGACGGCTCCGGCACGCGCCTGGCGGTGGTCTGCCGCCGAAGCAACGATGTCTGGATTTTGTCCCTCCCGGACGGGGCTTTTGAGGCCCGCATAGACACCCTGCCTAAGCCGAGGGCTGTGCTCTTCGAGCCGGCCGGCGAAAGCTTCTACGTCGCGGAGGGCCTCTCCAACGTGGCCCTGGTGGGCCTGGGGGACCAGCGGGTGGAGCGCAGTTTCCGCCCCTTCTGGCCCGTGGCCGGCTTCGCGTACGAGGCCGGCTCAGGGCGCCTGTTTTGCGCCCAGGCCGGCCTGCCCACCCTGGGCGTGTACCGCCTGAAGGACATGCACCTCGAGACCAGCCTGGACGTGGGCGGGGAAGTCCAGGCCGTGGCCTTCGCCGGGCCGGACGCCTGGGTCGCCACGCGCCAGGCCGACGCCTTGGTGCGCGTCTCCCTCAAAGAGATGAGCATCCAGGCCGGCGCCCTTGCCGGCCCGGATCCGCGGGACCTGGCCCTGGACACTGACTTAGGGCTGGCCTACGTGCCCTGCCATGGCCGCGCGGGCGCCGCCGAGGTGCTGGCCCTGCCCAGCCCCATACCGGCGGCTGAGGCCGACGCGGTCAGCCCGGACGCCCAGGACGGGGAGGCGGGAGCCCCCCCGCAGCCCCCTTCCCCGGGAAGGTCCGCGGCGGAAATCGCCGAGGAGAACGCCGAGGACGGCGTGATCTCGGCCTCGGACGCGGCGGCCCAGCAGCGCTTCCAGGGTTCGGGCGTCGCGGTGGTCCGGCTGAGCGACGTGCGGCGGGTCGACTACATCGCGGTCCCCGGCGGCCCCGTGGCGGCGATCCTGTCGCCGTCGCGCCGCCTGCTCGCGGTGGCCTGCGAAGACGGCATGCTGCGCCTGGTCGACCTCGCGCAACGCCGCGTGGCCGCGAGCCTGGACCTCCAGGGGCGGCCCGGCGCCATGCTCCCGGAACCCGGAGGGAGCGGCCTTTTGGTGGCCCTGAGGTCGGCCAAGGTCGTGGAAGAGGCTTTCCCCGGCGCCGGATGGCGCTGAACCCGTCCCGCCTTGCGGCGGCGGCCCTTTTCGCTTAATTTGTGTGCTCCCCTAGCGAGGTCCCATGGTAAAGAACGCGTGGAATTTCATCCTCCCCGCCTGGATCGCGGCCCTGGCCTGCGTCATCGAGGTCCTGAAGGGGCACCCCTGGTTCGGCCCCCTGGCCGGCCTGGCGCTGCTGTTCAGCGCCTTCTGCGCCTGGTTTTTCCGCAACCCGGTCCGCGCCATCCCTTCGGACCCCGACGTGCTGGTTTCGCCGGCCGACGGGAAGGTCATCGCCATCGAGCCTTTGAGCGATCCCTGGCTGGGTGAGGGCACCGAGATACGCATTTTCCTCAACATCTTCAACGTGCACGTGCAGCGTTCGCCCTTCACCACCGAAGCCCTGGTCGAAGGGACCCGCTACTTCGCCGGCAAGTTCCTGGCGGCCTCGGTGCCCAAGGCCAGCCTTGAGAACGAGCAGCATTGGTTCCGCCTCAGCTCCGGCAAGCGCAAGGTGCTGGTGAAGCAGATCGCGGGCCTGATCGCCCGCCGCATCATCCCCTGGGCCCGGCCCGGGGACAGGCTCAAGGGCGGCCAGCTCATCGGCCTGATCCAGTTCGGCTCCCAGGTCGACCTGGGGGTCACGGGCAAGGCGGAGGTCCTGGTGAAGGCCGGGGATGTGGTCGTCGCCGGCGAGACCCTGCTGGTCCGCTACCCCGCCGCCTCCCGCCGCGGTCGCTGACATGCCCAAGACCGCGCAGGCTAACGGCCTTTCCCTGGCCTGGATCCCCAACGCGGTGACCTCCTGCAACCTTTTGCTGGGCTTTTTTTCCATCCTCATCAGCCTGGACGCCCTGCGCCAGGGGCAGGATCCCCAGGCCCCCGCTTTCGCCACGGCCTGCTGGCTCATCCTGTGGGCCGTGCTCGGGGACGTGCTGGACGGCAAGCTGGCCAAGCTGCTGCGGGCCAGTTCCATGTTCGGGATGTACCTGGACACCTTCGCCGACGCCGTGACCTTCGGCATGGCGCCGGCGGTGCTGCTCTACGCCGCGTTTTTGAGGGATTCCGACGGATCCCCGGCCGTGGCCCTGGCCCCCTTGGCCTACTTCGGCACGGCCTGCTTCCGGCTCGCCCGCTACAACGTCCAGACCGTCTCCCATCCACGCTTCGGGTTCGTGGGCGTCCCGACGCCCACCGCTGCCCTGATCGTCACCAGCCTCTACCTCAGCACCAGCCATTCGCCCCTGCCCGTGGGCGTCGTGGCGGGCCTGACGCTGTTGGTGGCCGTGACCATGGTCAGCCCCCTGCGCTACCCCGGCTTCAAGGGGATGAAGGCCAGGGAAGTGGTCCTCTCCCTGGTGATCCTGCTGGCCATGGTGGTGAGCATGGCCGTGTGGGGCTCGCCCAAGGTCGTCTTCTTCACCTTCACCAGCTTCGCCCTGACCTGGGGCTGGTGGTGGATACCCTCGCGGCCCTACTGGGTGCCGGGCACGAAAGCCTCCGACTAGCTCCTCCTTCCGCTGAAGACCCGCCATGCCCTTGATCGACATCACCCTGCCCGACGCCTCCGTGCGGCAGATCGAATCCGGCTCCTCGGCCTATGACCTGGCCGCGTCCATCGGCCCGCGCCTCGCCCAGGCGGCGGTGGCCGCCAAGGTGGACGGCGAACTCAAGGATCTGGGCGCGCCCCTGACCCGCGCCTGCCGCGTCGAGATCCTGACCTTCAAGGCGCCGGAGTCCCTGGAAATCCTGAGGCACAGCACGGCCCACCTGCTGGCCGCGGCCGTGCAGGAGCTCTTCCCGGGCACCAAGGTCACCATCGGCCCGGCCATCGACAACGGCTTCTATTACGACTTCGACATGCCTAAGCCGGCCACCGAGGACGACCTGCCGGCCATCGAGAAGCGCATGGCCGAGCTGGCGGCCAAGGGGGACGCCTTCACGCGCAGCGAGCTGTCCGCGGAGGAGGCCTCCGCCAAGTTCGAGAAGATGGGCGAAAGCTACAAGGTCGAGATCATCCGCGACCTGAAGGCCCCCACGGTGTCCTGCTACCGCGTCGGCGGCTTCGACGACCTCTGCCGCGGCCCCCACATCCACAACAGCCGCCAGGCCGCGGCCTTCAAGCTGCTGTCCGTGGCCGGGGCCTACTGGCGGGGCGACGAACGCAACAAGATGCTGACGCGCATCTACGGCACGGCCTTCGCCACCCAGGCCGAGCTGGACGCCCACCTCAAGCAGGTGGAGGAGGCCAAGAAGCGCGACCACCGCCGCCTGGGCAAGGACCTCGACCTTTTCAGCTTCCAGGAGGAGGCCGGACCGGGCCTGGTGTACTGGCACCCCAAGGGCGCCATGGTGCGCAAGCTGATCGAGGACTTCTGGCGCGACGAGCACATGAAGGCCGGATACGACTTCGTGTATTCGCCACACATCGGGCGCGCCCACCTGTGGGAGACCAGCGGGCACCTGGAGAACTACAAAGAGAGCATGTACAACCCGATGCAGATCGACGAGCAGGACTATTACATCAAGCCCATGAACTGCCCCTTCCACATCCTGATGTACCGCAACTCCCTGCGCAGCTACCGCGACCTGCCCATGCGCATGGCGGAGCTGGGCACGGTCTACCGCTACGAGCGCAGCGGCACGCTGCAGGGGCTGATGCGCGTGCGCGGCTTCACCCAGGACGACTCGCACATCTTCGTCACCGAGGAGATGCTGGACGGGGAGATCACGCGGGTGGTGAAGTTCATACGCCACATGCTCACCAGCTTCGGCTTCAGCGAGTTCGAGATCTTCGTCAGCACCCGGCCCAAGGACAGCGTCGGCACGGTCGAGTGGTGGGACAAGGCCACCTCGGCCCTGAAGCGGGCCCTGGAGGCGGCGGAATGGCCCTACCAGGTGGACGAGGGCGGCGGCGCCTTCTACGGCCCCAAGATCGACTTCAAGATCAAGGACAGCATCGGGCGGACCTGGCAGTGCAGCACCCTGCAGGTGGACCCCAACCTGCCCGAGCGCTTCAAGCTGGAGTACGTGGCCGCGGACGGGACGCGCAAGCGGCCCATCATGCTGCACCGGGCCCTGCTCGGCTCCCTGGAGCGCTTTTTCGGCATCCTGGTGGAGCACTACGCCGGCGCCTTCCCCCTCTGGCTGGCCCCGGTGCAGGTGCGCATCCTCACCATCACCGCCGACGCCGACCCCTACGCCGCCGCGGTCCTGGAGCGCCTGCGCCGGGAGGGCTTCCGCGTGGAGACGGACCTCGGCTCCGACAAGATCAACGCCAAGGTGCGCCAGGCCCAGCTCCAGAAGATACCCTTCTCGCTGGTGCTGGGGCGCAAGGAGGCCGAAAGCGGCCAGGTGGCCATCCGGCGCTTCGGGGCCCAGGACAGCCCGGTCATGGATCTGGAGGCCTTCGTCGCCCTGCTCAAGGACGAAGTGCTCCGGAAAGCCAAGGCGGATTGAAGCTTTCCGCGCCGCGCCCCGCGCGGCCGGGACACGAAAAAGGCGGCCCTTTTGGGCCGCCTTTTTTATTGGGCGGGGGCGGCCCCGCGCTTCTACCCCCGCCGCCTTTCTGTTATCGTGGGTCATGACCCTTTCCACGGAATCGGAATTCGGGCTGCTGCTGGGCCCGGAAGCGTACAGCCGCACGCCAAGCCTGGATGAAATCCTGGCCATGGCCGATTCCGCCTGGCCCGATTCCGAAAAAGACCTTTTGAAGAGGGCCTACGATTTCGCCCAGTCCGCCCACAGCGGGCAGTTGCGCGCCTCCGGGGCCCCCTACTTCAGCCACGCCGCCCACACCGCCCTGGAACTGGCCCGCCTAGGGCTCGACGGCGCCACGGTGGCGGCGGGGCTCCTGCACGACGTCGTGGAGGACACCGCCACCACGGGGGAGCAGCTGGCGGCCGCCTTCGGCCCCGAGGTGGCCCAGCTGGTGGAGGGCGTCACCAAGATCAGCGTGCGCATGAGCCCCAGCGGCGACGAGGCCAAGGCCGAGAACCTCAGGAAAATGCTGGTGGCCATGGCCAAGGACGTGCGGGTCCTGCTGATCAAATTGGCGGACCGCCTGCACAACATCAGGACCCTGGTCTACGTGCGCGAGGAGAAGCAGCGCCGCATCGCCGCCGAAACCCTGGAAGTGTACGCCCAGCTCGCGAACCGCCTGGGTATCCACCAGTGGAAATGGGAGATGGAGGACCGATGCATGGCGGTGCTCTACCCGGCCGAGTTCGCCGAGCTGTCCGCGCAGATCGGCAACGCCCAGGGCGACCGCGCCACCCGCCTCATGGAGGCCCGCTCGAAGCTCGCCGCGAAGCTGGCGGAGGCGGGCATCCCCGCGGAGATCAACGGCCGCAACAAGCACATCTGGAGCATCTACCAGAAGATACTGCGCAGCCACAAGCGCTTCGAGGAGCTCTACGACCTGGTGGCGCTGCGCGTGGTCACCTCCTCGGTGCCGGACTGTTACGCCTCCATGGGCATCATCCACGCCCTGTGGACGCCGCTGCCGGGGCGGGTGAAGGACTACATCGCCATCCCCAAGAGCAACATGTACCAGAGCCTGCACACCACCGTGGTCGGCCCGGCGGGCCTGCCCCTGGAGATCCAGGTGCGCACGGAGGACATGCACCGCATCTCCGAGCGCGGCATCGCCGCCCACTGGAAGTACAAGAGCCGCGCCCACGGCGGCGTATCCGACCTGCCCTTCCTGAAGAACGTGGTCGAATGGCAGAAGGAAAGCCGCGACGCCAAGGAGTTCGTCGAGAACCTGAAGATCGACCTCTACGACGAGGAGGTCTTCATCTTCACGCCCAAGGGCGAGGTGAAGATGCTCCCCAAGGGCGGCACGGTCATCGACTTCGCCTACGCCGTCCACTCCACGGTGGGCGACCAATGCTACGGGGCCGTGGTCAACGGCAAGATGGCGCCCCTGCGGCAGGAGCTGGCATCCGGGGACATCGTGCGGGTGCTGACCAGCCCCCAGCACCACCCCAACAAGGACTGGCTGCTGTACGCCCGCACGGGCAAGGCCAAGAACCGCATCCGTCGGGCCCTGCGCCACTACGAGAAGGAAGCCGACGCGCTCAAGGGCCAGGAGATCCTCGAGAAGCTCCTCAAGCGCAACAGCGTCAAGATCAACGAGCTGGCCCGCAGCAGCCACATGATGGAGGCGGCCCGGCACTTCGGCTTCGCCGCGGTGGAGGACCTCCTGGCGGCGATAGGCCTGAAGGAGATCGAGGCGCGGGCCGTGCTGGAGCGCCTGCAGCCGGCCCTGCCCGGCGCGCCCGTCCCGGCCGCCCAGCCGCAGAAGCCCAAGGTGCTGGCCAGCACCACCGACCAGGGCGTCGAAGTGCGGGGCCTGGGAGGGGTGGTGGTGGCCTTCGCCCGCTGCTGCGCGCCGGTGCGGGGCGACGCGATCCTCGGGTACGTGACGGTCGGCCGCGGGGTCAGCATCCACCGGGCGGACTGCGTCAACGCCGCCGACCTGCTGCGGAAAAGCGAACGGCTGGTGGAGGTTCGCTGGGCGGGCGAGGCCGCGGAGGCGCGGCCCGTGGAGCTGGACGTCGCCGCCTGGGACAGGCCCAACCTCATGGCCGACATGCTGCTCGCCATCGCCCGGACCACCTCGGCCGGGGGGAAGGCCAGCAACCTGTCGGCGGCCTCGGCCTCCGGCCTGGACGGCGGCGTGGCCCAGGCCCGCTTCACCGTCGCCATCTACGACCTCGAGCACCTCAAGCGCCTGATGCTCAACCTGTACCAGGTGGAGGGCGTCACCTCGGTGAAGCGCAGGGACCGCCGCGTGAAGATCCGTTCGACCAAGGAAAGCCCGGGACCGCAGCGTGAACAGGGCGCCGACCCCTCCGATTCAGCCTGACTCAAAGGAAAACCATGCCCAAACAAGCCGTGTTGAGCCCCTTGGCGCCCGCCCCCGTGGGCCCCTATTCCCAGGCCGTGAAGGTGGGGCCGCTGCTGTTCGTTTCCGGGCAGATCGCCCTGGACGCGACGGGCTCCAAGGTGCAGGGCGGGGCGGCCCGCGAGACGGAAAAGGCGCTGGAGAACCTGAAGGCGGTGGTCGAGGCGGCCGGGGCGACGATGGAGCAGGTGGTGAAAACGACGGTTTATATGACGGATTTGACGGACTTCAAATACATGAACCAAGTCTACGAGCGTTTTTTCAGCGGCGTGAGCCCGGCGCGGAGCACCGTGGAAGTGTCCAAGCTGCCGCGCGAAGCCAAGATCGAGATCGAGGCCATCGCGGTCATTTCTTAGTCTCCCGGTGTTCGTGGGCCTCCTGCTTGACGGCCTGGAAGATGGCCCAGCCTTCGCGGGCGCCGAAGCTCAGCACGAAAAAGCGCGTCAGCCTCCCCAGCAGCAGCAGCGCCAGCACCAGCAGCCAGCGGTCGTCGCTCAGGCCCGCCATGACCACGGGCGGCCAGGTGCCCCCGGGCAGCAGGGAACCCAGGGACAGCGAGAACAGGCCGTAGTGCTCGAAGAAGCCCCGGGCGTTCTGCCAGCGGGGGAATGAGAGCCCGCTGGACGCCAGATGGTCCAGCCCCTCCCTCCCGAAATGGTGGACGAGCAGGTACAGGGCGAAGGATCCCAGGGTGCTTCCGACGGCGGAAACCAGGGCGATCCTGAACCAGCGCCGTGGGTTCGACAGCACGGCCAGCGAGACCACCACGTCGCCCGGCAGGACCACCACGAGCGCGTCGAATGCCACCAGGGTGGCCAGGACGAAGGGGAACCACCAGGCGTGCTGGCTGGAGTCGGCGAAGCGGACCCAGATGTTGTGCAGCTGCTTCCACAGGGCCAGCAGCCCGTGCGCGATTTTGCCCAGGAAGCTGCGTTCGCGGGGGGATAGTTCCGGGTTGGACATAGGCACCGATGCCTTGGTCGCTTGCTGGCGGGAGAGACGATTTCGGATGGGGGAAGACTTTATCAAAAGCCCCTTGGCGGGGCAAGCCGCGGGGGAGCGCCTGCTCAAGCCGCTGGCCCTGGAGCTGAAGCAGGGCTGCCTCGACAAGGCGGTCACCGGCGGGCTGGAAGCCTATGTCTCGCGGTGGATGCCTGAGCTGGGTCCCTTGTTCGCCGGATATGGTTCAAAGACTTCGGATGCCAGGAAGAAAATCGTCTCAGAGACGCTGAGCAAAATCAAAAACACGAAAGAAGGGGCGGCACAGGCCGACCCGGGGGCGGGGCCTAAAGCCCGGCCGCCGGCCTTGGAGGCCGGGGCGGGGGCCAGGAGGGCGCCGGCCGCCGTTTCCCCGCCCATGGCCCTCCTGCCTTCGGACCCGGTGACACGGCTGAGCTCACTGGGGCCAAAGCGCGCGGCGGCTTTGCGGGGGCTGGGGATACAGACGGTCGGGGACCTGCTCTTGTACACGCCGCGGGCCTGGCAGGACCGCAGCCGCATGAAGACGATCAGCATGCTGCAGGAGGGCGAGATCGCGACCGTGCAGGCGCGTGTGCTCTCCAGCGTCAACTTCAGGGTGCGGGGGCGGCTGACCATCACCGAGGTGGCGGCGCACGACCCCACGGGCACGCTGAGCGTGACCTACTTCAACCAGCCCTTCCAGCAGCGCCGTTTCACGGCCGGCGCCCTGGTGGTGCTCTCGGGCAAGGTCCAGAGGCGCGGCCTGCGCTGGCAGATGCAGAACCCGGAGGCCGAGGTCCTTCCCGAGGGAGGGGAAGAGGCCCTGGTGCACACCGGACGCGTGGTGCCGCTCTATTCCCTGAACAAGGAGCTCAGCCAGCGGGTTTTCCGCTCGGCGGTCTGGCAGAGCCTGCCCGCGCTGAAGGCCTTCGAGGACCCCCTGCCCGAGGCCCTGCGGCGGGAGCAGGGCCTGGCGCCCCTGGCCGGGGCCCTGGAAGCCCTGCATTTCCCCCCGGACCACGCGGCCATGGAGCCGGCGCGGCGCAGGATGGCCTTCCAGGAGCTTTTTCTCCTGTCCCTGGCCCTGGTCCAGAAAAAACGCCGGGACCAGGACGCGCACGCGCCCTCCCTGGCCGGCGGGGACCTGCCCCAGCGCCTGCTGAAGGCGCTCCCCTTCGAGCTGACCGCCGCCCAGGCGCGGGTGTGGAAGGAGCTGAAGGCCGACCTGGGTCGCCACATCCCGATGCGGCGCCTGATCCAGGGCGACGTCGGCGCGGGCAAGACCGTGCTGGCGGCGCTGTGCCTGGCCGCGGCCGTGGGGGAGGGCTGGCAAGGGGCCATGATGGCGCCCACCGAGATCCTGGCGGAGCAGCATTTGAGGTCCCTGCGCCGGATGCTGGAGCCCCTGGGCGTGGAGGTGCTCAGCCTGACCCAGGCCCAGAAGGGCAAGGGCAGGCGGGAAGTGATGGAACACCTGGTCAGCGGCCGCCCCTTGGTCGCGGTGGGCACCCAGGCCCTGATCCAGGAGGGCGTGAGCTTCGGGCACCTGGGCCTCGCCGTGGTGGACGAGCAGCACCGTTTCGGGGTGATGCAGCGCCTGACCTTGTCCAAAAAGGCCCGGGCCGAGGGCCGCAGCGACGAGCCGCATTCCCTGGTGATGACCGCCACGCCCATCCCGCGCACCCTGGCCATGACCGTGTACGGCGACCTGGACGTGAGCGTCCTGGACGGCCTCCCGCCCGGACGCAGCCCGGTGAAGACCCGATGGGTCCGGGAGGACGACCTCGAGGAGGTCTGGGAACTGGCCCGCCAACAGGTCGCCCAGGGCCGCCAGGCCTATGTGGTCGTCCCCCTGGTGGACGAAAGCGACAAGAGCGAATGGAAGGCGGCCACCAGCCGGGTGGAGGAACTCAGGGCGGAGGTCTTTCCGGGCCTGGACGTCCAGCTCCTGCACGGCCGGCTCAAGCCCGAGGAGAAGGAGGCGGTCATGGAGGCCTTCACCTCCGGCCGTTCGCCGATCCTGTGCTCCACCACCGTGGTGGAGGTGGGCGTGGACGTGCCCAACGCCAGCGTCATGGTCATCGAGGACGCGGACCGCTTCGGCCTGGCCCAGCTGCACCAGTTGCGCGGCCGCGTGGGCCGGGGCGCCGCCCAGAGCTACTGCTTCCTGGTCGGGGACCCCTCCACCGAGGAGGGCCGCCGGCGCCTGGAGGTCATGGCCTCCACCAACGACGGCTTCGTGATCGCGGAGGAGGATATGCGCCTGCGCGGCCCGGGCGAGGTCCTGGGCACGCGCCAGAGCGGCCTGCCCGAATTGCGCCACGCCGACCTGGTCAAGGACCAGGGCCTGGTGGCGGCCGCGCGCAAGGCGGCCGACGCGCTGATCCGGGAGGACCCCGCCCTGGCCCAAAAGGAGCACGCCGCCCTGGCCGCGGCGGTGAAGGCGGGCTTCGGCGCGAAATTGGAACTGGGGACGGTGGGTTAAGCCCGGGCCGAATGGGTCGGGTGATAAAATGACCTGAGTCCCCGGATCAATCCCATTTGATTCCGCTGGGGACGCGATCTGGTCGGCCAATGATTTTCGGTTCGACAGGAATTACGGTTATTTGGTCATACCATTGTCATACCAAGTATCACACCGAGGACTGCTATGGCCAGCGCCAAAATCGCCATTTCTCTGGACAAGGGCCTCTTGGCCCAATTAGATGACTTTGTGGGAAGCCGTACTTTCGGAAGCCGGAGCCAGGCCGTCCAGGAGGCTATCCGGGGGCATTTGGGTTCGCATGGTCGCCATCGTCTGGCCCGTGAACTCGCCAAACTTGATCCCAAGGCTGAAGCTCGCCTGGCGGATTTTGGTCTTGGCGAAGATTTGAAATCATGGCCCGAATACTAAGGGGCGACCTAATTTGGGCGGACTTGGAACCGGCGCGGGGCCGCGAACAGTCCGTGAAACGCCCCGTGTTGGTGGTCCGCCGGGATATCTTCAATCAACGCTCAGGGACGGTCATCGCCATGGTTTGACCAGCCAGGAACCGGTGGCAGGATATCCCCTCACCCATGAAATCCGTTCGGTGCGCCTGGCTAAGCGTTCCTGGGTGGAAACCAGCCGGATCAGGGTTCTTTCAGTTGAGCGCCTATCGAATAAATTGGGACGATTGGAAGCCGAAGGATTGGACCACATTTTGGACGGACTCGACGAGATCATTCGCTGAACCTAGCTTGGTCGCGCTAGGGCGAAAGGATAGACCTACCAATAATTAAGGTCCTGGTGCCGAATGCACGGCTTCGGCGCGAAATTGGAGCCGGGGATCGGGGGGGCGATTGGATCCGCGTCGGGACCTTGCATTCCGTCCGTCTTTGTGGTATATACTGAACCATATGGTTCAGTATAGCCGGACCCGTTTCGATGCCTCGTTCACCGCGCTCTCCGACGCCACCCGGCGCGGCGTCCTGGAGCAGCTTGGGCGTTCGGACGCCTCGATCACGGACCTTTCCAGGAAGTTCCGCATGACCCTCACGGGCATGAAGAAGCACGTCGGCGTCCTGGAGCGGTCGGGGCTGGTCACCACGGAGAAGGTCGGGCGCGTGCGGACCTGCAGGCTCGGCCCGCGCCGGCTGGAAGAAGAGGCGGCATGGATCGAAGGCTACCGCAAGCTCTGGGACGCGCGCTTCGACGAGCTGGACAGGCTTGTCGAGGACCTGAAACGAAAGGAGAAGGCCGATGGACGCAAGAAACGAGGGTGAAGCCGCTTCCAGGAAGAACCGCACAACCGCGGAGCGGAGGTCCGACCGAGAGCTGGTCATTACGCGAATCTTCAAGGGCCCGGCGCGCATCGTGTTCGAGGCCTGGACCAAGCCCGAACTGCTCAAGCTGTGGTGGGCGCCGAAGTCGACGGGATTGGTCCTGCTTTCCTGCGAGGTGGATCTTCGCGTCGGGGGCGGCTACCGTTTCGAGTTCGGCCACGCCGGCTCGAAGACCATGGCCTTCTTCGGCAGGTACATCGAAGTGATGCCGTATTCGCGCCTGGTCTGGACCAATGAGGAAAGCGCGGACGGGGCCGTCACCACGGTGACCTTCGAGGAAAAAGGCGGCGAGACGCTGCTGGCCATGCACGAGCTCCATCCCTCGAAGGAGGCCCTCGACGCCGCCATCGCCGGGATGGGGGGCATGGAGGACGGGATGGCCGAGACCTTCGCGCAACTGGACGAGCTTCTGGCCACCCGGCGGCCATGAGGTCGCCGATCTAACGGTGGGCGGCCACTTGGCTGTCCGGAATATCGTGCAGGGCAGGCGGCCCTTGGCGCCTGGGCATTCCTATTTGACAGACCAGAATTTCCGGCATAATTTGGCAATAGTCAGCCCGACAAAGCAGGGAAGCATCCGCTTTGTCGGGCTTTTTTGCGTTTTTTGGGTGGCTCTTGCGTTTAGGTACGATGTACCTTATACTTTGAGAGGAGAAAGGCTGATGACGCCTGGAGACAGCCTCGAATACATCGAACCCGAAAGAGTGGGCCGCTTCTTAGAAAAGAATCTGGACGTCAGGAAAGCGATACAAGATGCCTATTCCAATGATCCGAATTGCCGGGACTCCAAAACATGGAGGTCGATCGGTAAGCGGTTGAAATTGGGTCGGCTGAAGATCGGCTCCGCAATTTACGAATGTTTGTTGCTTCGATATGAGAATCAGCGTGTCGCTATCGTCGCCGTGGTCCAAGGAGACTTGAAACAGCCGGACTTGGACTATTACGCTCGGCTTTTTGACTAAGGGGTGTGGCCATGCGCCGTTTTAAAAGCAAGATGATTCTCGGATTGACCCCGATCTATGTGAAACAGGTGGCACAAGACCTCACGAAGTATGAGCGGACCGGCAAACTGGATCCGAAGCGTTTCAAGGTCGTCAGGGTAGTGGTGCCGGCTAAGCCCAAAGAAATCCGGGAAGTCCGCAAAGTCCTGGGTTTGGATAGGGCCAAACTGGCCCAAGTGTTGGGTGTCAGCGTCGAGACCATACGCTCTTATGAGCAAGGGCGCCGCTCGCCGGATGGACCCGTGACAAAACTGCTGCGTTTTTTGAGCCGCTATCCCGCGTTGGTGTCCAAATTTGAAGCGGCCTAAACAAACGTTTTATTAGGTACCATGGCGGCGGCGCCTCGTCGGCGCCGCCGGGCATTTTTTGGGCCTCATCCTATTGCTTCGACTCCAGCGCCAAGGTGTCCGTGATCTGGTCCGCGACTTCAGCGGGGCCCCAGTACTGGATGGCACCCGGGAAGAGGTAGGCGTCCTCGACCGCCCAGGCGGCCCGCTGCTTGGCGAAGGCCTTGAAGGGCTTGCCGTTGAGCTCCACCAGCGCCTTCTTGATCACCGGCTTGTCGGCCCCGTGCCGGCGCTCGATGTTCATGAGGCCGGTGATGGGGACGCCGCCGCAGTCCCACTGCTTGGCGGGCCTGGTCAGCTTCGAGACCGTGCTCATCACGCCCGTCAGGCCGGAGGCGGCCAGGAAGGCGGCGTTGTAGCCCAGGGCGTAGCAATAGTCCGAGTCGAAATTGCTGGGAAAGGCGCAGCGGCCCTCGTAGCCGAAGAAGTGGCCCACCGGGCTGAACTTGGCGACGCTGCGGCCCTCGCGTTTCATCGAGGCCAGCTTCTCCGACACCATGGCCATCAGCAGCTTCTCGGTCTCGATGCGGCTGACCTGCACGTTGCCGTGGGGGTCGCGTTCGTCCAGCATCTGGGCCTGGATGTCGCGGGGCAGGCTGCTGAAGGCCATCTTGCTCAGCGCGCCCAGGCGGCCCAGCACGAAGTCGATGCGCCCGTCGGAGCCCTGCAGGGAATTGAAGACCACGGCCTCCTTGGCCACCAGGTCGTTGAGCTCGTGGATGAGCGCCTTGATCTCGGGCACGAACTCCACCAGGCCCTCCGGCACCAGGACCACGCCGTAGTTCTTCCCCTGCGCCGCGCGCGCGGCCACCGCGGCGGCGATCTCCTCGGCGATCTGGGACAGGGTCTGCTTCTTGGCGGCGATCTCCTCGCTGATGAGGGCCACGTTGGGCCGGGTCTTCAGCGCGCATTCCAGGGCGATGTGGCTGGCGCTGCGTCCCATCAGCTTGATGAAGTGCCAGTATTTCTTGGCGCTGAGGCAGTCGCGCTCCACGTTGCCGATCAGCTCGCCGTAGGTCTTGGTGGCGGTGTCGAAGCCGAAGCTGATCTCGATCTCCTCGGTCTTCAGGTCGCCGTCGATGGTCTTGGGGCAGCCGATGACCTGCAGGCCCATGCCGTTGGCGGCGAAGTATTCCGCCAGCACGGCCGCGTTGGTGTTGCTGTCGTCGCCGCCGACCACCACCAGGGTCCCCACGCCCAGCGCCTTCATGTTGGCGGCGCAGGCGTCGAACTGCTCCTGCGTCTCCAGCTTGGTGCGCCCGGAGCCGATGATGTCGAAGCCGCCGGTGTTGCGGTAGGCGTCGATCAGCTTGGCGTTGAGCTCCACGGTGCGCTTGTCCGTGATGCCGCTGGGCCCGCCCAGGAATCCAATGAGCTTGTTCTTGGGGTTGAGCGCCTGCAGGGCGTCGAAGAGCCCGCTGAGGACGTTGTGCCCGCCCGGCGCCTGGCCCCCGGAGAGGACCACCCCCACCTTCATGGCCTCGGTCCTGAGCGCCCCCTTTCCCTCCACAAAGCGCACCTCGCCCTGGCCGTAGGTGTTGGGGAACAGCTTTTTGATCGCGGCCGAATCCGAGGCGCTCTTGGAGGCCTTGCCGGTCTTGAGGGCGGTCTTCTTGCCCTTGCCGCGCAGGACGGCGGGAAGTTTGGGTGCGTACTTCAGGCGCTCTTCTTGGAGGGGGGACAAGGTCTGGGCCACGGAAACCTCAGGGTCGGGTGGGTAGATCGAAAAGGGCCGCCATTTTAGTTTCCCGGCCCAATTTGCGCAATGCCCGCCCTTCGAAAGCGCGCAATAGCGTCCGCGCGGGTGCCATCCCTGGCCTTGGGGAACGGTTATTTCCCGGCCCTAAAAGGGGTTTTCTTGGCCCTAGGCCTTTGCTATTATCGTCTCCCTTTCCAGGCCCCTACTTCCGGCTCACCAGCCATGCCCCCGAAATCCGCCCCCAAACGCAAGCCGAAACCGGGCTCCAAGCCCAGGCCCAAACCTGCGCCCAACCACAGTTTCCAGGACATCATCCTGGCGCTGCAGAAGTTCTGGGCCGGGCACGGCTGCGTCATCGCCCAGCCCTATGACCTGGAAAAGGGCGCTGGCACCTTCAATCCCAACACGTTCTTGAGAAGCCTCGGCCCGGAGCCCTGGAAGGCCGCCTATGTCGAACCCAGCCGCCGCCCGCGCGACGGCCGCTACGGCCAGAACCCGAACCGCACCCAGATGTTCCACCAGTTCCAGGTCATCCTGAAGCCCTGCCCCAACGACATCATGGACCTCTACCTCGAAAGCCTGGGGGAGCTGGGGATTTCGGCCAAGGAGCACGACATACGGTTTTTGGAGGACGACTGGGAGTCCCCCACCCTGGGCGCCAGCGGCCTGGGATGGCAGGTCTGGCTCGACGGGCTGGAGATCACCCAGTTCACCTACTTCCAGCAGGTGGGCGGGGTGGAGCTCAAGCCCATCTCCGGCGAGATCACCTACGGCCTGGAGCGCCTGGCCATGTACCTGCAGAAGGCCGACAGCTTCTGGGACATGGCCTACGGCTCGGGCGTCGGCTACGCCGAGGTCTTCAGGGAGAACGAGCGCCAGTTCAGCCGCTACAACTTCGAGGCCGCCGAGACCGCCGTCCTGTTCAAGGACTTCGAGAACCATGAGGCCGAGGCCCGCCGCCTCATCGAGCTGGGCCTGGTCCTGCCGGCCTACGATTTCGTGATCAAGGCCAGCCACGCATTCAACCTGCTCGACGCCCGCGGCGCCATCAGCGTGACCCAGCGGACCGGCTACATCGGCCGGGTGCGCGGCCTGGCCCGCAAGACCGCGGTGGCCTACCTGAAGCTGCGAGAAGAGCTCGGCCATCCCCTGCTGAAGCAGGGGGGCGCGTGAGCAAGAACCTGCTGTTCGAGATCGGCGCCGAGGAGATCCCGGCGTCCTACATCGGCCCGGCCCTGGAGCAGATGCGGGCCGCGGCCCTGGCCTTCTTCGAGGAGCACCGCCTGACCCACGGCGCCCTGCGCTGCGAAGGCACGCCCCGGCGCCTGGCGCTCATGGTGGCAGACCTGCAGGAACGCCAGGAGGACCGCAGCGAGGAAGTGATCGGCCCGCCGGTCAAGGCGGCCTACGGGCCGGACGGCCAGCCGACCCAGGTGGCCGCCGGCTTCGCCAAGGGCAGGGGCGTCGAGGTGGCGGACCTGGTCGTGAAGACCACCCCCAAGGGCGACTACGTCTTCGCCCATGTCCAGCAGGCCGGCCGCTACACCGTCGAGCTGCTGGAGGCCTGGCTGCCGCAGCTGCCGCAGAAGCTGGCCTTCCCCAAGAGCATGCGTTGGGGCGAGGGCGGCCCCCTGCGCTTCGCCCGCCCCATCAGCTGGCTTTGCGCCCTGTACGGGACGCGCACGCTGAAATTCGGCGTGGAGCACCTCCGCAGCGGGGCCTTCACGCAGGGGCACCGTTTCCTGGCGCCGTCCCCGATCCAGCTCAAGGACGCCTTGGAATACGAAAAGAAGCTGGCCCGCGCCCACGTCGTGCTGGGTCTCAAGCCCCGGCGCGAGGAGCTCCTGGCGCAGTTGGAGAAGGCCGCCAAGAAGTTCGGCCGCCTGGTGCGCGACGAGGAGCTGCTGGACGTGGTGGCCAACCTCCTGGAGAAGCCCTTCGCGTTCGCCGGGGAATTCGACCCGGCCTACCTGGTCCTGCCCAAGTCCGTGATCGTCAAGGTCCTGCGCGAGCACCAGTTCGCCTTCGCCGTGGAGCGCGAGGACGGCTCCCTGGCGCCGGTGTTCCTGGCCACCACCAACGGCATCGAGAGGAACCTGGCCGCCATCCGAGAAGGCAACGCGCGCGTGGTGCGGGCCCGGCTCGAGGACGCCAAGTTCTTCTACACCGAGGACCAGAAGAGCTCCCTGGAGCAGCGCCGCGAGGACCTGGAGGCCGTCGTCTGGCACGAGAAGCTGGGCAGCGTGTACGAGCGCGTGGAGCGCCTGGAGTCCCTGGCCGGCTGGATCGCCGAGCGCCTGGCCCCGGAGGCCAAGGCCGACGCGTCCCGCGCCGCGCGGCTTTGCAAGAGCGACCTGGTCACGCTCATGGTCGGCGAAAAGGAGTTCACCAGCCTGCAGGGCGAGATGGGCGGCGTCTACGCCCGCCTGGGCGGGGAGAACCCGGCCGTGAGCCAGGCCATCGCGGAACACTACCGCCCCCGTTTCGCCGGGGACGAGCCGCCCCTCAGCCCGGCGGGGCGCTGCGTGGCCCTGGCCGACAAGATGGACGAGCTGGTGGGCAGCTTCGGCATCGGGCTCATCCCCAGCGGCAGCCAGGACCCCTACGCCCTGCGGCGCAAGGCCAGCGGCGTGGTGACCCTGCTCAAGGTCAACGCCCTGGGAACGCCCCTGTCGCTGAGCGACCTGGCCGAGGCCGCCATCCACCTCTACCCGGCCGGGCGCTTCAGCGCGCCCGCCGCGGAGCACCGGACCCAGCTCATGGACTTCTTCAGGGCCCGCCTGGAGAACGCCCTGTCGGAGGCCGGCTACGAAAGCTCGCTGGTGTCGGCCGTGTCGTCCTCGCGCTCCGAATGGGTGGCCGAGGCCTTCCTCCGGGCCGAGGCCCTGCGCCGGGTCATGGACACGGACGGCTTCCCGCTGGCCGTACAGGCCTTCAGCCGGGTCACCAACATCCTCGACAAGGCCGGCGAGACGCGGCCCGTGCGGGAGGACCTGCTCGCCGAAGGCCCCGAGAAGACCCTGTGGGAGCGCTACCTGGCGGCCCGGCCGGTCATCGAACGCCACTGCGGCCAGGGCGCCTATGTGCAGGCCTTCGAGGCCATGGCCGCCCTGCGCAACCCCATCGACGCCTTCTTCAACGACGTGCTGGTGATGGCCGAGGACCCCTCGGTGCGCGTGAACCGCCTGTCGCTGCTGGCCCAGATGGCGCGCACCATCGGGCTGATCGCCGATTTCAGGAAGCTCGTGAAACGCTAGGACGCAATTCGGATCGGGCCTTCGTCAGACGGCCTTTTTTATCATAGGAGACCTGAGCATGGGCAAGAACAGCAAGAACAGATCGGGCAAGTCCAAGTGGGTGTACTTCTTCGGGACCAAGTCCGGCTCCGAGGGCGTCGGGATGAGCAAGGACATCCTCGGCGGCAAGGGCCTGGGCCTGCACGAGATGGTCGAGATCGGCCTGCCCGTCCCGGCCGGCTTCACCATCACCATCGACGCCTGCTCCGAATACTACCGCCAGGGCAAGAAGTTCCCCGCGGGCTTCGAGGAGCAGGTCGTCAGCTACGTGAGGAAGCTCGAGAAGGAGACCGGCAAGAAGCTGGGCGACGACAAGGACCCCCTGCTGGTGTCGGTGCGCTCGGGCGCCGCGCGTTCCATGCCCGGCATGATGGAGACCATCCTGAACCTGGGCCTCAACGACCGTTCGGTCGAGGGCCTGGCCAAGATCACCAAGAACCCGCGCTTCGCCTACGACAGCTACCGCCGCTTCATCCAGATGTACAGCACCACGGCCATGGGCCTGAGCAAGGAGCCCCTGGAGGAGAAGCTGCACGCCCTCAAGGAGCACCGCGGGGTCAAGAGCGACACCGACCTTACGGCCGACGACCTCAAGGGCCTGGTGGAGGAGTACAAGGAGTTCTACCGGGCCAACATGAAGGGGAAGTCCTTCCCCCAGGACCCGCTCGAGCAGCTGTGGGGCGCGGTCAAGGCCGTCTTCGGCAGCTGGGAGGCCGAGAAGGCCGTCATCTACCGCCGCGTGGAGAAGATCACCGACCTCAAGGGCACGGGCGTCAACATCGTGCAGATGGTCTTCGGCAACAAGGGCGACAACTCCGGCACCGGCGTCTGCTTCACCCGCGACCCCAACACCGGCGAGGACGTCTTCTACGGCGACTGCCTGATCAACGCCCAGGGTGAGGACGTGGTGGCGGGCATCCGCACGCCCATGAAGCTCATCGAGCTCGAGACCAAGCTGCCCAAGGCCTACAAGGAGCTGGTCAAGGTCCGCCGCACCCTGGAGAAGCACTACAAGGAGATGCAGGACCTCGAGTTCACGGTCGAGGACGGCAAGCTGTACATGCTGCAGTGCCGCACCGGCAAGCGCAGCCCGGCGGCCACCTTCCAGATCGCCGTGGACATGGTCAAGGAGAAGCTCATCACCAAGGAGGAGGCGATCGGACGCATCGGCTCCGACGACATCGAGCGCCTCTTCTACCCCGTCATCAGCCCCAAGGCCGACAAGAAGGGCCTGGCCTCGGCGCGCCTGGGGGCGGGCATCAACGCCGTGCCCGGCGCGGCCGCCGGCAAGGTGGTCTTCACCGCCGAGGAGGCCGAGAAGCAGGCCTCCCAGGGCGCGAAGGTGATCCTGGTCAGGAAAGAGACGAGCCCCGAGGACGTGGGCGGCATGCACGCCGCCGCCGGGATCCTGACGGCCACGGGCGGCAAGACCAGCCACGCGGCCGTGGTGGCCCGCGGCTGGGGCAAGTGCTGCATCGTGGGCTGCGAGGCCCTCAACATCGACACCGAAGCCGGGACCATGAGCCTGGGCGGAAGGACGGTCAAGCAGGGGGACTTCGTCACCCTGGACGGCTCCACCGGCGAGATCTACCTCGGCGAGCTGCCCCTGCAGAAGCCGGAGCTGCCGGCCGCCTACCACGAGCTGCTGAAGTGGGCGGACGAGGTCAGGACCATCAAGGTGCGCACCAACGCCGACACGCCCTATGACGCCGAGAACGCGGTGCGCATGGGCGCGGAAGGCATCGGCCTGTGCCGCACCGAGCACATGTTCTTCGACACCGAGGAGCGCCGCCTGGCCATCCAGGAGATGATCGTGGCCGAGAGCCTGGAGGCCCGCAAGAAGGCCCTGGCCAAGCTGCTGCCCTTCCAGCGCGAGGATTTCTTCGGGCTGTTCAAGGCCATGGCCGGCAAGCCGGTGACCATCCGCCTGATCGACCCGCCCCTGCACGAGTTCACGCCCAAGGACGACGCGGGCGTGGAGAAGCTGAGCAAGATCACGGGGCTTTCGGCCGACGCCATCCGCCACCGCTGCGAGCAGCTGCACGAGTCCAACCCCATGCTGGGCCACCGCGGCTGCCGCCTGTGCATCACCTACCCCGAGATCCTCGAGATGCAGGTGCAGGCGATCATCCTGGCGGCCCTGGACAACGCCAAGCTGGGCGCGGGAGTGCGGCCCGAGATCATGATCCCGCTGACCATGGACCCCAAGGAGTTCAGCCTCCTCGCGGCCCAGGTGCGCGCGGTGGCCGACCCGCTCATCAAGGCCGCCGGCGTCAAGCTGGAGTACCTGGTGGGCACCATGATCGAGATCCCCCGGGCGGCCCTGCTGGCGGACAAGATCGCCGAGACCGCCGAGTTCTTCAGCTTCGGCACCAACGACCTGACCCAGATGACGCTGGGCCTGAGCCGCGACGACGCCGGGCGCTTCCTGCCCGACTACGTCCGCAGCGAGAAGGAAGGGGGCTACGGCATCTTCAAGGACGACCCCTTCCAGAGCCTGGACCAGTCCGGCGTCGGCGCCCTGGTGAAGATGGGAATCCAGCTCGGGCGCTCCACCCGCAAGAAGCTCAAGATCGGCATCTGCGGCGAGCACGGCGGCGAGGCCAAGAGCGTGAAGTTCTGCGCGGGATTGGGCATGGACTACGTGTCCTGCTCGCCCTACCGGGTCCCCATCGCCCGCCTGGCGGCCGCCCAGCACGCCATCGAAAGCAAGAAGGGCAAGTCCAAGACCGGCAAGGGCAAGAAAAAGAAGTAGGGACAGAGGTTTTTTTGGGACCTTGGGGGGCCTCCAGTCGTCTATGCGATGGGGGCCCCCTTGCTTTGGGGCGGAAAGTAGTTGAAAATAAATTTCAATTAGACTAGTTTAGCTCCCTTCCTTGACGCGGAATCCGATTCTGGAGACACCATGATTGACCTGTTCCTGAAAATCGCGCTTTTCGGCGACATCTGGGTGCTTTACATACTCCTGGCCGCCAGCGTCCTGTCGCTGGCCGTCATGGTCGACCGTTGGCGCGCCTTCAGCGCCCAGCGCGGCGACCTCGCGGAGCTGATGGACGGGCTGGCCGCCAAGCTGGAGGCCCATGACGTCAAAGGCGCGGCGGAGCTCGCCGAGGCCAGCCCGAGGGTGGAGGCGCGGGTGGCCCTGGAGGGCCTGCGCAACTTCCCCAAGGGGCCCGCCTCGGTGGAGGAGGTCATGGCCTCCCGCTGGCTGCGCGAGCGCCTGAAGCTGGACAAGCGCCTCATCGTGCTGAGCACCCTGGGGAACAACGCCCCCTTCATCGGCCTTTTCGGCACCGTGCTGGGCATCATCAAGGCCTTCAACGACCTGGCCGCCAGCGGCCAGAGCGGCGTGGCCGTGGTCATGGCCGGCATCTCCTCGGCCCTCGTGGCCACCGCCTTCGGCATCCTGGTGGCCATCCCGGCCGTGGTGGCGAACAACTACTTCGTGTCCCGCCTGAAGCAGATGCAGGCCAACACCGAGAGCCTGCGCGGCGTCCTGCTGGCATACCTCAAGTCCGAGAAATAAGGGGGTCCCTATGCAAAGCGGCGGCGGAGACGACGACCTGGTCCAGGGCATCAACGTGACGCCCCTGGTGGACATCACGCTGGTCCTGCTGATCATCTTCATGGTCACGGCGACCTTCGTGACCGAACAGGGCCTGAAGGTGACCCTGCCCAAGGCCGCGACGGTGGAGATGCCGCCCACCCCGGCCCTCACCGTGGTCGTGGGCAAGGGCGGCCAGATGCGGCTGATGAAGCTGTCCGTGGACATGGCGGGGCTCAAGGCCAACCTGGAGAACGAGGTCCGGCTCAACCGCAACGTGAAGGTCCTGATCAAGGCCGACAAGGACCTCACCTACGGCCAGGTCGCGGCGGTGCTGGACACGGTCAAATCCGCGGGCATCGAGCGCTGCGCCCTGGCCATGGACAAGCAGTGACATGAAGCTGGACTTCAGGGGGGCCGTCATCCTTTCCATCGCCGCCCACGCCGTGTGCTACGGCGGCGGCTACGGCTGGATGGCCTGGCAGCGCAGCCACTTCGACGCCATGGACATAGACCTGAGCCGCTCCAGCCTCATGCCCTTGCCGCCCCACATGGGGACCTACGTGCCCAAGCCGCCGGAGGAATGGTATGTGGGCGACGTCCGCAGGCTGGCTCCGCGCCCCCTGCCGCCCCCGCTCAAAGCCGTGGCCAAGCCGGCGGAGGAGGAGGGCGAGGTGGCCCCGCCCTGCCCCCCGCCCTGCCCCAGCGAATGGGCCTCCTCGGCCCAGTCCGTGCAGAAGCCGCAGTGGACGGACGGCATGATCACGGAGGACGACTACCCGCAGGAGGCCCGCTACAAGAACATCACCGGCCTGGTGGTGGTCCAGGTCTCGATCGACACCCAGGGGGTCGTGAGGGACGTGAAGCTGCTGCAGGGAAGCGACCCGCTTTTGAACGACAAAACGCTGGAAAAACTCCGGCAGGCCCGGTTCAGCCCCTGCATCGACGCCGCCGGGCAGCCCTTCCCCTGCACCTTGCGCCTGCCCATCAATTGGACCTTGGAATAATCAGGGGGAGGCTTCCGGCGGGCGCCGTTCGTGCGTTCCAATTTTATCCGCAAGGGTTGAGGTCCATGGCCGCCCGCTGGACGGCGGCGCCCCCTGGGAGCCTAGGCCTTGCCGTCCCGGAGCGGCCGTTTCGCGACGGCGATCATTGATTTCGCCAGGAGCGGCAGGCGCCCCACCCGGTGGAATTCTATGTCCGTGAAACCGGTCTCCGCAAGCAGGGCGCCCAGCGTGTTCTCGGACCAAAACTTGATGTGCCCGTTGTCCCACAGGGCCGTGAAATGGCTGTCCGATTTCCCGGAGATCGCGATGGCGAGGTTCTTGAAGTAGCCGTGGAAGGGGGTGGACAGGATCGCCGTCCCTCCGGGAAGCGTCAGCTCGTAGCAATTTTTTGCGAAGGCCCTCGGGTCATAGAGGTGCTCGATGACTTCCAGGCTCAGCACCACGTCAAAACGGCCGTACTTGTTTTCCAAAGGGTCATAAGCCGACCCCAGCTGCAGGTCCAAATGGGGGTAGGCCGCGCGCGCCCGGGCGATGCCCTCCTCGCTCAGGTCCACGCCCGACACGTTCCATCCCTTTTGGGCGAGCCAGGCGGCGACGCTCCCGTTGCCGCAGCCGAGGTCGAAAATCTTTTTGTCGCCGTCCGGGCTACGCACCGACTCGATGATTTTGGCCAATTTCGGCAGCAAATAGGCGTGAGCGGTTCCGCATTCCGCGTCGTCCCAAGCAAATGCCTTGGCGGATATTTCACTCATCGCTGTTCTCCGATATATTCCGTTGTGTGTGCGGACCCTGGGATGCGCAACTTTAACACGGGGGATTCCCTGGGGCTATCAGGCCTTTGACATCGCCGCCGGGCAACTTCGCTGGGCGGACCTGCGCGGGGAGGGAAGGGCGGGAGCCGGGCAGCGCCCGCGGACCCGGATCACGGTCCGGGCGTGCCGCGGCCCAAGCAGGCTCTTCGTCAAGCAAGGGCAGGCGTTTTTCCGGACCCACTGCCCAAAAAAGGAAGTCCGCGGGCGGAGCCTGGAATAGTTTGCGGGCGCGGACGCGGCGGATCGCTTAAAATAGTCTTAGGTGGGGATATTGGACTTGGAGGCTCCCATGGAGGATTCCAAGGGTACACCGAAATACGGATGGGACGGTTCGCCGTACAGGCTGGGGCTTTTTCTGGCGGTGACCCTGGGCGGCGCATCCTGGTTGACGGCGTCTCCCGGGATTTTTTTGAGACTTGCGGGTTACACCCTTTTGTTGTGCGGCCTGCTCATGTGCGCCGAGGCCGCCGTCTGGATCTTCTACGTCCAACGGGGCAAGTTCCTCCGCCGCGACAGGATGCTCGCCATGATCGACTGGACGGGCGACGAGCGCGTGCTCGACGTGGGCACCGGAAGGGGCCTGCTGATGATTGGGGCGGCCAAGAAGCTCACCCGCGGGACGAGCGTGGGCATCGACATCTGGAGCGCCGACGACATGCTGAACAATTCCCACGCCGCCACCATGAGGAACGCGGTGCTCGAGGGGGTCCTCAACAGGATCGAGATCAAGGACGAGGACGCGCGGCGCATGAGCTTCGCGGACGCCAGCTTCGACGTGGTGCTGTCGAACCTCTGCATCCACAACATCCCGTCCAAGGAGGGCCGCGACAAGGCCTGCCGCGAAATCGCCAGGGTGCTGAAACCCGGGGGGGTCGCCCTGATATCCGACCTCCTCTTCACGGACCACTATCACCGTGTCTTCGAAGAGGAGGGGATGGCGGTGACGGCCGTGCAGCCGCCTTTTTGGGAAGCCTGTTTCCCGGGCCAAAGGATTTTGAAGGCGGTCAAAGCCTGAATGGATCAGGCGAAGCCCCTCCGGCGGTAAAGGCCATCGCAGGGGAGTTTTTTTTAGGATCTGTTTCATTTCATACTTGACTAATTTGTATTGAATAGACTATTTTGACATTGCAAATCAAAATCATGATCTTATCTAGGAGCCTTTGTGACCCGTTTCGCGCGTTTGGCGGCCGTTTTTTCAGCAGCTACGGCCTTTGCTTTGGGACAGTCCACCCTGATTTGGGCAGGGGAGCAGGGCCAGGCCGCCTCCCTGGACGGCTCATCCAACACCCTCTCGGCCCGCTCCCTGTCCGGCACCGCCGGTGCAGCGGCCGCCTCGAAACCAGCTTCGGCCATGGCCATGCCTGAGTTCACGGTCCAGGCGAAGTCCGAGTACCAGAAGCTGGATGAAGCCCGCGACATGCGGTTGCTGCCCAAGCTCGGCGCCACGGCCTACGGCATGGACCAGAAGGCCCTGCAGGCCCTGCCGCAGGGCGCCAACACCCCGCTCGACAAGGTCCTGCTGCAGGCCCCCGGGGTGTCCTACGATTCGGCCATCAGCAACCCCGACTTCCATGTGCGCAACGAGTACGCCAATGTCCAGTACCGGGTCAACGGCATCCAGCTTCCCGACGGAGTCTCCGCGCTGGGTCCGGTCCTGGAGACCGGCTTTGTGGGCAAGCTGAGCCTCTTGGACGGCGCCCTGCCGGCCCAATACGGCCTGCGCACCGCGGGCGTCGTCGACATCACCACCAAGGCGGATTTCGACCAGGGCGGCGACGTCGACGTCTACGCCGGCACCTGGGGCACGCTCAGCCCCAGCTTCCAGGTCGGCGGCCATGCGGGTTCCACCCAATACTTCTTCACCGGCCGCTACATGCAGAGCCAGCAGGGCCTTGAGAACGCCATGCCGACCGCGGACCCCATCCACGACGGCACGACCCAGGAGAAATTTTTCGGCTACGCTTCCACCCTGTTGGGCGACTCCAGCCGCCTGACCTACATGGCCGGGGCCTTTGTGGGGCAGTTCCAGATCCCCGACGTCAGCGGCGCCGAGCCCATGGGGGACTACGGCCCGGCCAGCCTGGACTCCACCCGGATCAACGACAACGAGTACGACCAGTTCTATTTCGGCGTCCTGGCCCTGCAGACCCATGGCGACCGCGTGGACACCCAGTGGTCCGTCTACTCCCGCTACGCCGCGATCCACTTCGTCCCGGACGTCACCATGGACCTGGCCTACAACGACGTGGCCTCCGACGTGAGCCGCAAAAGCCTGCTCGGCGGCGTGCAGTTCGACGGCTCCGACCGCCTCACCGACGCCCAGACCCTGCGGGTCGGCCTGGACCTGAGCGCCGAGGAGACCCACGTCGACGACGTGGCCACGGTCCTGCCCGACTCCGGGGGCACGATCAGCCCGGACCCCGAGGCGCTGAACGACTACACCCCGAAGCTGGGCGTCAACGCCGGCGCCTACCTTCAGGACGAGTGGCGGATGCTCCAGGACCTGACCTTGAATGTGGGGCTGCGCTTCGACCAGATGGACCAGTTCACCACGGGCAACCAGCTCAGCCCGCGCGTCGCGCTGGCCTACAAGCCCTTCGACGGCACGACCCTGCACGCGGGCATGGCGCGCTACTTCACCCCGCCCATGCAGGCGCAGTCCACGCCCAGCAACCTGGCCCTCTTCCAGAACACCACCCAGCAGCCCGTGATCCCGCAGGACGACCCCGCCCTGCCGGAGCGGGCCACCTACTACGACGTCGGTTGGGACCAGGACCTGCCCGCCGGCTTCTCCACGGGCGTCGACACCTACTACAAGGCCTCGACCGACACCCTCGACGACGGCCAGTTCGGCCAGGCCGTGGTGCTGGAACAGTTCAACTACGCCTACGGCTACAGCGAAGGGGCGGAGCTCAAGCTCAATTTCGCCCGCAGGGGCCTGCGCGCCTACGCCAACGCCTCCTGCGAGACGACCATGGTCGAGGACATCGTCTCCAACGAGTACCTGATCGACGATCCCGCGGAATTCGCCTACACCGCGGACCACTACACGCCGTCCTCGGACTCCCAGAAGGTCAGCGCGTCCTGGGGCGGCTCCTACCATTGGCGCTTCCTCTTCGCGAGCCTGGACGGGATGTACGGCAGCGGCCTGGCCGCGGGTTTCGCCAACGAGCAGAATTCGCCCGCCTACGCCCAGTGGAACGCCGCGGTGGGCGCGTCCTGCGCCCCTTGGGGCGACGGCAAGCCGCTGACCCTGCGCGTGAGCGCCAACAACCTCTTCGACGTCAGCTACATCCTGCGCGAGGCCGACGGCATCGGGGAATTCGCGTCCCAGTACGGGCCGCGGCGGGCGGTCTTCACGGAATTGACCCAGCAATTTTAGGCTTTTTCGCTTCCTTAGCTCCGGACGCTAAGGCTTTTTATTTGCACCTAATTTTCTATTGAAAATAGATTTCATTTGTGGAATATTGGGGCTGTCCCAGGATGGGCGCCGGGCAGGGCCCGGCACGGGCCCCATCCTCCTTTCCGGCCAGCCCCATGTCCTTCGGCCACAGCCACGGCATCATGAAGTCTTTCAGGAGCCTCGACGGCCTCAAGGCCCGGCTCCTCGCCGTGTACGTGCCCATCCTCGCCATGGCGGGGATGGCCTGGGCCGTCGTTTTCGCCTATGACCGCCGCGTCAACGCCGCCGCCACCGCCGCGTCCGGCGCCTCAGCGGGCGTCCCCGTGCTGGTCCAGACCGTCCACCACTACCCCGCCGCCCTGGCCCTGGCCTTTGTGTGCTTCCTGATGGGCTTCCGGCACGCCATGGACGTGGACCACATCGCCGCCATCGACAACGTGACCCGCAAGCTCGCCAACGACGGCCAGCGCGCGGTGGGCGTCGGGTTCTTCTTCTCCTTCGGGCACTCCGTCGCGGTGCTGGTCATGGCCACGGCCCTGGTGGTCGCGGAACTATGGCTGAAAAAGGACCTGATGCAGTACAGCGACATGATCGACATGGTCGGCAGCTCCGTGTGCGCGCTGGTCCTCTACCTGCTCGCGGTCATGAACATCCCCGTGCTGTTGAACGTGCTGAGGTCCTACAAGAAACTCGACAGCGGCGCCATGACGCGCCAGGAGTTCGACCAGGAGATCCAGCAGAAGGGTTTCATGAACCGCTACTTCCGCTGGATTTACCGCAGCGTCCACTCGAGCTGGCAGATGTTCCCGGTGGGCTTCCTGTTCGGGCTGGGCTTCGACACGGCCACTGAGATGGTGGTCCTGGCCGCCACGGCCACGGCCGCGGCCACCAGCGCCCTGCCCCTGCCGATCGCCTTTTTCTGCCTCCTGCTGTTCTTCTCGTCCATGATGTTCCTGGACAGCACGGATTCCGTCACCATGCTCTACGCCTACCGCTGGGCCTTTTCGGACCCCAAACGCAAGACCCTCTACAACCTGTCGATGACCTCCATCTCCATGCTGATCGCCTTCGGCATCGGCACCGTGGAATGGCTGCAGGTGGTGTCCGTGGCCCTGGGGCTCAAGGGCGGGGTCTGGTACTGGCTCAACCAGCTCGACCTGACCACCCTGGGCGTCGCCTCGGCCCTGCTCTTCGTGGTGCTGTGGGCGGTGGCGATGCTGGTCTACAAAAAGGTCAACCATCCCTCCGACGGGCCCGGCCAAGAGGACTTCCGGCCCGGGATGGAGCAGGCTTGAGCCCTGCGCACGGCGCCTCCACCGGGGCTTGAAAGCCCCGGAACGGGCGCGCAGCCGCGTATTGCCATGACCTTTGACTGAAATCAATTTTCAATTGGTGCAAGATTCCAACAAAAACCGTTCTGGGAGCCCCTTTGAGAGCCCTTGTCCTGTGCCTTTTCCTCGGCCTTCCCCTGGCCGCGCACGCCTACGATGAAGTCCCCCAATCCGTGTACGATGCCGGCGGCCAGGACAGCTCCGCCGCGGTTTCTCCGGCGGCGGGCGCGGCTTCATCGGTGTCCCCTTCCGCTTCAGCCTCCGGCACCACCCCTTCCGCCTCCGAGTCCATCGACCTGAGCCAGGTCACGGTGCAGGGAAGGGCCGCCAACCTGGTGGGCATAGCCGGCTCCGCGTCCTGCGGCAGCGTGGGCCAGGCCGACCTCAGTGAACGGGCGCTGCTGCGGCCGGCCGAGGTCCTCGAGGCTGTGCCGGGCATGCTGATCACGCAGCACTCCGGCGACGGCAAAGCCAACCAGTACTTCACCCGCGGTTTCAACCTGGACCACGGCACGGACTTCGCCTTCAGCATGGACGGCGTCCCGGTGAACGAGGAAAGCAACGCCCACGGCCAGGGCTACAGCGACCTGAACTTCATGATCCCGGAATTGGTCAAGACGGTGAACTACACCAAGGGGCCCTTCAACGTCGAGGTGGGCGACTTCGCCACGGCGGGCTCGGCCAATTTCGTCTATCCCACCGTGCTCAAGAGCAGCATCGCGTCCCTGACCATGGGCCAGTTCGGCTACCAGCGCGCGCTGGCGGCCTCCCAGACCCAGTTGCTGGGCGGCAACCTCATCTTCGCGCTGGAGATCGACAACTACGACGGCCCCTGGGACACGCCGGAACAGTTCAAGAAGTACAACGGCTTCCTGCGCTACAGCCGCGGGACGGCCGGCAACCAATGGGTGCTGAGCTATTCGGCCTATGAGGCCTCCTGGTACGCCACCAACCAGATGCCCCAGGACGCCATCGACCAGGGCCTGATCAACTCCTTCGGCAACCTGAGCCCCACGGACGGGGGCGACCGAAGCCGCGATTTCCTGTGGGCCACCTGGACCGGCAAGACCGGGGGCACGGAGACGGACCTGCTGGGCTATGTGGGCGTCTCGCACCTGCACCTGTGGAACGATTTCGAATTCAACCTGCCCTACGCCGGGAACGGCGGGAACGTGGAGACCTACCAGAACGGCGCCTACAGCTCCGAACCGGCCGACGAGGCATTGGCCCAGGGCTTCGCCCAGGACCAATTCGCGGACCCGGCCCTGTCGGAGCAGTTCGAGGAGAGCGACGACCGCACCCGCGAAGGCGCCAGCGCGCGCTACAAGTTCCCCTTCGAGTGGAGGGGGCTGAAGACCCGCAACGAGGCCGGCCTGGATTTCCGCAACGACAACATCATGCTGGGCCTGTTCAACACCGTGGACCGCGACCCCTACGAGGTGGATTCCGAGAACCACGTGGTGGAGACCAGCGCGGCGCCCTACGTGCAGAACACCACCGAGTGGACCCCCTGGCTGAAGAGCGTGCTGGCCTTCAGGCAGGACTTCTATTACATCAACGTCGTCAACGAGACGCCCACCCTGGCCCAGCAGGTCGCCGACGGCGCCGACCCGTCCCGGTTGCCGGCCGACCAGGCCGCCTTCGACGCCGGCTACAACGAAGGGGCGGGCATCGGGTCCAACGCCACCTACCACGCCAGCATGCCCGAGCCCAAGGCCGCCCTCATCGTGCACCCGGAGGGAAGCCCGGTGGAGGCTTACCTTAACTTCGGCCAGGGCTACCACTCCAACGACGTGCGGGAGCTCGCCGGCGGGATCAACCCGCTGGCGCAGGCGGACGGAGAGGAGGCCGGTCTGCGCTATGCCCGCGGCGACACCTACGAGACCACCTTCGCGGTCTGGCGCCTGACCCTGGCCTCGGAGCTGACCTTCGACGGGGACACGGCCGCGAGCGTCACCAACGCCGCCTCCACGCGCCAGGGCATCGAGTGGTCGAACACCTACCGGGCCAAGCCCTTCTATGTCGACCTGGACGGGGCCCTGTCGCAGGCGCGCTTCGACTCGGAGGACACCCTGGACGACCCCGAGCACCCGGGCTATTGGGTGCCGGAGGCCATCGAACAGGTGGGCACCCTCACCGTGGGCATGGACAAGGTCTGGGGCTGGTCGGCCGACGCCCGTGTCCGCTACTTCGGCAGCCGAGCCCTCACCGCGGACAACGCGGTGCGTTCGTCGCCGGACACCCTGGTCAGCCTGCAGATTCTCCGCGACCTGTGGGCCGGCCAGACCCTCAGCTTCGACGTCTTCAACCTCTTCAACCAGCAGGCCGACGACGTGTCCTATTACTACGCCTACGCCCTGACCGGCGTGGACTCGGGCGCCTCCCACGAGTCCGTCATGGCCCATGTCACCGAGCCCCTCAGCGTGCGCGTGTCGTGGATGGACCATTTTTAGTTTGAACCGGACACCGGGGAAGCGCCGGAAGGCGGGATAGCGGGCGCGGGGCCACCCCCTGCCCGCGCTTCCCCCGCAGATTTTGACGCGAACTTCTGATACGATGCGGGTCGCCCTCCCTACGCGGATTCCCATGACGACCCTGTTCTACCTCGGCTTCGCCACCTGCATGGCCACCCTGGCCGGCGGCATCCTGGTCCTGCGCTACCGGCAGAGCCAGCACTACTGCTTCGCCTTCGCCGCGGGCAGCCTCATCGCCGTGAGCTTCCTGGACCTCCTGCCCGAGAGCCTGTCCTTGGGCGGCCAGCTCCACGTCCCCAGCCGCACCCTCCTGCTGGTGCTGCTCGTCTCGTTTTTCCTCTACAGCTTCATCGACCGTTTTTTCCTGACCCACCACCTGCACGACGACGACACCCACGGGCATCCCATGGGCCTCATCGGCGCGGGCAGCCTGGTCGTGCACAGCTGCCTGGACGGCGTGGCCATCGGCGTCGCGTTCAAGGCCAGCCCCACGGTCGGGGCCATCGTGGCCACGGCCGTGATCGTCCACGACATGACCGACGGCTTGAACACCGTGGTGGTGATGCTCAAACACCACCACAGCGCCGCGCGCGCGCGCCTCTTCCTGGTCCTGGACGCGCTGGCGCCCCTGGCCGGGATCCTGGCGGTGTCCTTCATGGTCCTGCCCGAGAGCCTGCTGGCCTACCTGCTGGCTTTTTTCTGCGGGGAATTCCTCTACCTGGGCGCCGGCAGCCTGCTGCCGGAGACCAGGAAACACGGTTCCTTCGGGATCACCGCAGCGATGACCCTGGGCGCGGGCCTGATCGTCCTGCTGACGGCCCTGATTTGAGGAAAGACTTCGCCTTGATCCCTGCCCTGGGCCATACTATAAACGTGCCGGACAGGGCGCCCCGAAGCCGCAGGGGGGGCCGATGACAGGGAAGCCCCTTCAGTTTGGGCTTTTCCGGCTGGGAAAGGGCCTGCCGTCGCCCCTGGATCTGGGCCCCGAAGAAAGCGCCCGTTTGGGCCGCATAGCGGCCCCGCTGCGGGCGGCCCAGTACCTGGCGGGGCGCTGGCTCCTGCGCAAGCTCTGCGCCCTGGCCGCGGACGCGCCCATGGACGCCATCGCGCTGAACGCGGAGGGGGCGCCGAGGGCCCTGGGGCCCGCCGGGATAGCGCTTCCGCGCCTGAGCCTCTCGCACAGCGGCGATTGGGTGGCCGGGGCGGCCTGCTTCGGCCCCTGCGGCGTGGACCTGGAGCGCCGCGGAGCGCGCAGGGACTGGGGCGGCCTGGCGCAGCGCATGGGCCTTCAAGAATCCGTCGGGGAAGCCGGCGTTCTCAAGGCCTGGACCCTTGCCGAAGCCCGCATCAAGGCCGGCGGGGGCGAAGGGCAGGCTCCGGCCTTGGCCGTCTGGCGTTTTGAAAGCCCTGTCTACGCGGGCTGCCTGCTGGCGCCGGCCGGCGTCCGGCCTGAGCCGCACATTTTTGACGGGAGCGGCGCGAGCGACGCCGGCTTCCGTTTGGAAGCGTCCCCCGACTGAACAAGGAGATCCCATGCTGAAGCCCGATATCCTCAAAGCCATGAACGCGCAGATCAACGCCGAGTTCTATTCCTCCTTCCTCTACCTCGCCATGGCCGCCCATTTCGAGGGCGAGGCCCTGCCGGGCATAGCCCATTGGATGCGGGTCCAGGCCGTGGAGGAGCACGGCCACGGTATGAAGTTCTTCGAGCAGATGGTCCAGCGCGGGGCCCAGCCGGTGATGGAAACCCTGCAGGCCCCTCCCGCCCACTGGACCAGCGCCGAGGCGGCCTTCAAGCACGTGCTGGAGCACGAGCAGCACGTCACGGGCCTCATCAACGCCCTGGCGGCCCTGGCCCGCAAGGACGCGGATTTCGCCACGGAGAACTTCCTGCAGTACTTCATCAAGGAACAGGTGGAGGAGGAGGCCCAGGCGCAGCTGCTCCACCAGCAGTTCCAGATGGTGGGGCCCAGCAAGGGCAGCCTGATGATGATGGACCACCGGCTGGGGAAGCGGGCCGGGGAATAGGCGGTGGCGGAAGCGGAGGATCTGGGCCCGAAGAAGAGCTATCCCTGGCGGCGCCTGCTGGGCGCCTCCTGGCGCCTGGCCAGGCCCTATTGGTTTTCCGCCGAGGGCTTCGGCGCCTGGGGCCTGCTGGGCCTGGTGGTGTTCCTGGCCCTTTTGGAAGTCTACCTGTCGGTGCAGTTCAACACCTGGTACAAGAATTTTTACGACGCCTTGCAGAAGTACGACCAGCAGGCCTTCTGGAGCCTGATCCGCTGGTTCAGCATCCTGGCGACCTTCTACATCCTGCAGGGCGTCTTCAACCGCTACTTCATGCAGGACCTGCAGAACCGCTGGCGCCGCTGGATGACCCGCCGCTACCTGGACCAGTGGCTCTCCGACAAAAGCCATTACCTGTGGCAGCTCGCGGACAACACCACGGACAACCCGGACCAGCGCATCGCCGAGGACATCCGCGATTTCACCAGCCAAACCCTGGACCTGACGATCGGGCTCCTCAACCAGATGGTGAGCCTGTTCTCCTTCGTCGCCATCCTGTGGGCCCTGTCCGGGCCGCTGTCCATCCCCCTGGGCGGGGGGCGCAGCTTCTCCCTGCCGGGCTACATGGCCTGGGTCTGCCTGGTCTACGCCGTGGCCGGAACCTGGGCCTCCCACAGGGTCGGCAAGCCCCTGATCGGGCTCAACTACCGCCAGCAGCGCTATGAGGCGAATTTCCGTTTCGGCCTGGTGCGCCTGAGGGAGAACGGCGAAAGTGTCGCCCTCAGCGAGGGCGAGGAGGTCGAGAAGCAGAGCCTGCGCGCGCACTTCGAATGGGTGTACGACAACTTCAGGGGCCTGTTCACCAAGGGCATGCACTTCAATTTCCTCTCGGTCGGCTACGACCAGATCGCCGTCATTTTCCCCTTCCTGGTGTCCGCGCCCCGCTACTTCGCCAAGACCCTGACGCTGGGCAACGTGCTGCAGGTGGTGAACTCCTTCGGCCAGGTCAAGGACGCCCTCTCCTGGGTGGTGCAGAACTACCCGACCCTGGCCTATTGGAGCTCGGTGGTGGAGCGCCTGGACGGCTTCGAGGCCGAGATCGGACGCACCAAGGAGATGCACCGGGCGGCCCTGGCCGTGCTGGGCGCTTCGCCCGGGGCCGGCGCCGTGGTGCTGCAGGACCTGGCCCTCTCCCTGCCGGGCCGGGCCGAGCCCCTGACCGCCGCCCTGAGCATGGAGTTCGCGGCCGGGCGTTCGCTGCTCATCTCCGGGCCCTCCGGCTGCGGCAAGAGCACGCTGCTGCGCGCCATGCGCGGGCTGTGGCCCTTCGCCAGCGGGCGCGTCCTCCTGCCGGAGGGGGCCAGCGTCATGGTCCTGCCCCAGAGCCCCTACCTGCCCGTGGGAAGCCTGCGCGGCGCCCTCACGTATCCGAGCCCCGAGGCCGGATTCGACGAGGCCCGCATCCTTGAGGCCCTGTCCCTGTGCCGCCTGGAGCACCTGGCGGCGCAGCTTTCGGTCCGGGAAAATTGGGGCCTGATCCTGTCGGTCGGCGAGCGGCAAAGGGTGGCCTGGGCGCGGGTCTTCCTGCACCGGCCGCAATGGCTTTTCTTGGACGAGGCCACCTCGGCCCTGGACGAGGACAGCCAGGACGCCATCTACCGGGCCGTGCAGAAACAGCTGCCGGAGACCACCATGATCAGCGTGGCCCACACCCAGAACCCCCGCGAGCGCCATCAAGGGGTGTGGGAATTCGGCAAAGGGGCCGCCTAGCCATGGCGCGCAAAAAGCCCGCCCCCGCCCCGCAGAAACCGCGGCGCAGCCTGGGCCAGGTCTACCTGGACATGGACTGGCTGGTGGTGGTCGTCGCCTCCTGGCTCCTGCCCCTGCTGGGCTTCAACCGCTGGCCGGAGACCTACCTCTTTAGCGAGCTTTTTTGGGTGCTGCCCATCGTGGCCCTGCTGCCGCGCTTCTTCCATGAGACCCGCGCCGACGGGCGCCGGAGGCGCGCCTTTTTCTGGACCTGCGGCATCATCCTGTCCGCCGGATCCCTGCTGGACCTGGCCTTCGGGCGCTGGATATTGCTCTTCGGCCCCGGGCCCTACCTGGCGAGCCTGGCTGGAATCCCGGTGGAGGAGTTCATCTTCTACCTGCTGGGGCCCATCGCCATGCTGCTGGTCTATTTCTGGGCCGACGAATACTTCCTGCGCGCCCTGAGCCCGCGGCAACGCCGGCGCGGCCTGGACGCCTCGGCCCTGCTGCGCTTCTCCCCCGGCCTGCTGGTGCAGGCCCTGGGCCTCCTGGTGGCCGGCCTGGCCGCCAAGGCCCTGCTGGGCGGGGTGGGCCCGGCCGTGCCGCTGTACTTCAGCTTCCTGGTCCTGACCGCCTACCTGCCCCTGCTGCTGTTCTGGAAGGCCGTGCGCGGCCTGGTCAACTGGCAGGCCCTCAGCCTGGCGGTGCTCTACACGCTGGTCACCTCCATCATCTGGGAGCTGAGCCTGGGCGTGCCGCTGCGCTGGTGGGCCTACCAGAAGACGGCCATGCTGGGCCTCTGGGTGGGGGCCTGGCAGCGTTCCGTGAACGTGGACCTGCCCATCGAGGCCGTCTCGGTCTGGATGGTGGCCCCCTTCGCCAGCATCTTTTTCTTCGAAGTGATCACCGCCCTGCACCACCATCCGGCCCCCACCCTGGCGGGGAAGCTGTGGGGTCCGGGCGCCTCCGGCGCGGCCAAGAAGAGGCGTCCCAAGGCCCTTTGACAGGAATCCGGGCAGCGCTTAGACTTCCGCGCAGTGGGTATCGGGATCAGGGCGTCCGCGGTTCAAGGGAATCCAGTGACTTCTTTTTTGATTCGTTTTCTCGACCGCCTCTCGGCGCCCTGCCTGCGCGACGGGGACTCGGAAGAGCTGCGCAGCCGCAAAAAAATCTTCGTCATGGGCCTGTTCGCCGCCGGCTCGGTGTCCCTGGTGTGGGGCCTGTCCTACACCGTGCTGGGCCTGCGGGCCTCCTGCCTGGGCTACGGCGCCGCGGCCCTGGATTTCGGCCTGCTGGCGCTCTTCCGCGGCGGCAGGAAGTACCTCCCGCTGCTGTACACCCATGTCGCCGTCAACCTGATCCTGCCCTTCGTGGCCCAGTCCATGGTCGGCGGCATCGAGCGCAGCGGCTGCCTGGGCCTGTGGGCCGTGGTGGCGCCCCTCACGATCCTGGTGCACGAGCTTCCGGGCTCCTGGATCTGGTTCGTGGGCTTCATCGCCCTGCAGTTCGCCTCCATCGCCGCCGAGCCCTTTTGCGCGGCCCACGTCGCGCCCATGGCCCCGGCCCTTTCGCGGCTCTTCCTGCTCTCCAACCTGGCCGGGGTGCTGGCCATCCTCTTCTTCCCCCTGCAGTACGTGGACCACCTGCGCCGGCAGCTCAAGGAACGGGTGAAGCTGCAGGCATTGGACCTCGCGGAACAGCACGCCAACGCCGAGCGGCTCCTGCACAACATCCTGCCGGAGTCCGTGGCGCGCCGGCTCAAGGCCAACGAGGGGATGGTGGTGGACGCCCACGCCGACGCCAGCGTGCTCTTCGCCGACATCGCCGGCTTCACCCGCTTTTCGGCCGAGCTGCCCCCGGCGGAGCTGGTGGAGATGCTCAACAGCGTCTTCTGCCTCTTCGACGCGCTGGCCGAGGAATACGGCCTGGAGAAGATCAAGACCATCGGCGACGCCTACATGGTGGTGGGCAACGTCACCGGCCGCGGGGAAGGGCACCTGGACAGCATGGCCGAGATGGCCCTGGCCATGCAGCAGGTGTTCGCCAACCACGCCGCCGCCAAGCACGGCCTGGCCCTGCGGCAGGGCCTGCACTGCGGCCCGGTGGTGGCGGGGGTGATCGGAACGACCAAATTCAGCTTCGACCTGTGGGGCGACACCGTCAACGTGGCCAGCCGACTGGAGTCCCAGGGCGCGGTGGGGCGGGTGCAGGTGAGTTCCGCCGTGTTCGAGCGCCTGGAGCGCGATTTCATCCTGGAGGAGCGGGGCACCATCGAATTGCGCGGCCGCGGGGACATGCGGACCTGGTGGCTCATCGGCCGCCGCGCGGGCGCGGCCTGAGCGCCCCCATTTGACACCCGCGTTCCCAAATGCTATCCTCGAGCCTTCCATGATGAAACGCCCCTCAATTTCCGTGCTTTTCCGCGCCGCCAGCCTGGCCCTGGGCCTTTCCGTGGGCCTGTGGGCGGACGACGTCAGTCCGCCCCCCCTGGTCAATCCCGACGCGGTTCCGGCCGAAAACCTGCCCAGCAGCCCCACCGAAGGCCTCGGAAGCGTCCCCACCGCGACCGAAGGGGCCTCGGGCGTGGACATGAACAGCCTGGCCGCCAGCAGCGTGGCCGCACCCACCATCAGCGACGACCAGCAGATCAAGAACGCCATGGACATGTCCATGGAGCTCTTCCACGCCGAGGATTACGAGGCCTGCGTGAAGGCCACCACGGCCATCCTGGACCGCTACCCCAAAAAAAAGCTGTACTGGGTGCTCTACCTGCGGGGCCTGTCCCAGGAGCATGAGGACCACTACCAGCAGGCCCTGGACTCCTACGCCCTGGTGCTCAAGCAGGCCCCCCACACCACCTACGCCGACGCTGCGGACTTCCGCCTGGGCCTGTGCCAGATGAAGCTGGGCGAGTCCATCGAAGCCGAATACACCCTGCGCGACATCATCGAGAACAACCCGCACAGCCAGTACCGCCTGCAGGCCTACATCCACCTGGGCAACCTTTACCGCAACAGCAAGGACTGGGACTCCGCCGGCCGCGTCTACCGCGACCTCATCCGTTTTTACCCGGATTCGAGCTGGGCCTGGACCTCCCTGATGTACCTGGCGGAGATCAAGGCCCACCGGGGCGACGACGAGGGCGCCGAGCATGTGTACGAGCTGCTCCTGCGCAATATCCGCGTCCCCGACATCCTGCGCGCGCAGGCCCTGCTGAGCATGGGCGACCTCTACATCTCGGACCAGGAGTGGCTGGAGGCCCTGCAGGCCTACCGCCTGGCGCTGCGCGACTTCAGCGACGTGCCCGGGGTCGTCAGCACCTGCGACGAGAAGATCCCCATCGCCACCCAGGGCCGCAAGTACAACCGGGTCCCCTACCGCGCCGTGGACAAGGGTCCGCGCGCGGTGACCGAGCAGCCCTTGGACGAAGACTACCTTTTGAAGCAGGAGACGGTCCCGGATCAGTAGGCGGCCCGGACTCCTCAAGGCCGGCGGACTTGCGCCGGCCTTTTTTCAATCGGACCCCAGGCATGGAACATCCCGGCAATCCAGTGGAAGGAATAAAAGACATGGCGACAACGTGGAATTACACCGTTCCCGTGGGCGGGGCCAAGATCAAGGTCCAAAACGCGCGCCTGCAGGTCCCTGAAAACCCGATCCTGCCTTTCATCGAGGGCGACGGCACGGGCCCGGACATCTGGGCAGCCAGCGTGCGCATCTTCGACGCGGCCGTGGCCAAGGCCTACAACAACAAGCGCCGCATCCATTGGATGGAGGTGCTGGCGGGCGAGAAGGCCTTCACCACCACCGGCGAATGGCTGCCCGCGGCCACCCTGGAGGCCTTCAAGACCTTCATCGTCGGCATCAAGGGCCCCCTCACCACCCCCATCGGCGGCGGCATCCGCAGCCTGAACGTGGCCCTGCGCCAGGAGCTGGACCTCTACGCCTGCGTGCGCCCGGTGCGCTGGTTCACGGGCGTGGACTGCCCCGTGAAGCGCCCCCAGGACCTGGACGTGGTCATCTTCCGCGAGAACACCGAGGACGTGTACAGCGGCATCGAATGGAAGTCCGGCACGCCCGAGGCGGAGAAGGTGTGGACCTTCCTGACCGCTGAGATGGGCAAGAAGATCCGGCCGCATTCCGGCATCGGCATCAAGCCCATCAGCGAGTTCGGCTCCAAGCGCCTGGTGCGGCGCGCCATCCAGTTCGCCCTGGACAAGGGGCGCCGCAGCGTAAGCATCGTGCACAAGGGCAACATCATGAAGTTCACCGAAGGCGCCTTCCGCGATTGGGGCTACCAGGTGGCCACGACGGAATTCCGCGACCGCGTGGTGACCTGGGACGAGGTGGCCAAGGAGCACGGCGGCAAGGTGCCCGCGGGCAAGCTGCTGGTGCAGGACGTCATCGCCGACAACATGTTCCAGCAGCTCCTGCTGCGGCCCAGCGAATACGACGTCATCGCGAGCCCCAACCTCAACGGCGACTACCTTTCCGACGCCTGCGCGGCGCAGGTGGGCGGCCTGGGCATGGCCCCGGGAGCCAACATCGGCGACGAGGCGGCCGTCTTCGAGGCCACCCACGGCACGGCCCCCAAATACGCCGGCCAGGACCGCATCAACCCCTCCTCGGTGGTGCTCTCCGGGGTGATGATGTTCGAGCACATGGGATGGGGCGAGGCGGCGGAAAGCATCGTCAAGGGCATCGAGAAGACCATCGGCAACAAGACGGTGACCTACGACCTGGCCCGCGGCATGGCCGGCTCCAAAGAGATCAAATGTTCGGAGTACGCGTCCGAAGTGATCAAGAACCTCGGCGCAGCATGATGCGCCGCACCAAAATCGTCTGCACCATGGGGCCCGCCACCGAGGACCAGGCGGTCCTCGAGCGGCTCATCGAAGCCGGCATGGACGTGGCGCGCCTGAACATGAGCCACGGCACCCACGCGGCCCACGCCGCCATGATCAAGCGCCTGCGCCTGGCTTCCCAGCGCCTGGGCAAGCTCGTGCCCATACTGCTGGACCTGCAGGGGCCCAAGATCAGGGTGGGGAACATGCTGGGCGGGCGCGTGGAGCTGAAGGAAGGCTCCTCGGTCCTGCTGGTGACCCGCGAGGTGGAGGGCAACGCCGACCGGATCTCGACGAGCTACCTGAAGCTGGCCTCGGACTGCCGGCCCGGCGACCCCATCCTGCTGGATGACGGCAAGCTGCGCCTGCGGGTGACGGCCATCCAGGGCGTCGACGTGAAGGCGCGCGTCGAGGTGGGCGGCTGGCTCAAGAACCACAAGGGCATGAACCTGCCCGGGGTGAGCCTCTCGACCCCCTCGGTCACGGCCAAGGACTTCATCGACCTGCGTTTCGGCCTGGAGCAGGGCGTCGACGCGGTGGCCCTCAGCTTCGTGCGGCATCCCGAGGATGTGCTGAAGGTGAAGAAGTTCATCGCGGCCCGCGGCCATTCTACGCCGGTGATCGCCAAGATCGAGAAGCCCGAAGCCCTCGACCAGCTGCGCGCCATCACGCGCGCCTCCGACGGCCTGATGGTGGCCCGCGGGGACCTGGGCGTGGAGATGGACCTGGCCCAGGTGCCGCTGATCCAAAAAGAGATCATCACCATGGCGAATCTGAACAAGACCCTGGTGATCACCGCCACCCAGATGCTTGAAAGCATGACCGAGAACCCCAGCCCGACGCGGGCCGAGGCTTCCGACGTGGCCAACGCCATCCTCGACGGGACCGACGCGGTGATGCTGTCGGGCGAGACCGCGGCGGGGAAGTACCCCGTGGAAGCCTGCGCCACGATGGCCCGCATCTGCGCCATCACCGAGGCCTCCACCGGCTACCGCAACGGCAACCTGGAGCGCCTGGCCCAGCACACCGCGGGCAAGCGCAGCGTTTCCGAGGCGGTCTGCTTCGCCGCCCGCGCCGCCACCGAAGACTTGAGGGTGCGGGCCATCGTCTGTTTCACCAAGACCGGCGCCACCGCCCGCTATCTCTCGAAATTCCGTCCGGAAGTGCCCATCTACGCCTTCACCCCCCGCAAGCCCACCCTGCACCAGTTGGGCCTGTACTGGGGGGTCACGGGGGCCTCCGTGCGCCCGGAAAAGGACATGGACCGCCTGTTCAAGCGGACCTGCGACTACCTTAAAAAGGAGAAGCGCGTCTTCAAGGGGGATCTTTTGGTCATCCTGTCGGGCACCCCCTTGGACCTCGCGGGGAGCATCAATCTGTTGAAAATCCATTTGGTGGACTGATTTCATAGTATGAAAAAGACGGTCCTGCCCCTGTGGGCAAGAGGTAAAAACTGTTTAAAAGTCGGCATTGACAGAGTTTTCGCGGCTATGTTATTCTCCTCGTTAAATTCACAACACTGTTCCACCATTCAATCATTCAAGAAAAATTTTCCAGATACCTGCCTGTTACAGCGCCTTTGGGCGCTGGGGGCTATCTGACCATGCGGGGAGCCAGGTTGAGAGGCTTTCACTCTTTCCCAGTGAGCTTGGCGCGCGCCCTTGGGGCGGCGCTTTTGGTGTCCTTTTTCGCCATTTCAGATCTAAGGGCGATAGCAACCACCAACGAACAGCAGATCGCGAATTCGGTTTTCGGCAATCTTTCCACGGACACGGACGTGCCGCCGCCCCCGGCCAATAACTTCGCCCAGCCCCTGCCCATCGGCATGGGCGCGCGGGCTTTGGGCATGGGCGAGGCCTTCACCGGCCTGTCCGACGACATCTCCGCGATCTGGTGGAACCCGGCCGGCCTGGTGCAGACCGAGAAGAACGAGATCCAGTGGATGGGCGGGGACCATGTGACCGACGAAATCGACACCGGTTTCGTCGCGGCCGATTATATGCTGCAAAATCACATGAATTTCGGCATTTCCTATGAGCGGCCCTACAACCCGGTGGGGGCCTATCCCACGGTGATCACGGGAACCTACTTCGGGGCGACCCATTACACGGGCACGGGCGGTCCGACCTCCGTGACCGTCGGCAACAACGGCAGCACGGGCCAGCAGATCGGCTGGTTCAACATCGGCAACACCGCGGTGCAGGCCTACCTGGCCGAGCTCTACCGGGAATACATCAACCCGGCCTTCCAGGACGACACCGTCACCCTCACCTACGCCACGCCGCTGTCCCCGGACAACAACCTGTCCATGGGCATCAACCTCAAATACTATTTCCAGGACGGCGACTACACGGCCAACAACACCCTGCTGGACAAGGTCAGCGGCTATGGCGTCGACCTGGGCGTGATGTACCGCTATCCCATGATGGAGTGGGGCCGCGAGTTCTCCGTGGGCCTCGACCTGCGCGACCTCGCCAGCCAGGTGAACTTCGACAACGGCTCGGGTTCGGGCCGCCAGGAGACCCTGCCCACCACCGCCACCCTGGGCCTGGCCTGGCAGACCAACGAGTACTTCACCCGTCAGGAGCTCAATTTGACGGTGGACTACAGCTACGTGAACGACCCGGCCCTGGACACCGAGGACGACCAGCGCTTCAACCTGGGCGCGGAAATGTGGTTCTTCCGCCATCGCCTCGCGGCGCGCGGCGGCTACGAGATCTACTTCGACCAGCAGGAGAGCCGGCCGACGCTGGGCCTCGGGTTCCGCACCGCGGACAAGCCCAGCAAGGACGGCCTGGGCCTGGATTACGCCTACATGTTCCCGGCCGAGAACGACAAGACGGCCATGAACTGGTTCTCCTTGAGCTACCGCTGGGGAGGCATCACCAAGGCCCCCATCCTGCCCGACGTCAACGTCACCATGGACCCGCCGATCTTCTCCCCGCGGCGCGGCGACACGGCCACCTTCGCCCTGCAGGCCTCCAGCCCCAACGGCATCGACCGCTGGACCCTGAGCATCATCGACCACAACAACCAGGTGGTGAAGGTCTACCAGGACCGCGGCGACCCGCCCGCGCAGATCGTGTGGGGCGGCGAGGACCGCCAGTACCGCCTGCTGCCCGACGGCGAGTACACCTACCTGTTCACGGCCACGGACCACGACGGGGCCACCTCCTCGACGCCGGTGCAGACCCTGAAGATCTACACGCCGCCGCCCGAGCAGGTGGAGCACGACGAGATCGACAAGCTGCGCGGCCTGATCGCGCAGCAGGACGCCTCCGACGAGGTCGGCGACCAGTCGGTGCGCGCAGCGACCCTGAAGGACCTGCAGACGCTCCTGGCCAAGCAGGCCACCAACCAGGACCTGCCGCCCCTGGCCAAGGCCCCGGTGGAGCCGCAGCCGGTGACCCCCTTCGCCGAAGCCAAGGCCGCCGCGGGCAGCTTTGACTACCCCACGGTCAACGACATGCCCTTCCCCAAGACCTCGGTGGTGACCGGCGTGGACGGCAAGCCCGTCTTCCAGGTCCAGTTCAACACCGAGGACGACCAGACCCGCATGATCCTGCGGGACATGGCGGACGTGGCTCGCGTCTCGGCCGGGGACGTGGGGGCCTCGGTGGCCCGCTACGACATCCGCGCCGACTACGGCAGCCGCGAACTCCGCATGGTGGCGCCGGCCTCCTCGGCCCAGGACCTGAACCGGGGCTTCATCACCTGGCAGCAGTTCGTCAACGGCTCGTCCGTGACGCTGGACGGATCTCTGCTGAGCCCCAACTACCCTTAAGCTTCGGCGGGCCTTGGGCCCCACGCGGCCTCGTCCTGGAAATTCAGTGCTTTGCAAGATTCGCGGGAGGTAAGAATGAGCGGCAAAATAAAACGCATGTCCGGCGGGGGTCTGCTGCTGGCGCTGCTCCTTGGCTTGGCGGCGCAGGCGCCGGCTTATTTCGACAAGGGCGGCGTCCTGGGCATGGACGCCCGCCCCATGGGCATGGGCGGCGCCTTCGTGGCCGTGTCCGACCCCGGCACCGACGCCATCTGGTGGAACCCGGCCGGCATGGTCACCCTGCCGCGCATGGAGCTCAGCGGATACTTCGCGCCGCTGCTCAACGACAAGGAAGTCTATTATTCCGGCGCCTTCGTGGCCCCCTTCATGGACGACACGGCCCTGGGCCTCGAGATCAGCGACCTGTACTACAACACCGGCGAATCCGACACCGACTCCTCCGAATACCAGTACATCCTCAGCTTCGCCACGCCCCTCAACGTCGAGAAGACGGTGAGCATCGGCATGAACCTGAAGTACGACGCCGTGAGCTCCGAGGCCTCCGCCCAGTACAACGGCCAGACCATCAACAACGACGAGAGCGGTTTGGGCATCGACCTGGGCGTCCTGTACCAGATCCCCCTGCCGGACTGGGGCAAGCAGGTCAACTTCGGCTTCCTGGGCCAGGACCTCGACACGGTCCTGCATGACCAGAGCAGCGGCGTGGACACCACGGTGCCCCTCCTGCTCCAGGTCGGCACGGCCTACTATCCCGAGCAGAACCTGGTCTTCACCTGCGATTTCAGCTTCTTCAACGACCCCAACATCGCCGGCGAGCCCCTGAACACGCCCCTCTTCGACTCCAGCGGCAACGAGATTACCACCCTGGCGCCGGACCAGTCCCGCCCCCACTTCGGCATCGAGGGCTGGTTCTTCGACGGCCACCTCGGGCTGCGCGCCGGCTACACCGGCTTCGCCACCACGGCCGACCAGTTCACCGCCGGCGTCAGCTACAAGCAGGACTGGTACGGCGTGGACTACGCCTACATGGGCCATGCCGACTACCTGGGCGACTCCCACCGCATCGAGGTCCACTTCGACTTCGGCGGGCCCGCCGAGAGGCCCCGCGTGGTGGCCCTGGTCAACCCGCCCACCAACCTGGTCGCCAAGCCCAACAACAACAGCGTGCAGCTGCGCTGGGACGTGAACCCCGATCCGCACGTCACCGGCTACACGGTCTACATGAGCAAGGTCTCCGGCTCGGACTACATGCCGATCCAGAAGCAGATGAAGGACCACCAGGTGGTCGTCGACGGCCTGACCAACGGCGAACGCTACTACTTCGTGGTCACGGCTGTGAACAACAGCTGGCCCGCGGTGGAGTCGAACTACTGCACCGAGGTCTCCTGCGTGCCTTCGCCCCAGATCCCCGGCGCGCCGGAGCTGGGCGGGATGCCGGCGGCCACCACGGCCGCGGCGGCCAGCGGCCAGATCGTGGTCAAGGGCTGGGGCATGCCGACCAGCGACATCAAAGGCTACAACCTATACATGTCCCTGGACCCGACCTCGGGCTTCAAGAAGATGAACGACGCCCCCATCACCGAGATGCAGTACACGGTCAAGGGGCTCGACATCAACCGGCGCTACTGGTTCATGCTGACCTCGGTGACCAACGACACGCCGCCGGTGGAGTCGCGGCCCTCGCCGCCCTTCAACATGCTGAGCACGCCGGCGCAGTGACAGAACCACGCGCCGCGGGGCTCCCCCGCGGCGCGGCGACAGTGAAGGAGGACCGAACATGCTGAGAGGCCTCTATACCGCCGCATCCGGCCTGAACGCCGAGCTGCTGGAGCAGGATGTCGTGGCGAACAACATCGCCAACGCCAACACCGTGGGCTTCAAGAAGGACGCGCCCGTGCTGGAGGCCTTTCCCACCACGCTCGTGGCCCGCATCCACGACCGCATGGACATGAACGGCGCCGAGGGCCCCATGCCCTTGCCGGCCATCGTGGCCCAGAACCTGCCCTACCGGCCCCTGGGCGTGGTGGGCCAGGGCGTGGAGTCGGCCGGCACGGCGACCCAGTTCTCCCCGGGATCCCTGAGCCGCACCGACCAGCCCTTTGACTTCGCCCTCGAGGGCGACGGGCTCTTCACCGTGCAGAAGGCCGACGGCAGCGTCGCCTACACCCGCGCCGGCAATTTCACGCTCAACTCCGACAAGAACCTGACCACGGTCGACGGGGACCTGGTCATGGGCAACGGCATGCAGCCGATCAGGATCGACGGCCAGCACGTCGTGGTGGACACGGGCGGCATGGTCACGGTGGACGGCTCCAACGTGGGCAGCCTGGCGCTGGCGAAGTACGACCCCACCCGCTTCAGCAAGGCCGGGGACAACCTCTACCTGCGCCATGACGACGATTTCGAAGGCGTGGACGCCATGGCCAAGGACGCCCCCAGGGGCGTGAAGGTCCTGCAAGGCTTCACCGAGCAGTCGAACGTGGAAGTGGTCACCGAGATGGTGCACATGATCTCCCTGATGCGGGCCTACGAGGAGAACACCAAGGCCATCAGCATGCAGGACGAAACGCTTTCCAAGCTGATCACGTCCGTGGGCACGCCCTCGGCCTGATCCTTGAAACCCCTATAACCAGGCAATACCATTGGAGGTGCGATCATGATGAGAGCGCTTTGGACCTCGGCTTCCGGCCTGCAGGCCGAACAGATGAAGATGGACGTGCTGTCCAACAACCTGGCCAACGTCGACACCAACGGCTTCAAGGCCTCGCGCGCCGATTTCGAGGATCTGCTCTACGCGCAGCTGCGCCGGGCGGGGACCGTCGACCAGTACGGCCAGCAGCTGCCGCTGGGCACCGAAGTCGGCGCCGGCGTGCGCACGGCCGACACGCTCAAGAACTTCACCGAGGGCACGATCAACGTCACCAACCAGCCCCTCGACGTCACCATCAACGGCAACGGCTTCTTCCAGATCACCATGCCCGACGGAAGCCTGAGCTACACCCGCGACGGCGCCCTGAACATGGACGGCAACGGGCGCATCGTCACCGCCGACGGCTACTTCCTCGACCCGCCCATCACCATCCCCAGCACCGCGACGGGCGTGGTCATCGGCTCCACCGGGCAGGTGCAGATCACCCTGCCCTCCGGCACGAGCCAGGTGGTGGGCCAGATCCAGATCGCCAATTTCGTCAACCCGGCCGGCCTGGAAAGCGTCGGGCAGAACCTCTACCAGGCCACGGACGCCTCCGGCCAGGTCTACGTCGGATCGCCGGGCACCGAGAACCTCGGGACGCTGCAGCAGGGCGCCCTGGAGCAGAGCAACGTGTCGGTGGTCACCGAGATGGTGAACATGATCACGGCCCAGCGCTCCTACGAATCCGACACCAAGGTCATCACCGCGGCCGACACCATGCTCAGCCTGGCCAACAACATGCGCTACAACGGTTAAGGTTTGATGCCCTGGCGGACGGCGCTGCTCGCGTTCCTGCTGTTCCCGGCCGGGGCCTGCTTGAAGGCGGACGCCCCGGCGCTCCCGCTCCTGTCCGCTTTGGCCGGGCACAACAGGCAGACGGAGGCCGCGGCGGCGCAGCCCGTGGCGCTTTCGGGCACCGTGACCCTGCGCCCGCGGCTCCTGGCCCACGGCCCCAACGTCACCCTGGGCGACCTGGTCGAGCAAAGCCTGCCCCCGGACGTCGCGGCGGTGGCGGTGAAGCCGGCGGAAGGCCCGGGGGTGGCGATAGACCTGGATCCGGCCCTGGTGGCCTTGAAGCTCAGGCGCGCCCCCGGCGGACCCTACAGCTTGAAGAGCGGCTACGGGCGCCTGAGGGTGGAAGTGCCCGCCCAAACGGTGTCAGGCAAGATCCTGCTTGATTTCGCCCGTGGCTACCTGGACGCGCAGCTCAGCGGCACCGCCGGTGCGGCCATCCAGCCGCAGGGCAAGGTCTTCGGCCTGACGCTCTACGACGCCCAGCTTCGTTTCCGGGTCAGGCCCCCCGAGAACCATCCCCTGCGCGGCTACGTCGAGCTGCGGGTGGATGTCCTGCAAAGCTCGGCCAACGGCGAGGACAAGGTCGTGGCCACCGTGCCGGTCAGCTTCCTGGTGCGCCGGCAGGAGCCGCGCATGGTCACGACCCAGGCGGTCAACCGCGGCGACGCGCTGGGCTCGGACAACGTGGCGGTCCAGGTCATGGACACGACCTTCGCCGCGGACGGCTTCTCCGACCTGCAGTCGATCCAGGACAAGGTCGCCAAGACCTACATCCCCGCCGGCACCCCGGTGGACGTGGACATGGTCGACCTGCCGCTGGCCATCCACGCGGGCGACACGGTGAAGCTGCTGGTGCGCAGCGGCGCGATCGAGATCGACGCCTCCGCCAGGGCGGTGCGGGACGCGCGCGTGGGCGATTCGCTGCCCCTGCAGATCACGGACACGGGCAAGATGGTGCAGGCCCGCTGCGTGGACATGGATGTGGCCGTTCAGAACGCGTGGTGACGCGGACGGCCTGGGGAATCGCAAGCCAAGAGGGAGCGCTATGAAGCGGATTCAGTTGGTCTCTGCAGTCGTCCTGTCGGCCCTGGCGGCCTTCGCCGCCCCCGCGGGCGCGGATTCGCTGTGGCCCGGGGGCAGCTCCGATTTCGGGAACGTCTCCAACGGCATCTCCGACAACCGGGCCCTCAAGGTGGGGGACATCGTCACCATCCGCATCAACGAGTCGGCCACGGCCACCCAGAGCAGCCAGATGAGCACGAACAAGCAGGCCTCGGTCGCGGGCGGCGCGGGCCAGGGCAACTTCGCTCCCAACCAGGGCATGCCCATCACGAGCTTCGGCGTGGGCGGCGAGGAGAGCTTCGACGGCGGCGGCACCAACGCCAATTCCGGGGCCCTGGTCACGACCCTGAGCGCGCGCATCATCTCGGTGCTCGACAGCGGCAACCTGGTCATCCAGGGCCAGCGCAGCGTCAAGATCAACAGCGAGAAGCAGAACATCTTCATCAAAGGCGTGATCCGGCCCAAGGACGTGGACCGCAACAACACGGTGCTGTCCTCGGTGATCTCCGACGAGGAGATCAGCTACTCCGGGCGCGGCCCGCTCAGTGAAAAGTCCCATCCGGGCTTCTTCAGCCGCTTTATGGATTGGCTCGGCATCTTCTAGCCTTTGAAACCACTTTCATGAAGGTTTCCATGAAAAGAGCAGTTTCCGCCCTCGCCGCAGCGCTGGCCTTGTCGGCCTCTTTGGGGGCGGGCATCGTGTCGGTGCGCAACATCGCCCGTCCGATGGGCGAACGGGAGAACCAATTGACAGGCCTGGGGCTCGTGGTCGGCCTCAACGGGACCGGCGACACCCAGCTGACCGTGTTCACCCAGCAGGCCCTGCTGAACCTGCTCAGCGCCTACGGCCTGACCACCGAGCCGAACCTGCAGACCCGCAACGTGGCCCTCGTCATGGTCACCGCGAACCTGAAGCCCTACATGAAGAACGGAGACCAGCTCGACGTGCTGGTCTCCAGCGTCGGCGACTGCACCAGCCTGGCCGGCGGGACATTGATGCAGGTGCCTCTCAAGGGCGCGGACGGCAAGGTCTACGCCGTGGCCCAGGGCGCGGTGTCGATCGGCGAGCAGATGGGCGGGCGCATCGGCGGGCTCATCTCCTCGGCGGGCTACCGCACGGCGGGCCGGGTGCCGGACGGAGCCATCATCGAAAACGAGGTCCCCGCGACCGTGGTGAGCGAGGACAACCGCATCGAGTACATCCTCAAGGTCCCCGACCTCAGCTCGGCCGCGCGCATGGCCATGGCCATCAACCAGACCTTCGACAAGCTGAAGCCCGAATACGGGGACATCGCCGCGGCCAAGGACGCGGCCACGGTCGACGTCGACATCCCGCCCGACTTCCGCGACTATCCCGTGGAGTTCATGGCCGCGGTGGAGCAGGTGCAGTTCAACATCGAGGAGCACGCCGACAAGGTGGTGGTCGACGAGCGCACGGGCACCGTGGTCATCGGCTTCAAGGTGGCCATCGACACCTGCGCCATCGCCCACGGCAACCTGAACGTGAACGTCAAGGTGACGGACCAGGTGGCCCAGCCGCCCTACTTCCAGCCGGGCTCCTCCGCCCTCTATTTCGACAACCGCAACATCCACGTCAACGGCGGCGGCGGGAACCTGGTGGCCATCCCGGAGACGGCCACGGTGCAGGACCTGGTCGCCGCGCTCAACGCCATCGGCGCCACCCCGCGCGACCTGATCTCCATCCTGCAGGCCATCAAGGAGGCGGGCGCCCTCCACGGCGACCTGGAGATCCTATGACCCGGCCGGTCTCGCCCCTCGTCTCGTCGGACTTCCAGGCGCCGGACCTCAGCGCCGAGTGGAGCACGCGCATGGAGACGGCGCAGGCCGCGTCCGAGGCCCGCGCCGTGGGCATGGACGCGGAGGCGGCGAAGGCCACCAAGGGTGTGGACCCCAAGCAGCTCGACCAGTTGCGCAAGGTCAGCCAGGATTTCGAAAGCGTATTTTTGTCCTACATGATGAAAGTCGGGCGGGACACGACCTCCAAGGGCGGTTTTTGGGGCCACAGCCAGGGCGAGGAAATCTTCACTTCGATGCGCGACGACGAATTGGCCAAGCACATGGCCAAGGCCGGCGGCATCGGGCTGGCCAAATTGCTGGTGGAACAGCTGACCCGGACCCTGCAGGAGCAGGCCAACAACGCCAAGGCCGCCTCGGAAGGCTGATTTCCGCGATTTCCCTTGGGATGACGGCGTTTTATGGCGTATTCCGGGCTAAAGTTCGGGGCGTTTCGGACGATGCTAAGGGGTGCAAGCCTTTCCCCTTACGGAGGAGATCATGGTGCAAGGTTCTAACGATCTTGTCCCGCCCCTGAATCCGCCCAATCCCCCGGCGAACGCGGAAGCCACCCGCCGCCACAGGGTCACTACGCCTTTCCAGCCCGCTGAGCCCAGCCCCTTCCAGCAGGCCGCGGACAGCGTCCAATTGAGCCCCGATGCCGTGCAGGCCGCGGCGAACGCCAGGGCCGGCGGCGTACAGCCACCTGCGCAGCAGCGGGACATTGCCCAGCAGGCGATCAGCCAGCAGGCCCCCGCCCAGGAGCCCCCGTCCCAGGCCCAGCAGCCTTTGGCCCCGGTGCCGGGATTGGGGACGCCTCCGACGCCCTTCGCGGCCCCCACGGCCGCGGCTCCGGCCTCGGTGTTCACGGAAAAAGCCCTTCCGGTCCAGGCCCTGGCTTCGGCCTCCGCCGCGACCCCGGCCAAAACCGTGTTGCAGACGGAGCCTGAAGTCCGCCCAGGGCGCGTGCAGGCGGCGCTGCAGACCTTGTCCGCCACGACCAAAAACAGCGGGGCTGTGAACGCCCAGCTGGCTGAAAAACTTCTGACCGAATTCTGAGGGGTCTGTGACGGCTTATCAGGAACTCTTGGACGCCCTGCATCAGGCCGCCACGGCTGTCGAGGGCACGGGAGATCCGGCCGGCAAGGACCGCTACGAGGCGCAGCAGGCCGCCCTGGCCCGTTTGCAGTCCGTCCTCGACGCAGGCTTGGGGGATCTAAACCCCGTCCAAGCCGCAAGCGCCGCGGACGAAGTGCGCGCCTTGCTCCTGTCCAACGGCCTCAACCTGAAGTGGTCGCGCCTGCGTGCCCGTCTGGCCCGCATCGGCGCGCCCCGAGCGGAGCCCACGGCCCCGCGCGTAGCCCGACTGGATCTCGTATCCTAAACGAGGCGAATCATGTCCCTGAACGCTGACATCACGACCCTGAACTCCGCGCTGCAGGCCTTCACCTACGGCCAGAGCATCGTCGCGGAAAACATCGCCAACGTCGCCACGCCCGGCTACAGCGCCGAAACCCTGAACCTGGCCTCGCTGAACGATTTCGCCGGGGTCTCCGTGGCCGGCGTCGGGAGCACGCGCAACAGTTTCCTCTTCAACCAGATCTACGGCCAGCTGGCGCAGCAGGCTTTCACCTCGGTGCAGTTGAATCCGCTGACCCAGCTCGCGGACATTTTGCCGGCCACCAACGGCTTGAGCGCCTCGATCCAGGCCCTGGCCGCGGCCTGGACCGCCCTCGCCGCCAATCCGACCTCCGTGGTCGACCAAACCAACGTCTTGAACGCCATGCAGAACATGGCGAGCCTCTTCAACACCGACTCCAACCAGCTGTTCAACCTCCAGCAGAACCTGGACACGCAGACCCTGCAGGCCATCAGCCAGGTGAACAGCCTGGAGGACCAGATCCTCAGCCTGAACAAGCAGATCGTGGACGCGGGCGGCCAGCAGAGCGCGCAGACCTCGACGCTGATCGACCAAAGGGAAGTGGACGCCCAGTCCCTGGTGGCCCTGACCGGGGCGACGGTCAACTACAACACCAACGGCGCCATGGTCGTCACCTTCAACGGCGGGACCCTGGTGGACGGGGTCCAGAGCTACCACCTGGGGGCGCTCCCTTCGGCGACCACGCCGGGCCTGACCGACATCGGCTACGTGTCCGTGCCGGGATCGAGCTCCATGGCGGACGTGACCGCGGACATCACCAGCGGCACCATCGGCGGCCTTTACGCGGCGCAGTTGACCGTGCACCAGTCCCTCCTGACGGTCAACCAGATGGCCTCGGGCGTCATCCAGTACACCAACGAGGTCAACGAATCCTCGGCGGCGCCCGACGGCAGCTACAACGCCCTTTTATACGGGACCGAAGCCTCGGACATCAGCGTCAACCCGGCCCTGGAGAACAACCCGAACTACATCCTCTCCGGGAACGACCCGCTCAACCCCGGCAACCTCGCGGCCGTCCAGGGCGCCATGACCACGGTCAACATGTACAGCGAGATCGAGACCTTCAATCCCACCCCCGGTACGGGCGGCATGGAGTTGAACCAGGGAACGCCCATCGACCCCACGGCGACCATGCTCAGCCAGTCCGCCTTTTTCGCCAATCCCGCTCCGACCGCGAACGGCGAAATGAAGATCGTCGCCGGCAACAACACGGCCGATGTCATCTGGACTTCGAACATGACCTTGAACGACATCGTCGCCCAGATCAATTCCAAGGGCGGCGGCGCCATTTTCGCCACGCTGCAGACCGTTCCCAACGGCGCGACCGCGGGGGGGCAGCCGCTCAACGTGGGCCAGTTCATCCACATCTATTCGAACGCGCCGACCAGCGTCTATGACGTGAGCGGGAACCTGGCCAGCGTGCTGCAGCTGGGATCCGTGCTGGTCAGCTCGGCCCCGCTCAACGCGGTGCCCACGGACGGCATCAACCAGGTCAACCCGAACTTCGCCCTGAACTATGTGGCCCCGAACCCCAATGTCGTGGACAACCCGATGTCGCTGTACACCCAGCCGGTCACGCCCCCGGGCGGCGGCACGGTGACGGTGAACAACGACCCCGCCACGGTCTTCACCTGGAACGCCACGGATTCGGTCAACGACCTGCTGAACCTGATCCAGGGCGCCGCGCCGGCGAACAGCACCCTCTTTGCCGGATTCAACCAGCCGCCCCTGGCGCCCGCCCAGGAAGTGGCCATATTCAGCGTGCTCAACGGCCCCTCGAGCATAGGCAACCAGCTGCAGAGCGTCAGCATCAACGACCTGACCGGCAACCTCACCCAGGTCCTGAACCTCGACACGGACACCAACGCCACCCAGCTGTTTTCCCAGATGACCACCAACCTGGCCAACACCACCGCCGCCTTGAAGGCCGAGAACACCCAGGCCAACAGCCTGGTCAGCGCCACCCAGGCCCTGCAGACCGCCCAGTCCGGGGTGGACGAAAACGCCCAGCTGGCCGAGGCCGCGATCTACGAAAACGCCTACGACGCGGCGGTGCGCATGCAGTACGTGCTCGAGAACATGCTCAATTTCCTCATCACCCAGGTCGGCACCTCCAACAACAACAGCGGTCCGATCGGATCCTGAGGGCGGGCTGGGGAATAGATTCAGGGTTCATGGTCCATAAGGGGGGGTATTCCATGCTTCGACGTCTTGCGCTGGCGGTCGCCTTGTCTGCGGCGGCCGCAGGGTCGGCCTATGCCGCTGTCTGCCTCCCCATAGGCGCGGGCCCGGTCCTCAACGGGTTCGAGACCACGGGCACCACCTGCACGAGCGATTTCAGCCAATGGACCGTCACCAGCGTGCCCGCCGGGGCGACCTGGGGCGTCTCCTCAGGCTCCTTGAGCCCGGTCCAGGGGGAGAGCTACGGCTGGGCCGCCAAGGACGGCACCCAGATATCCATCGCCTTGACGGCCGCGGCCTGCCCGGTCCTGGCCGCCAACGCCGATTGGGCCACGCCGCAGTATGATTACCTCTTCGCGACCTACGCCTCCACCACGGTCAGCGCGAACGAGTTCCATTTTGAGTTCCAATTGTTCAACACCGCCACCGCCACGGCGACCGGGTTCCAGACCTCGGCGGTCCTGTCGGGAAGCGCCACTCCGCCCTGGACCTACCTGATCACCTCCCTGGATTACGCCCAAAACATCAACTACAGCCTCAGCGACATCACCCAGATCCGCATGGTGGATTTCGGCCCCGCCTTCAACGAGAACCTGGGCATCGGCTATGACGACCTGCAGATAGACACGGCCGCCGGGGTCTCGGACAGCCCCAATACCGCGGTGCCGTCGGGCGCCGTGACCATCACCAACGGCAGCTGCGGCGGCGCGATCTCCCTGAAATGGAACACTCAGTCCCAGACCGGCACGGATCCCATCAACGGCTACCACATCTACCGTTCCCCCAGCGGCCTTTCCGGGACCTGGACGAGCGTGGGCTACATACTGGCCAGCGCGGGTTCGCCCTACACCTACAGTGAAACGCCCCCCGGGCCCGCGGCCGACTGGTACTACGAGGTCCTGCCCTATTCCTCCGCCACCACCAACTTCGGCGGCGGCGGGCTGAACGGCGTGTACACGGGCTGCAACGTGGTCAGCCTGGACGAGCCCTGGACCACGGCCGACGGCGGCGTGAACGAGGCCCTGCTGACCCAGGGCAACGCGATCCTGGTCAGCGACCTGGCCGCCTGCTCCCCCACGGACACCCCCTCGAGCACGCCCACCCCGTCCCTGACCGCGACCCAGACCTTGACGCTGACCGCGACGCCCACCTCCTCCGCGACCCCCACCTCCACGCCCAGCTACACGGCGACCGTGACCTTCACGCACAGCCCCACGCCCACGGACTCGCCCACCTATACCACTCCCACCTACACGCCGACCTCCACCGCGACCTTCACGGCCGTGAACACGCCGGTGAACACGCCCACCCTGGCGAACACGGCCACCTTGGCGAACACCCCCGTGGACACCAACACTCCGGTGAACACCAACACGCCCGGGCCCACCAACACCCCGGTGAACACGCCCACGCCGGTGGCAACGGTGCCCTATGTCCAGCTCTACCCCAACCCCTTCTATCCGGACCGCGGACAGGTCTCCCACCTGGGCCCCGTGCCGGCCGGGGAGACCTGGTCCGTGTTCGACATCATCGGCAAGTTCGTGTACAAGGCGACCACCACGGGCAACCCGGCCCTGGACGTCTGGTACGGATACAACGCCGACGGCATGGAGTGCGCCACGGGCATCTACTTCATGGTCCTGAACGGCAAGATCTATCGCATCGGCCTGGTGAGGAACTGACATGAAAAAAACCGTTTCCTCGCTCGCCCTGACCGCCCTCGTCTCCGGCTTCGCCCTCCTTCCCGGCATGGCCCACGCCTACGGCGCGGCCGGCGTCGTGTCCGCCCCCATCCTGGAGCTGCCCATGGGCGTCCGGGGGGAGGGCATGGGCGAGGCCTTCACCGGCATCGCCGACGACGTGAACTCGGTCTACTACAACCCCGCCGGCCTGACGGCCCTGGATTCGGTGCAGTTGGAGCTCATGAACATCCAGAGCTTCGGCGGCGTCCAGTACGAGAACATCGGACTGGCCACGCCCACGGACATGCTGGGCGTGAACGTGTGGAGCACCTTCGCCCTCAGCTACACCCTGGTGAACGTGGACGACACGCCTCTGACCCTTGAGGACCCCAGCGGCGCCTTCCTGCAGACGCCCTACAGCTTCACGGCCGGCTACAGCGTTCTGACCTTGAGCTACGCCTGGCAGGCCACCCAGGCCTTCTCGGTCGGCATGACGGTCAAGGCCATCAACCAGAAGGTCTACACCTCCGAGGGCTGGGGCGTGGCCGCGGACCTGGGCGTGATGACCCGCCAGTTCGACGGCTTGAGCGCGGGCGCGGACCTGGAGAACGTGGGCACCTCGCCGGAGCCGAACACCACCCTGCCGACCGAGCTGCGCATGGGGTTGGGCTACGACTGGGAGAACCCCTTCACCGGCGAGCAGAACGCGGACAAGATGCTCTTCGACGCGGACCTGATCATGCCGGTGGTGCCCGTGGACCAGGAATGGGAGCTCAACGTCGGCGGCGAATACACCCACGACTTCGGCAAGCAATACGGGGTCCTGCGCGCGGGCTACGAATTCCCGCAGACCGTGCTGGGCGCCCAATCGAGCTTCTCCGTGGGCGGCGGCATCGGCACCCACATCAGCGGCATGGACCTGTCCCTGGACTATTCCTGGACCCCCTACGGCGAGCTGGGCGACCAGCAGCGCATCGCCCTGACCGGGACCTTCGGCGCCAAGCTCCGGACGCCGGCGGCGCCCAAGGGGAACTACCTCTATCCGCCGGACAACGTGGTCGCGCAGGCCGGCCCCCGTTCCGCCCGCATCAGCTGGGACCCCCAGAAAGGGAAGGTGGACGGCTACGATATCTACATGTCCTACAGCCCCAACGCCAAGGAATGGACCCGCCTGAACAAGGCCCCCATCACCAGCACCTCCATGACGGTGAAGAACCTATACGCCGGCTACAAGGTCTACTTCTGCGTGTCGACCCTGGCCCACAAGTCCGGCGAGGTGTACCGCGAAAGCGACAAGTCCAAGGTCGTGGTGGTGACCCCCTACTGAGTTCAAGGGGCGAAACCCGCCTGGAATCCAAGAAAAGCCCCGCTTTGAGCGGGGTTTTTCTTTTTTTTGGGCTTCGCCGCCGCGGGGCGCTTACCTTGACGCTCCCTGTTCCCGCCCTTAAACTGCCACGGGCGTCAGCGGCGCCCTTTATGCCACTTTTTAGCGGAATGGTGCATGTTCGGTTTTGTCGGCCGCCAGGACCTCGAAAAAGAGATCGCGCTCCCCTTCAAGGTCGTCCTTGAGGCCCGGGACGACGGCTATTTTTTGGCCAAAGTCCCAGGCCTGCCGGGCTGCACGGCGCGCGGACGCAGCAAGAGCGAGGCCCTGAAGAACGCGGAACAGGCGGTGCGTCTTCGCCTGGGCGGCGCCGCCGCCGCGGCCTTTGAGGTCGTCTGGGAGGACCCGGCCCAGAAGGTGGTGCATTGCGCCCTGCCCTTTTTCGGGCGCCTGGTCGCGGCCACCAACCGCGACAGCAGCCTGGCCTCCACCAGCGGCGATTTCGGATCCTGGACCGCGGGCCAGGTGGGCAAGGCCGGCCCCGGCAGGGGCGCGGCCGATTCGCAGCGCCCCGACGCCGAGGAGGGCGGCGCGGACGGCCTGCTGGACTACACCCCCCAGGTCTACTGCCTGGCGGCCTACAGCGGCACGGGCGTGGCGAAACTCTACGCCGGAACCTCCTCGTCGGGGTCCATCTACGAGAGCATGGACGGCCTGGGCTGGGAGCTGAGCACCGCCACGGGCGAGGACCGAGTCCACTGCCTGGCGGAGTTCCGCGGTCGCCTCTACGCCGGCACCTCGGGCCAGGCCAAGCTGTTCTGCTACACCGGGAGCCACTGGTCGCCCGTGTACCGCGGCGGCGAGACGGCCATCACCGCGGCCGCGGAGTTCCACGGCGAGCTCTTCATCGGGACCTACCCAAGCGGCCACATCTACGCCAGCGCCGACGGCATCAACTGGCACCTGGCCTTCGACAGCGGCCAGACCTTCGTGCGCAGCCTGGCCGAGTTCGACGGCGCCCTCTACGCCGCCACCAGCAAGGCCGGCGGCGGGGCGGTGTTCCGCAGCGACAACGGCCTGCGCTGGGAGAAGGTCTTCGAGACCAAGGACCCCAATTTCTACTGCCTGCACGTGTTCCACCACGCCCTGTGGCTGGGCAGCGGCAACCAGGGGCGCCTCTACCGCAGCCAGGACGGCTCGGCCTGGACCCTGGCCGCGGCCCTCGAGGACGAGGGCATCCGCGGCATGGCCTCCTACGACGGCCGGCTCTACCTGGCCACGGAGGGCCGCGGCCGCATCTACCGTTCCGCGTTCGCCGACACGCCGCCGCCCATCCTGTCCGACATACGCTTCCACGACGTGACCAGCCATTCCGCGGTGGTGAGCTGGCGCACGGACCGCCCCAGCGACGGGCGCGTGCTCTACGGCGTGGACGAGCTGCTGGACAGCGTGCACGCCTCCGCCTTCTCCACCGAGCACCGGCTGGCCCTCAGCTACCTCAAGGCCCACACCCTCTACCGCGTCCAGGTCCTGTCCCGCGGCTCCGACGGCAGCGAGGCCGGCTTCAGCGGGGACCTGAGCTTCAGCACCGGCGGCGCCGAGACCGCTTCCTTGAGCTCCGGCACCCACCCCCTGGGGGAGGCATGGTCCGCCCAGGGCGAGGTGCTGATGCAGTGGTTCCCGCCCGAGGGCGTTCCGCGCTTCCACTGGTGCGTGGACCACAGCCCGGAGACCCTGCCCGAGCCGGGCTCGCCCGGCGTGCGCGCCACGACCGAACGCTCGGCCTCCTTCGACCTGGAGGAGGAGGGCCTGTGGTGGTTCCACCTGCGCTGCGAGGACCGGGCGGGCAACCTCGGCTCCGCCGCCTCCCACTACCGCCTGGGCGTGGACCTGGTGGCCGCCCCGCCGCGCCTGGCCTCCCCCAGCCACGCCGAAGGGGCCTGGAGCAACAACCCCAAGGCCGTGTTCACCTGGGAGTCCCCGGCCGACCTGTCGGGGATCGTCGGATACTGCGTCCTGCTGGACCGGAAGAAGGCCAGCCTGCCCACGCTGGCCACGGGGATCCGCATCGAGGAGCCCCGCTACACCGTGGAGCTGCCCGAGGACGGCGAGTGGTGGCTCCACGTCGTGAGCATGGACGCCGCCGGAAACGTGGGCGCTGAAGCGGCCCACTATTCCCTGAAGCTGGACCGCCGCGCGGATCCGCCATCGGTCGAATCCGGCTCCCATCCCGACCCTTCCCGCTGGTTCAACACGGCCCAGATACTGCTGCATTGGGAGGCCCCCTCGGACCTCTCCGGCGTCACCGGCTACTACACCCTCCTGGACCAGCGGCCCGAAAGCGTGCCCAGCGCCCACACCGGCGCCTTCACCGCCCTGCAGTCCCTCTCCTACAACGGCAAGACCGACGGGATCTGGTATTTCCACATCGTCAGCGCGGACGCCGCGGGCAACGTGGGGACCGAGGCCGCCCACTACTGCATCCGCATCGACACCTGGGCGGCGCCCCCGGAGATCTCCTCCCCCACCCATCCCTCCGGCACCTGGGTGCCCTCGGGGCGCGTGGTCTTCGAGCTCAAGCCGCCCGCTGACCTCTCCGGGACCCTGGGCTACTACTGGCTCCTGGACAAGGACCCCCAGGGCACGCCGGGCGCGGAGCGCGGCGCCTACACCCACGAGCGCAGCCTGGAGTTCAACGACCTGGCCGACGGCCTGTGGCACCTGCACGTCGTCAGCAAGGACGCCGCCGGCAACGTCGGGGGCGAGGCGGCCCATTGCGCCGTGCGCATCGACACCGAGGCGAAGCCGCCCATGCTGCGGCCCTTCGGGTCGTCGGAGGAATGGACCCAGAAGCGGCAGGGGGAGATGAGCTGGGAGGCGCCCGAGGACCTCAGCGGGGTGGCCCAGTATTGGTGGATATTGGACCAGGACCCGGCGACCGTCCCGACGGCCCACAGCGGCACGCGCTGCCTGGAGACGCGGGTGCGCGTGGAGGCGCCCCAGGACGGCCTGTGGTGGTTCCACGTCGTGACCGAGGACCGCGCCGGCAACGTGGGCCGCGAGGCGGCCCATTGCCGGCTCAAGGTGGACACCGAGGCCCTCGCGCCGCGCCTGTTCTGCCCGACGCACCCGGACCGCAAGGCCTGGAGCAACCACACGCGGCCGCGCTTCGAGTGGCACGAGCCCGAGGACAGCTCGGGCATCGCCGGTTACTACTGGAGCTTCGACCAGGACGAGGGCACGGTGCCCTCCGCGGCCACGGGCGTGTACACCACGGAGCGCTACGCGGTGGTGGACCGCGGCGTGGAGTCCGAAGGGGAGTGGTGGTTCCACGTCACCAGCCGCGACCGGGCCGGCAACGTGGGCCTGGAGGCTTCGCACTGGCCGGTGCGCGTCGACACCACGGCGCAGCCCCCCGCGCTGCGCTCCTCCACGCATCCGGACCGCAACGCCTGGAGCAAGAACCCCAATCCGGTCTTCGAGTGGGACGCGCCCAAGGACTACAGCGGCATCGCGGGCTATTTCTACGTGCTTAACCGCAGCCCCAACACCCTGCCCTCGGAGTCCAACGGCGCCTGGACCGAGGACTGCCGCGCGGTCTTCTCCGGGCTCGAGGACGGGATGTGGACCCTGCACGTGGTGTCCAAGGACCGCTGCGGCAACGTCGGGCCGGACGCCGCCCACTACGGCATCCGCATCGACACCCAGGCCCTGCCGCCCCAGGTGAGCTCCCCCACCCACCCCGAGGGCGCCTGGACCCGCAACGCCGCGCCCACCTTCACCTGGACCCCGCCCCAGGACGCCGCCGGCGTGGCCGGCTACTACTACGCCCTGGACCGCGAGCCGGCCACGGTGCCGGCCCCGCCCAAGGCCCAGTACACCACCGCCACCCAGGTCAGCTTCCCGAAGCTGCAGGACGGCCTGTGGATCTTCCACATCGTCACCGCCGACGCGGCCGGCAACGTCGGCACGCGCGCCGCCCACCACAGCATCCGCATCGACACGGCCGCGGGCCTGGCCAAGCTCAGCAGCGCCGGGCACCCGGACCAGGCGCAGTGGTACAGGGACCCCAACCCCATCGTGTCTTGGACCCCGCCCAACGACCCCAGCGGCATCGGCGGCTATTACTGGAGCGTGGACCAGCAGCCCGACACCGTGCCGGGCCTGCAGGGCCGCTGGACCACCGAGACCCAGGCCGCGCCCGGGCCCCTGCCCGACGGCGAGTGGTGCTTCCACGTCTCCACCAAGGACGGGGCCGGCAACCTCTCGACGGAGGCCTCCCACTTCCGCCTGCGCATCGACACGCAGGCGCCCAAGCCGCGCGTGTACAGCAAGAGCCACCCCGACCCGGCCGCCTGGGGAGCCTCGGCCAGCCCCAGCTTCGTGTGGGAGGACGGCGACGACGCCTCCGGCATCGCCGGGCACTTCTGGGTCTTCGACAACAACGCCAACGCGCCGGTGGTCCCGGGCCAGGCGCAGTGGACCACGGAGGCCGGCGTGACCTTGCCGCCCCAGAAGGACGGCATCTGGACCTTCGCGCTGGCGGCCAAGGACCGCGCCGGCAACGTCAGCGAGCCGGTGCGGGTGGGGGTCAAGATCGAGACCCAGCCGCCCAGCTCCAAGCTGGAGCCTTTGCCGGCCCTGTGCGCCAAAAAGAGCTTCGAGGTCCGCTGGAAGGGCGAGGACCGCGTCAGCGGGGTGGCCCATTACGACGTGCAGGTGCGGGAGGGGGAGAAGGGCCCCTGGCGCCCCTGGCAGACCGAGACGACCGCCACCTCCGCGCAATACGCGGGCAAGGACGGCGTGGACGTGGCCTTCCGGGTGCGCGCGCACGACCGGGCCGGCAACGCCGAACCCTGGCCCCTGCAGGGCCCCTGGGTCCACACCCTGGTGGACCTGAGCCCGCCCGAGCCCGTGGTGAACCTGGACGCCAAGCCCGGCCCCGGCGGCAGCGTCAACCTGAGCTGGTCCCCGGCCCTGGATTCCGGCAGTGGCGTGGGCGGCTACGAAGTGTGGCGCGGCTCCAACGCCCAGGAGCAGGGGACCTGCGTCAGCCCCCCGGGCGGCGTGGACAAGGCCGCCTTCACGGATCCGGGCAAGGACCTCGAGGACGGCGCGCTCTACCACTACGCCGTGCTGCCCTTTGACAAGGCCGGCAACAAGCGCAAGGAGGGCAACCCGCGGGTTTCCTGCGTCTGCGACCGGACCGCGCTCGTCCCGTCCTTAAGCTCGCCCACCCATCCGGACCCGCGTGAGTGGAGCCGCCAGACGACCGCCCTGCTGCGCTGGGAGCAGCCTGAGGACGCGTCCGGGATCGCGGGCTACTACTGGACCCTGGACCAGAGCCCCGACTCCCTGCCCAACCCCGCCGCGGCGAAGTTCGTGGAGAAGCCGGAACTGGAGCTGGCCGGGCTCAAGGACGGCGCCTGGGTGGCGCACGTGGCCACCAAGGACCTGGCGGGCAACCTCTCCAAGGAGGCGGGCCACTACCGCCTCAACATCGACACCCAGCCCCCGCCCGCGCCGGTGGTGCGTTCCACCACGCACGGCTCCGAGGCCTGGTCCGAGGAGGCCGACGCGGAGTTCCAGTGGAGCGTGCCGCCCGACGCCTCCAAGATCGCCGGCTACTACTGGCTGGTGGACCAGGCGCCCGCGACCGTGCCCGGCCCCCCGGCCGCGGCCGGGGGCAGCCGCTACAGCACGAGCCCGGCGGCCTCGGTGAAGGGCCTGGCGGACGGCGTCTGGTGGTTCCACGTGGCGGCCATGGACCGCGCCGGGAACGCGGGCGTCCAGGCCGGCCATTACTGCGTGCGTGTCACCCACGGCCCGCCGCCGCCGCCATTGAGCTCGCCCACCCATCCGCGGCCGGAGGAGGGCTACGCCAACCGCACGGCCGTGTTCCATTGGTCCACGCCCCAGTCCCGCACGCCCGTCTCCGCCTGGCACTACTGCCTGGACCAGATCCCGGACACGGTGCCCGACCAGCGCGCCGCGCGCACCACCGAGCTGCGCGCGGAATTCAACGATCTGGCCGCGGGCGACTGGTGGTTCCACATCGTCAGCGTTGGTCCCGACGGCGGCCTGGGCCGCCTCGCCTCGCACTTCCCGGCGCGCGTGCGTAGCGCCGGCTCCCTGCAGGGCCAGGTGACCAAGCCCAACGGCATGCTGCCCCAGGAGGGCGCGCTGCTGGAGGTCTTCCGCCAGGGGAAAAGCGTGGCCAAGACCGCCGCGGGCAAGGACGGGCGCTTCCGTTTCGACGGCCTGGATCCGGGCGAGGTCCTGGTGAAGCTGGACTTGGCGGGCCTGCCTTCGCTCCTGGTCGACGGCGTCAAGCTCGACGGCGCCTCCTCCACCCTGAACCTGAGCTGCGAATGCATGGCCTGGCCCTCGCCCACCGAAGGGGCGGCCCAGATCCGCTTCGCGGTGCTGGCCAGGGAGCCGGGCAAGGTGGGCCTGAAGCTGTACACCGAGACCGGGCAGGGCCTGGGGGAGATGGAGGCCGCCGCCCCCCGCGCGGGCTACGTGAAGCTGACCTGGAACTGCTCCGAGGCCCCCGCCGGGAGCCTGCTGTGGCAGGCCACGGTGACGTCCGCGGACGGCAAAGCCGTCAAATTTCCCATCCGCAAGCTCAGGATCAGCCGCTGATTTGGGCATCCCAGGCGGGGCGCGATGCGTATATAATCTGCGGACGGTAAAAAGGTTCATAGGGGCCGCTTTCGTGGCCCCGCACAGCGGAGGAAGTATGGGAAAGGCGATGACCATCACGCAAGCGAACTTCAAAACCGAGGTTCTTGATTCCAAGCAGCCTGTCTTGATCGATTTTTGGGCCGAGTGGTGCGGGCCCTGCCGCATGGTGGGCCCCATGGTCGAGGAACTGGCCGGGGAATACGCGGGCAAGGCCAAGGTGGGCAAGATCGACGTGGACCACGAGCAGGACCTGGCCCAGAATTTCTCGGTGAGCTCGATCCCGACCCTGCTGGTCATCAAGGGCGGCAAGGTCGTGGGCAGCCGGGTCGGCGTCGGCAGCAAGGCCGACCTGTCCAAGATGCTGGATGAGGCTTTGCGCTGAACGAAGCGTCTTTTTTGGTGACGGGCGCCACTTCCGTGCTGGGAAGGGCGCTTTTGCGCCGGCTCTGGGCGGACCCCGCCTGGGCCGGCTTTGTTTTTTACCTGGTGGGGAGGGATGGCTCCGCGCTGGAGGCCCTGTGCCTGGAGGCCGGGGCCGCCGGACGCGGGGCCGAGGCCCTGGCGCTGGACCTGGCCGAGCCCTCCGCCGGGGAAGCCTGCGCCCGCGCCCTGGCCGCGGCCCCTCCGCTGGGAGGCTTCGTGTTCGCGGCCGGAAGCGCCCAGGACCAGGTCCTGCCGCTGATGGCCGAAGCCGCCTTTGAGCGGGTGCTCAGGGTGAACCTGGGCTTCCACGCCGGACTGCTGAAATTTTTCCGCGGACCCGGCCGCCTGGCCCCCGGCGCCCGCGGCCTGCTGGTTGGGTCCAACTCCGGCTTGCGCGGCCAAAAAGGCCAGGGCGCCTATGCCGCGGCCAAGGGAGGCCTGGTGGACCTGCTGGCCCTGGCCCCCCCCGGCCTGAGGATCAACGTGCTCCTGCCGCCCCTGATGCCCTCGCCCTTCCTGGACGCGCTCAAGCCCGCGGCCCGCGCGGAACTCTACGGGGCGCGCCTCATGGAGGACCCCGACCCGGCGGCCTCCTGCGCCGAGGCGGCGCTCTTCCTCCTGTCCGACCGCGCTTCCTACATACACCGCCAGGTCATCCACGCCGACAGCCGCGTGGGCGCCCTGGGCTGGGACTGAGGCGGCATGCCCGTGCGCGTTTTCATCACGGCGCTGGGGCGCGTCAGCGCCCCCTTGGACGGCTCCGGGCTGGCCCCGGACCCGCGCCTGCAGGGCCGTTTGAGCGCGCGCCTGGATGTGGAGGCCCGCCCGGGCGAACCCCGTTTGCACGCCCTGGCCCGCCTGGCGGCGGAAGCGGCCCTGGAAGGGGCTCCGGGGATCGGGCGCCTGGCCGCGGAGGAGAAGGGCGTTTTCCTGTCCTCCAGCAAAGGGGGCATGGAGATCTTCGATACGGCCCATCCGGACCCGGGCCCAGCCCTGTGGCGTTTTTTGAGCTCCAGCCCCGGCCAGGCGGTGCGCGACGCGCTGGGCTGGCGCGGCGGCGGGCGCAACAGCCCCCTGGCCTGCGCCACCGGCGCCTACGCCATCGGGCTGGCCTTTGAGGACATCCGCGCCGGGCGCCTGAGCGCGGCCCTGGCCGGCGCGGCCGAGGCCTCCTTGACCCCCTTGGTGGCGGCTTCCTTCGCCAGGCTGGGCGCGCTGTCCCCGGCGCGGGATCCGGCCGGCCTGCGCGGCCCCTTCGACCGCCGGCGTTCGGGCTTCGTGCTGGGCGAGGCCGGGGCGGCCCTGCTGCTGGAAAGCGAGGCAAGCCTGGCCCGCACGGGGCATAGGCCCCTGGCGGAGTTCAAGGGATGGGCCTGCACCTGCGACGCCTGGCACCTGACCTCGCCCCTGCCCTCGGGCCGCCAGGCCGCCCGTTGCATGCGCCTGGCCCTGGAGCGCGCGGGCCTGGCCCCCAGCGACATCGCCTACGTCAACGCCCACGGCAGCGGCACCCCGGCCGGCGACCTGGCCGAAGCCGCGGCCCTGCGCCAGGTCTTCGACGCCGCATCCGGTCCGAGGCTCAGCTCCATCAAGGGGGCCACGGGCCACACCTTGGGGGCTTCGGGCGCCCTGGAAGCCCTGGTCACGGTGCGGTCCCTGGAGCGCGGGACGCTGCCCGCGAACAGCTTTTGCCGCGACCCCATGCCCGAGCTGGCGCCCTGGCTGGCCCTGGAAGCCGAGGCCCTGCGCCCGGGCTCCGCGCTGTCCCTGAGCATGGGCTTCGGCGGGCACAATGTGGCGCTGGTCTTTTCCCGCGCCTGAAGCGGAGCTTGCGATGTCCTGGACCGAAGAACTCGAGCTCGACCTTGAGGAGACCCAGTCCAAGGGGCTGCGCCGCAGCCTGCGCGTGTGCGCGCATCCTGAGGGCCCGCGCATCCGCCTCGATGGAAGGGAACTGGTCCAGTTCGCCAGCAACAACTACCTCGGCCTCAGCGCGCATCCCCAGGTCCTCGCCGCGGCCAAGGCGGCCCTGGACGAATACGGGGCCGGCGCCGGCGCATCGCGCCTGGTGGGCGGCGGCAGCCTGATGATCCACGCCGCGCTGGAGCGCGAATTGGCGCGCTTCAAGGGCATGCCCTCCGCGCTCGTCTTCGCCACCGGCTCCTTGGCCAACCTCGGCCTGCTGGGGACCCTGGCCGGGCCCGAGGATGTCGTGGTCCTGGACAAGGCCTGCCACGCCACGCTCTACGACGGCGCCCGCCTGTCCGGGGCCGGGCTGGCGCGTTTTCCGCACCAGGACCTGGCCCGTTTGGACGCCCTGCTGGCCGAAAAAAGCAAGGGGGCCCGGCGGACCATCGTGGTCGTGGAGGGCGTCTATTCCATGGACGGGGACATCGCGCCCCTGCCCGAGCTCCTGGAGCTTACGGCGCGCCACCGGGCCCTGCTGGTCGTGGACGAGGCCCATTCCACGGGGGTGCTGGGCGCTGGCGGCCACGGCATCCTGGAGCACTACGGCTTGGCCGCCCCCGAAAACCTGATCCTGAGCGGCACGCTGAGCAAAGCCCTCGGGAGCCTGGGGGGCTATGTGGCCGGGCCCCAGGTCCTGGTCGACACCCTGGTCAACCACAGCCGCGCCTTCATCTACGCCACCGCCTTGCCGGCCTCCTGCGCCGCGGCCGCGCTGGAGGCCCTGCGCCTGATCGAGAAGGAGCCCGGGCACCTGCAGCGGCTGCGTGTCGTGCGCAAGGCCTTGGCCGAGGGTTTGACGGGCTTGGGCTGGGACTTCGGCCGTTCCCAGAGCCCCATACTCCCCATTTTGGTGGGCAGGGCCGCGGCCGCGCTGGCCCTGGAACAAAGGCTTTTGGGGCAGGGATTTTATGTGCCGGCCATGCGGCCGCCGACCGTGCCCGCGGCCGCCTGCCGCCTGCGCCTGAGCGTGGGCGCCGCCCACGACCTGGGGCAGGTCGAGGCCTTGCTGGCCGTCCTGGGGAAAAAACCATGAGCCCGGCAGCGCTGGCCTCCCTGGTCCGGGGCCCCGGTTATTTCGTCACGGGGACGGACACGGGCGTGGGCAAGACCTGGGTGGCCTGCCGTCTGGCGGAAACGGCGAGGGCGCGCGGGCTGCGTGTGGGCGTGTTGAAGCCCGCGGAGAGCGGCGGAGGCGGCGACGCGGCGGCCCTGAAAAAAGCGTCGTCCTGCCCGCTGCCCCTGGAGCTCATCCGGCCCTACGCCTTCGGCGCGGCGCTGGCCCCCTCGGCCGCGGCGGCGCTGGAGGGGAGGCGGGTCGCGCTCAAGCCCATCCTGAAGGCCTACAGGGCCGTGGAGGGCGTCTCGGATTTCACGCTGGTGGAGGGCGCGGGGGGGCTGCTGGTGCCCTACGGACCCGGTCTCGACGGCGCCTCCATTGCCAAGGCCATGGGCCTGCCCCTGCTCATCGTGGCGCGGCGGGGGCTGGGGACCATCAACCACAGCCTGCTGACTTTGGAGGCCGCGCGCGCGCGGGGCCTGAATGTGGCGGCGCTGGTGCTCAGCGCCCCGGGCCGCAAGGGCGATAGGTCCGTGGCCGGCAACGCGCGGCAGATCGCGCGTTTGGGCAAGGTGCGGGTGGTGGAAGCGGGATGAACAAAGGGACCATCGGCCGCCCTTAGGGGCGGCCCTTTTTATTCGCGCAGGGTCCGCTTCAGGACTGGAAGAAAAACCACAGCAGCGGGCTCAGGGCCAGGCGGTACCAACCGAAGGGTTTGAACGAAATCCTGGACAGCAGGCGCATGAACTGGCTGACGCTGAGCAGGGCCAGCACAAAGGCCGTGGCGAAGGCCAGGCCGAAGGCGAGAGGGAAGGCCCGCACCGCCTCGGACTTGTGGAGCTCCAGCAGGGAGGCGGCCAGGAGCACGGGCACTCCCGCCAAAAAGGAGAATTCCGCGGCCGTTTTGCGGTTCAGGCCCAGGAGCAGGGCGCCGATGATGGTGGCGCCGGAGCGCGAGACGCCCGGCCACAGCGCCAGGCACTGGAAGAGGCCCACGCCCAGAGCCTGAAGCAGGGTCACGGCGTCGACGCTGGCGCTGGTGACCACTTTCGGACGGAATTCCACGCCCAGGATGGCGGCCCCGCCCAGGGCCAGGCCGGCCACGGAGGGCAGCGGCCCCAGCATCTGGCTGTAGAAGTATTTTTTGAAGAGCAGGCCGCAGACCAGCACCGGGACGGTGACCAGGGCCATCAGCTGCCAGGCCCGCGCGCCCTGGAAGCCCGTCCCCTGGTCCAGGCCGGTGCGGCCGGGGCGGAAGAGGGCCTCGAAACGGTTCCAGTACAGGAACAGCACGGCCAGGGCCGGCGCGCCCTGCAGGGCCACCCCGAAACTCCGGGTTAGCTCCGGATTGTCCTTGAGCAGGCTCCCCAGGATGATGATATGGGCGTTGGCGCTCACCGGAAGGAATTCCGTGACGCCTTCAGTGAGTCCGAACAAGAGTGCGTGGAGGATGTTCATGCCGCGGCTCCAGGGGAGGTAATAATCGAAGGAGCTTACACGGAGCCGCCCTGGGAAGGAAAGCCAAACCGGGGTAAATTTCCCCAGGGGGCCGGGCCGCTTAGGCAAGTTTTTTTGTATAAAAGGCTTGGTTTAAAAGGCCATATTTTTTTAGTTTGTGCATTTATTCACAAGGCAATCTGTGTATAATCGTTGGGTTTTCAGGAATCATCGGCCCGGGCCATGAAGGTCCGGACCAGGAACGGCGTCCCGCTGTCCAAAGCCGGGACGAACTTCGCACTTAGGCAGACCGCACATGCCTGTGAATAGCCCGCGCCTGACGGCGTTTTTGATGATCCTCATCTTGGCCGCCCTGTGCCTGTTCCTCACCCCCTTTGTCCAGACCCCGGGGCGTAACAACGGCTACTCACCCCAACAGCCCATAGCTTTTTCGCACCGCCTGCACGCGGGAATGCTGCAGATCAACTGCCAGTACTGCCACTTCACGGCCGAACGCGGCCCCCACGCCGGTTTCCCGGCCGTGGCCACCTGCCTGAACTGCCACCGTTTCGTCAAGGGAAGCACCCCCTTCAACCAGGGCGAGATCCAGAAGCTCTACAAGTACGCGGGCCTGGACGCCGACGGGAACCCCGATCCCAAAGGCAATCCGCAGCCCATCCCCTGGGTCAAGATCCACGTGCTCCCGGCCTTTGTGCGTTTCGACCACAGCCGCCACATCACCCAGGGCGTGACCTGCCAGACCTGCCACGGGCCCATCCAGACCATGGACCAGGTGACCCAATATTCGTCGCTGGCGATGGGCTTCTGCGTCAATTGCCACAGGGACGTCGACGCCAACGGCCTGCACGGCAAGAAGGTACACGCGTCCCTCGACTGCGCGGTCTGCCACTACTAGAGACTCCAACCATGCCCGATACAAAAAAAACCTACTACAAGTCCCAGGCCGAGCGCGAGGCGCTGCTGGATCCGTCCCTGCCGATGCCGGCGCAGATGCAGGAATCCGGCGTCATGGAGGAGAGCCTGGCGGGCGGGCTGGCCGGGCTCCTGGAGCAGTCCAACGAGCTGCGCATGGACCGGGCCGCCTTCCTCAAGCTGACGGGCTTCAGCTTCGCGGCCGCGGCCCTGGCCGGCTGCGGCAAGGCCGCTGAAAAGGCCCTGCCCTACCTGGTCCAGCCCGAGGAGGCCATCCCCGGCGTCCCGGTCTTCTACGCGTCGGTCTGCGGCGGCTGCTCGGCCGGCTGCGGCGTGCTGGCCAAGGACCGCGACGGGCGGCCCATCAAGCTGGAAGGAAACCCCAAGCACCCCCTCAACCACGGCGCCCTCTGCGGCATGGGCCAGGCCTCGGTGCTGGGCCTCTACGACACGCACCGGCTGAAGGTCCCGCAGATCGGCGGCCAGGACACGGACTGGGCCTCCCTGGACGCGGCCGTCATGGGCGCCCTGAAGGACCTGCGCGCCAAGCGCGGCAAACTGCGCATCCTCAGCCGCAGCCTCATCAGCCCAGCCCTGAACGCCCAGATCGCGTCCTTCGTGGCCGCCCACCCGGGCGCCAAGCACGTGGTCTACGACCCCCTGTCCGCCTCGGCCATCCTCGACGCCCACCAGGAGACCCACGGCCGCCGGGTCCTGCCCCACTACCGCTTCGATCAGGCCGAGGTGATCGTCGGCTTTGACGCGGACTTCCTGGGCACCTGGATTTCGCCCGTGGAATTCGCCGGCGCCTACCAGAGCGGCCGCAAACTGCGCGGGCACGAGGGCCGCTTCTCCAAGCATTTCCAGGTCGAATCCGGGCTCACCGTGACGGGCAGCAAGGCCGACGAGCGGGCCACGGTGCGGCCCAGCGAGATGACCCTGGCTTTGGCCCACCTGGCCGTGAAGCTGGGCGCGCCCTCGGACTGGACCGGCAGGGGGGCCAACCCCATCGGCGCGGTCAATGCCGTGGACTCCGGCCGCCTGGACGCCATGGCCAAGGCCCTCAAGGCCGCGGGTTCCAAGGGCCTGGTGGTCTGCGGATCCCAGGATCTCAAGGCCCAGCTGATCACGAACTGGATCAACCACCGCCTGGGCGCCTACGGCACCACGCTGGACGTCAAGCGCCCCTCGCTGCAGCGCCAGGGCGACGACCTGGCCGTGGCCGCCCTGATCGAGGAGATGGGCAAGGGCCAGGTGCAGGGCCTCATCGTGCTCGACGGCGATCCCGTGGCGGAACTGCCCCAGGGGCAGGCCTTCGCCGACGGGATGAAGAAGGTCCCCTTCACGGTCAGCCTGGCATTGGCGGACGACGACACCGCCTCGCTGTGCGGCTTCCGCGCGCCGGACAACCATTGGCTGGAATCCTGGTCCGACGCCGAACCCATCGCGGGCATGGTGGGCCTGGCCCAGCCGGCCATACGGCCCTTGTACAAGACCCGGCAGGCGCTGGAAAGCCTGGCCGCCTGGCAGGGGAAGGACGGCCTGGCCCTCGACCTGCTGAAGGCCTTCTGGAAGTCCCACGTGTTCCCGGCGGCGGGCAAGGGCCTCTTCTTCGACGCCTTCTGGGACAGCACGCTTCAGGCCGGCTTTGTGGACAAGGCCGGCGACGCGCAGGGCGCCTCCGGGGATTTCCGCGAGCCGAAGATCGGCGGCCTGAAGGCCTCCTCCGACGGCATGGAAGTCGCCTTCTACCCCAAGATCGCCCTCCAGGACGGCCGCCACGCGGTCAATCCCTGGATCCAGGAGCTGCCCGACCCGATCAACAAGATCTCCTGGGACCAGACCGTCGCGGTGAACGCGGACACGGCCAAGAACCTGGGCCTGGAGGAGGGCGACACGGTCCGCCTCAGCGCGCAGGGCACGGGCACGGTCCTGGAGCTGCCGGTGCACGTGCAGCCCGGGCAGGATCCGCGCACCTTCAGCGTGCCCATGGGATACGGCCGCGCCGGCACCGAGCGCTTCCACGACATCGGCCCGCGCTGGCTCCTGAACGTGCCCGTGGTGGACAAGGGCCAGCGCCTGGGCGTGAACGTGGCCGCCCTGGCCGACCCCTCCGACGGCCGGCCCAAGTGGCACCGCTCCGGCGCCTCCGTCTCCAAGACCGGCGACAACGTCATGCTGGCCTGCACCCAGATCCACCAGACCCTCGACCTCCCGGCCTACATGGTCCCCCAGGCCGGCCCGCGCGTGCCGGCCGTCCAGGAGATGACCCTGGAGGAGTTCCGCAAGGGCGCCGAGGCCGAGCGCATGGATCCCGCGGGCAGCCTTTACAAGGACAGGGAATTCACCGGCCGCCGCTGGGCCATGGCGGTGGACCTGACCGCCTGCAACGGCTGCTCCGCCTGCGTGATCGCCTGCCAGATCGAGAACAACGTCCCGGTGGTGGGCCGCGAAGAGGTGCGCCGCGCCCACGAAATGCACTGGATACGCATCGACCGCTACTACCACGACGGCCCGGACGGGCTGGAGACCATCAGCCAGCCCATGATGTGCCAGCAGTGCGGGCACGCCCCCTGCGAGCCGGTCTGCCCGGTGGCCGCGACCACGACCAACGCCGAAGGGATTAACCAGCAGGTGTACAACCGGTGCGTTGGCACGCGCTATTGCGCCAACAACTGCCCCTACAAGGTGCGGCGCTTCAACTGGTTCGACTATCCCGCCGTGTCCGGCTCCGAGACCTTGACCCTGAACCCGGACGTCACGGTGCGTTCGCGCGGCGTGATGGAGAAGTGCAACTTCTGCGTCCAGCGCGTGCAGGAGCAGAAGGCGGAGGCCAAGCGCGCCGGCCGCGGGGACGCCATGGACGACGGCGAGATCAAGACCGCCTGCCAGCAGACCTGCCCGGCCCAGGCCATCACCTTCGGCGACATCAACGATCCCAAGAGCGCGGTCTCCCTGCTGGCCGGCGACGTGCGGGCCTTCAAGGTGCTGGAGGACCTCAACACCCGGCCCGCGGTGAGCTACCTGGCCCAAGTCCGAAACAAGAGCTGAGGAATGAAACCCATGCAATCTAGCGCAGCGGCCGTGGACGTGGATCCGGCCGATCAATCCTGGGTGGAGGGGAACAAGACCCTCGGCCAAGTCACCAAGGACATCGGCGACCACCTCGACGGCAAGCCCGGCGAGTGGTGGTGGATCGGGTTCGGCATCTCGCTCCTGGCCCTGGGCCTGGGCGGCTTCTGCATCGTCTACCTCATGTTCACGGGCATCGGCTGTTTCGGCCTGAACAAGACCATCGGCTGGGCCTTTGAGATCACCAACTTCGTGTTCTGGGTGGGTATCGGCCACGCCGGCACGCTGATCAGCGCCATCCTCTACCTGCTGCGGCAGCGCTGGCGGACCGCGGTGAACCGTTCCGCCGAGGCCATGACGCTCATCGCGGTCATGTGCGCGGGCCTGTTCCCGCTCATGCACATGGGCCGGCCCTGGTTCTTCTTCTACCTGGCCCCCTACCCCAACACCCGCGGCTCCCTGTGGATGAACTTCCGCTCGCCGCTGGTCTGGGACATGCTCGCCATCTCCACCTACTTCACGGTCTCGCTGGTCTTCTGGTACCTGGGCCTGATCCCCGACCTGGCCACGCTGCGCGACCGGGCCAAGGGCGTGAAGAAGTTCATCTACGGCATCTTCAGCTTCGGCTGGGACGGCTCCAGCCGGACCTGGAAGCACTACGAGCTGGTCTACCTGATCCTGGCCGGCCTGGCCACGCCCCTGGTGCTGTCCGTGCACTCGGTGGTGAGCTCGGACTTCGCCACCTCGCTGATCCCGGGCTGGCACACCACCATCTTCCCGCCCTACTTCGTGGCCGGCGCCATCTTCTCCGGCTTCGCCATGGTCCTGACCCTCATGCTGGTCGCCCGCAAGACCATGCACTTCGAGGAGTACATCACCCTGCGCCACATCGAGGCCATGACCAAGGTGATGCTCCTGACCTCCATGATCGTGGGCCTGGCCTACATGACAGAGTTCTTCATCGCCTGGTACTCCGGCGACCGCTACGAGCAGCAGCACTTCCTGGTCCGCTTCCTGGGCCCATACGGCTGGTGGGCCTTCATCATGTACGGCTGCAACATGGTCATCCCCCAGGTGCTCTGGTTCAAGGCGGTCCGGCGCAACCTGCTCCTGGTCTTCATCATCACGCTCAGCACGAACGTGGGCATGTGGTTCGAGCGCTGGGTGATCATCGTCAGCTCCCTGCAGACGGACTTCCTGCCCTCCAGCTGGGAGCACTACCACCCCACGCCCTTCGACTACGGCGTCACGCTGGGCAGCTTCGGGCTCTTCTTCACCGTGTTCCTGCTCTTCGCGCGCTTCCTGCCCATGATCGCCATCGCGGAGATCAAGCACGAGGTCGCCCACGGCGGCGCCCCCCACGGCGAGCATGAGGCCCACGGGGCCCACGCCGCAGCCGCGCTGCCGCGCGCCGAAGCGGAGGCCGTATGACGCGCCGTTTCGTGGTCGGCTACTTCGAGGCGGACTCCGCGGCGATCAAGGCCGTCAAGGCCCTGCGCGCGGAAGGCTGGCAGATCTACGACGTCTTCACGCCCTACCCCGTGCCGGGCATGGACGAGGCCATGGACCTGCCCCATTCCTTCCTGGGCTGGGTGGCCTTCATCAACGGCATGGGCGGGGCCCTGGGCATGCTGGCCCTGGCGCTCTTCGTGTCCGTGATCGCCTGGCCGCTGAACGTCGGCGGCCGCCCCGACGCGTCCATACCCGCCTTCTTCCCGCCGGTCTTCGAGGCGGGGGTCCTGAGCGCGGGGGTGACCGTGGTCCTGGCCCTGTTCTGGGTCTGCGACCTCTGGCCGGGGAAGACCGCCAAGCTGGACCTGCCCCGCAGCACGGACGACCGTTTCGCGGTGGTGCTGGACGCCGACCAGTCCCCCCACGCGGGCGACAGGATCATCGGCGCGCTGAAAGCCCAAGGCGCGGTCGAAGTGGGTGAACAATCCGTCCGGGAGGCGCTGTGAACAAGTGGGGCTTCCTGAACATACTCTTGGCGGGCGCTCTGGCTTTCGTGCTGCTGCTGCTGGCGGCCATGCACACCAACCCCAACAAGCGCAACCATTACTGGCTCCAGGGCATGGACGAGAGCCCGGCGCCGGCGGACTTCTCGGACAACCCCAATTTCGCCAACGGCCAGACCCTGCAGATGCCCCCGGACGGGACCCTGGCGCAGGGGGAGCAGCGCTATCCCTACGCCGGCGGCATGGACGAAGCCATCCGCGCGGGCAAGGCCCTCAAGAACCCCCTCGACCCCAACGACCCGCAGGTCCTGCTGAGGGGCAAGATCCTGTTCGAGCGCAACTGCATGCCCTGCCACGGCGTGGCCGGGCGCGGGGACGGCCTGGTCACGGCCGCCCGCCGCGCGGGCGGCTTCCCGCCGCCCCCCAGCCTGCTGGCGGCCCACGCCAAGGGGCTTCCGGACGGCTACATCTACAACTACATCTCCCGCGGCGGCATCCTGATGCCCTCCTACGGTGCCCAGATCAACCCCCAGGAGCGCTGGAAGGTGGTCTCCTGGGTCCGGCACATGCAGAAGAGCTTCCCCGAGGCCCTGCCCGCCACGGGCACGGCGCAGGCCAACGACGAGGCGGGACTGGTGCCCTCCACGACCCCCGGCTTTGACTACGACGGCCAGCCTCCGGTCGACGAGATCGAGGCCAACGAGGCCCTGCAGCAGGCCACCATCGAGAACCGGGGCGAAGCCTCGGAGACCGACATGCCCCCGGCCATGGTGGCAGCGGCGGCGGCCGCCGCCGCGGCGTCAGCCGGGGCCGGAGGGGGCACCCCCTGGCAGCAGGCCCTCGTGGTCATCAACAAGAACGACTGCTTCACCTGCCACAACCCGGACCACAAGGTCATCGGGCCGGCCTTCAAGGACGTGGCCAAGCGCTACTACAGCCGGCAGCCCGGCATCATCCCGATCCTGGTGGCGAAGGTCAAAGCGGGAGGCGCGGGCAACTGGGGCCAGGTGCCCATGGCGGCGCACCCCAACACCTCGGACGCGGACCTGACGACCATCGTGAAGGGCATCCTTTATCTGGCCGACCCCAAGGGCAAGGGGACCAGCTCCATGGCCCCGAGCATGAAGCGGGTCATGGAACTGGTCCATTCCGGGGCGCCCATCCACTGCCCCGCCCTGGGCGCCGAAGCCATCAACGGCCCGGCCTTCCTGACCGAGCGCGAGCCCCTGCAGGCCGAAGTGCGGCGCGTCAGCGGCCCGGACCTGGCCGCCCTGGGCCCAGGATCCGTTGACCAGGAGACGAAACCATGAGCGAGGCCGCCTTGCCTAAAGATCTGCTTTCCCCGGGCCGGAAGCGCGGCCTCCTGGCCCTGGTGGTCCTGGGGGTCGTGACCCTGCTGATTGGGGCCGCCATGGACTGCGCCGGGGTCTATTCCGGGGTCCTGATCGGCTTCCTGTTCATCATCGACCTGGGCCTCGGCGGGGTCCTCTTCGTCGTGATCAACAACGCCGCGGCCGCGCGCTGGGACGCCGTTTTTCGGCGCGTCCCGGAGGCCATGGCCACCACCCTGCTGGGCAGCGCCGGCCTGGTCCTGGTCTTCCTGTGGGCCGTCAGCCACGTCTATCCCTGGGCCCGGCCGGGCTTCATGGACAACCCGATCCCGGAGCTGGCCGGCAAGAAGGACTGGCTGAGCGTGGGCTCCTTCTCCTCGCGCGCCCTGGTCTACGTGGCCATCTGGACGGGCATGCTGTGCGTCATCCTGCGCAAGTACTGGGCCCAGGACCGCGACGGCGTCGACCGCACCACGATCATCCGCAGGCTGTCCATGCTCTTCCTGGTCCTCTTCGCCTACAGCTTCTCGCTGGCCTGCTTCGACTGGCTCATGTCCCTGGAGCCGACCTGGTACAGCGCCATCTTCGCCGTCTATTGCTTCGGCGGCGTCATGCAATGCGGGCTGGCGGTCACGCTCCTCCTGGTCCTGTACCTGGACGCGAAGGGCGTCTTCCAGGACAAGCTGCGGGAACAGCACCTGCACGACCTGGGCAAGTGGATGTTCGCCTGGAGCGTCTTCTGGGCCTACATCTGGTTCTTCCAGTACATGCTCACCTGGTACGCGGACCTGCCCGGCGAGAACCAGTATTACCTTTTGCGCTCCGGGCACTGGGCGTGGATGATGGTGGCGGTGGTGGTCGGGCGCTTCGCGGTGCCCTTCTTCGGGCTGGCCTCCCAGCGGGTGAAGAAGGACCGGCGGGTGCTGGCGACGGTGGCCGCGGTCGTGATCTTCGCGCAGTGGCTGGACCTGGTCCTGATGGTCCTGCCCTCCCAGGGCACGATGCGCAACCCTTTCGCCCTGCTGCTGCCCCTCGCGACGGGGGCCGGCTTCGTGCTGCTGTTCTTCAGGGCCTTCCGCGGCCGGCCCGCCCTGCGCCCGGCGGACGCGGCCATGGCATACAGCAGCCGCTATCTGACCTAGAATGGGCTGTGAGGCCCCTTTTTAAGAGGTTGTCATGGGAGACATAGGTTTTCCGGAATTGATGGTCATCTTGGTGATCGCCCTGGTGCTCTTCGGGGGCGGGAAGCTGCCCGAGGTGGGCCGCTCCCTGGGATCGGCGATCCGCGAGTTCAAGAACGCCATGCGGGACGTGGATCCGACCAAGGACGTGAAGGCGGACGCCAAGCTGGTGGACGCCAAGGTCGTGGACAAGGACAGTGGTTCAAAAGACCAGCACGCCTGAGGATCCCACCCTCTTTGAGCACCTGTTCGAGATACGCACCCGGCTGATCCGCTGCCTGGCGGTCTTCCTCGGCGCGAGCCTTGTTTGTTACCTGCGCGCCGGGGACATGTTCGACTTCCTTGCCGCGCCTGCGGAGGGCCATCTGGTCTTCACCCACCCGGTGGGCGCCATGATGGCCTACATGAAGCTCGGCTTCATGGCGGGCCTGATCGTCTCCTCCCCCTATATTTTCTACCAGGTCTTCGCCTTCCTGCAGCCGGCCATGAACCCGGCCTGGCGCCGCACCGTGACCCTCAGCCTCGTGGTCGGCTACCTCCTGTTCGGCCTGGGGGTGGCCTTCTCCCTCAAGACCCTGCCCCTGGCCATGCATTTCCTGCTGTCCTACGCCCGTCCCGGCCTGCAGGCCATGATCAACGTGGACCAGTACTTCAGCTTCGTCTTCCTGATCACCTTCGGCAGCGGCTTCGCCTTCGAGATGCCCCTATTGATGTATTTCCTGGCCGCGGGAGGCTTCATCAGCAGCGCCACCCTGGTCAAGCAGTGGCGCATGGCAATCATGGCCTGCCTGATCCTGGGGGCCGTGATCTGCCCCACGCCGGACCTGGTGACCTGGGCCCTGGTGTGCCTGCCCCTCTTCGGGCTCTACCTGGTCAGCATCGGGGTGGTGCGCTGGGCCGAGGGGGCGCGGAGGAAGCGCGTGGAGACGGCCTAGGCAAACGTTTTTCCGGCGTGCATCAAGCGGGACGGAACTTGTGCGTAATGTGGTTTGGGACGGTAGCGGTGACGGCGGAAGCTTGCGCTAAGGGAAGACGGTTTTTGCGAACCATTTTTTGAACTCATCGGTGCGCCTCTCAAAGAGCCACCAAACCAATGTCGCGTAGCATAGGACCACGCCGCAGACAGCGGCGTAGCCCAGGTAGCCTTCCAGCGTCGGCTGGCTCTTGTGGGGCAGCCTGAAGGCGTAGAAATAGAACGCCAGCAAAGGGAAATGGACCGTATAGAGGGTGTAGGAAACATTGGAGAGGTGCGCCGAAACTTGTTGGTACAGGGAAGGCCCTTTTTTCGCCGACGACAGGAAAGGCAGGGTGCACGCGAAGGTCAGCCCCAGGCAGTAGTCGCCGTAGGGAAGGGCGCCGCGCCGGCATAGGATCAGTACGACAAGGAACGCGCCCAATAAGAGCATGAAAAAAGCTGGGCGCCGCATCAGCGAACTTATGGGGCTTTTTTCCGCGCTAAAGGAGAAAAATCCCATAAGCCAGATGAGGCCCATGAGCACCAAACCGGGAGGAAGGACAAATACGCCGACGCAAAACAGAAGAAAATAGACGGTTCTTAGGCTTGGACGGTATTTTGTTTGGAAGGCCAAATAAGCCAAGGGAAACAGCAGATAGTACCAAAATTCGTTGGCCAAGCTCCATAAGGGCACGTTGCTGCCGAAAACCGGACCGGTGATATTTTGCAGAAAAAACAGGGTCCTGAGGAACGCAGTGGCGCTGAGGTCGAAGGAGGTTTGGTCGCCGCTATTCACGAGCCGCGTATACTCCCCCAGATAGCCCTTCGGCCCCAGGGAAAGGCCCGTTCGATCCCAGAAAAAGGTCAGGACGAGGGCAGGAACGAGGACCATCCACAGGCGGCACATCCGGTTTAGGCCGTATTGACGCCATGTCCAACGGTCGGCGGCGACCGAATTCGCCACCGCCCCACCCACAAAGTACCCGCTCAATACGAAGAAAACGATGACCGCCTGGTGCCCGAGCCCGGTGAGGAAATAAAAAAAGGCGGTGAACGCATTGGGGGCGCCGATTTCCGGATAATCCACGAAGAAAAATCCCCGGGCATGGCCAAAGGCCACCGCCAAGGCTGCCCCTCCCCTGATCAGATCCAGATGAGAATTTCTCTCGGCCATCGGTTTTCAGCTCGATAATTTTTTAAAAACCTTCGCCATAAAGATCATCGGAGATCGGATAATCCGACAGATATTGAGGTCAGGTTCAAGGGGGGTCAACTTGTAATTTAACGCCCAGCGGAGGCCCCGGGCTCGGCGTTGACAGCGGGGGGGAGGGGCGCAAAAATATACTGGTACTTTGGCCCTCAGATCGGGCTGCTTTGATGCATTGGAGCGGGGACAATGGGATTTTTTGGAAGCCTGAATTTTGTCGTGAAACATCCGTTCAACCAGGGACATTCCTTTTCTGCGGTCAAAAGATACATAAACTGGCAGATCGCCTGCCGCTTGGCGCCCGGCGCCTTGGTTTGCCCGTGGGTGAACGGCACCAAACTGGTGGCCGGCCCGGGCGACCATGGCGTCACGGGCAACATCTATTGCGGACTGCATGATTTCGAGGACATGGCCTTCGTGCTCCACGCGCTGCGTCCCGACGACCTGTTCCTGGACATCGGAGCCAACGCCGGCAGTTACACCGTCCTGGCCTGCGGAGCCGTCGGCGCCAGGGGGATCTGCATCGAGCCGGTCCCCGCCACCTTCTCGAAACTGCTCCTGAATATCAGGGTCAACGACCTCGGCGGACGGGTGCGAGCATTGAATGTGGGCGTGTCCGACAAGGCCGGAGTCCTGCTCTTCAGCACCGCGGAAGACGCGATGAACCATGTGGTCGAGGGGACCAAGGAGGGCACGGTCAGCGTCGAAACTCGGACCCTGGACGCGATCCTGGGCGAAGAGACTCCGGCCATCATCAAATTGGACATTGAAGGCTTCGAACTTCCGGCCTTGCGCGGAGGGAGCGCACTGTTTTCCCGTACGGGCCTGCAGGCCGTGATCATGGAGCTGAACGGGAGCGGCGAGCGTTACGGCTTCGACGAGAAGGACATCCTGCGCATGATGTCTGAATTCGGCTTTGAACCGGGCCTTTATGTCCCTGAAACGCGGCGGATAGCGGCCTTGGCGACGCCGAACAGAAAAGGGAACACGCTCTTCGTCCGCGACCGGGACAGGCTCGCCGGCCTGTGCCGGCAGGCCCCGGCTGTGGAGATATTCGGCGGGACCTATTTACGCCCGCCCAACGCGTAAACGAGTTTTTGGGCGGGCGATTAGCGGAACGCCGTGAAAGGGCTTTGAATATCCGGGTCGGCCAATATAATAAGGCTCCGGGACGCCGGCCGGAGTCCTGACAAAAACGTCGGCAAAGGACTTGGGTTGTGCCTGCAGAAGACAAACGCGACATCATCGTGATTCCGGACGTGCATGGCAGGGAGGACGTGCTTGAAGCCATGCTGCGCGCCACCAACTTCGTCGATGGCGAGGGAAGGCTGACGCCGTCCGACACATGGCTGGTGCAGCTGGGGGACATCCTGGACCGCGGCCCCCGTCCGCGGGCCTGCGTGGAACGGCTGATGTCCATTCAGCAGCAGGCGCCGTCCCGGGTGACAGTCCTTAAGGGCAACCATGAGGAGATGGCCCTGCACGCCGACGACCCGGCGGTGAAGCGCCTGTGGCTGCTCAACGGCGGCGGAAGCACCTTGGACGACTATGAGGGCGAGTTCGAACGCTTTCTTTTGCCAGGCGGGAAACATTATCAATGGCTCGACGGCCTGCCACTTTTTTTCGAGTTCAAGAACGTCCTGTTTTGCCACGCCGGATTGGGGAAAAAACGGAAGGGGCGCCTGGAGGCCGATGGAGTGCTCTGGGACCGTCCGCCCCTTGAACGAGGACCTTACCGGGCCGTTGTTTGCGGGCACACGCCCACCGCCAGCGGCCACATTGAGGAGGTCGCGGGGGTCTGGCGCTGCGATCTGGGCTTGGGTCACGGCACGGAAAAGGCCCTGGAGGTCCTGGTCTTGACCGTGGGCGATTCGACCTTGGCGTCCCGGATAGTGCATTTCACCTAGTCCTACCGTATAATTGCCCCCGATTTTCCTTGGTACCTAAGGTTTTTGAACCGTTCAGGAGATCGAATCGTGCCCAATTCCAGGTCCCTTTCTCGGTTCAGCGGCAAAGCGGGCCAGGACATTTCGGTATTGCATGTGATCGGCAGCCTCTCCGGCGCGGCCGGAGGCCCAAGCCGATGTGTTCCGGATCTATGCCTCGGCAGCTCCGCAGCCGGCATAAGGGTCGGGATCGCGTTCATGGACGGGGCAGGTGAGCTGTCCATGGAGGCCAAGCGCCTGCCAGGCCACGGCGTCCGGTGCCATCCCCTGCGTCTTTGGGACGCGCCTTGGGCTCTATGGCGGATTGCGCGGGATTACGACGTCGTGCACGTCAACGGCGTCTGGAGTTTTTTGCCCACCTTGGGCTGCCTGATCGCCCGGCTGCGGCATAAACCGCTGGTGGTGGCCCCACACGGCATGCTGGAACCCTGGTCCTTGGCCAAAAAAAGGCTGAAAAAAAAGTTGGGACTCTGGCTTTACCAGGGCAGGGTGCTGCGTATGGCCTCGGTATTGCAGGCCACGGCCGCGAGCGAAGCGACCAATATCCGGGACCTTGGACTCGGGAACCCGGTGGCGGTCATCGCCAACGGCGTCCAAATTCCGGCCATCAAGGGCAGCCTTGCGCGGCTTAAGGGGAAGGCGCGGCGCCTGCTCTTCCTTTCGCGCATCCATCCCAAGAAAGGCGTCTTGGAATTGGTGCGGGCTGTGGCGGCCCTGCGCACGATCATAGGGGACGGGCATTGGATCGTGACCGTCGCCGGGCCCGACGAGGGTGGCCATCTAGCCGAAGTGCAGGCGGAGGCGCAGAGGCTCGGCGTCCTATCTTTCTTTGAGTTTCCCGGTTCCGTCGAGGACGAGGAAAAATGGTCCCTTTACCGCTCCGCGGACCTTTTTGTGCTTCCCACTTACAGCGAGAATTTCGGCTTGGTGATCGCCGAAGCCCTGGGCTGCGGCGTGCCGGTGGTGACGACGCAGGGGGCTCCGTGGAGCGAATTGGAGAGCCATCACTGCGGCTGGTGGCACCCTATCGGCCAGAAGAACCTGGAAGCGGCGCTCAAAGAGGCGCTGCTTTGCCCTCCCCGGACCCTGAAGGCGATGGGCGGACGGGGCCGTAAACTGGTCCAAAAACGCTACGGATGGGACCTGGTGGTGGCCCAGCTGGAGCAGCTATACCTGTGGGTATTGGGAAGGCGGGGCAGGCCAGAGGGGCTTCATTAAAAGAAGGCAAGCTGGGGGGCTAGACTGGGATACCCGCTTAAAGTAAAATTACGCCCAGCTCGTTTTTGTTTCACAATCCCTGCCTGTTCTTCCGCGGCCTTCTTGTTCCACAAGAACCTGCGTGAAAAGGCTGAAAAGGCGACTACGATGTTTCTTGGCGGGAGAATAAAGGCCCGGCTCGGATCGCGGGTTTGGTTTTGCATGTGTGCGGCGGCCGTTTTGATCATAAGCACCACGCCTGGCTTCGCCTCCGGCTTTTCCCAATCATCGAATGACTTTACGCTGTTCAACGGCGCGGATTATCCGCCCTTTCTTATCGGCCCCGGGGACATTTTGACCGTGTCGGTCTATGGGGAGAAGGATTTTCCAGACAGGTATCTGGTCGAGTCCTCAGGCAAGATCGTTTTGCCGCTTGCAGGCGAGGTCAAGGTGGCGGGCCTCACCCAAGCCCAGGCCGGCGCCGCCCTTGCGCGCCACCTTTTGCCCTTTGAGAGAAATCCCCAGGTCACGGTCCTGATCGCCGAATCCAACAACTATAACGTGTCGATCCTGGGGGCTGTGGCCCACCCGGGGAAATACCCCATCCATGGGAAAGCGGATTTACTGGATATTTTGGCTGATTCGGGCGGACCGACGGACCAAGCGGCCCTGAACAATGCCGTTTTGATCCGACGTAACAGGCGCATTTCTTTACCCCTCAAGCAGTACCTTTTGGATACGGACTCCACCGTGTCACAGCCCCTGTTGTACCCCGGAGATGTCATAGTGGTGCCGGAAACCATCTGGCCGAGCCTGGCCGAATGGGGCATCATCGCGAGCATCATCACCAGCGGAGTGCTTGTATACGCCGCCATTGAGAATCGCCCGTGAACAATCCCTCCCCCGGATTTACGCCCGCCGATCACAAGGGAATACGTCCCAATACGCGGTCATCCGTTCAGGCCGACGGCGCACATCTTGGTTCGGAGTTGGCCGACATCCTTCGCTTGGTCCTCAAACATTGGAAGCTGATGTTGTTGGTCCTGCTGGCGGTGGCCTTGTCGGCGCTGGCCTACGTGGAGACCGCGGTCCCCATGTGGCAATCCACGGCGACGGTCAAACTGCCGGTGGCGGACACGACCGGCGACCCGATGGAACAGCTGCTGCAGATGAATTCCGCCAACGACCCCGTTGAAACCTATATGGAGGTCGCGAAGAGCCTCAATGTCGCTCTTCGCGTTGCACGGGATCTGGATTTGACGAATACGGCCCAGTTCGGGGGGGCCAAGGATTTGACCGCGGTCGCCGGGGCCCTTATCAACTCATTCTCGGTCACGACCGTGGAAGGGAGCAACATCCTCTCCTTCCGGGTGCAGGCCAGCGACCGGAGGTTGGCGGCGAGGCTCGCGAACGCGTGGGCGCAGGCGTTCATAGACGTCAACCTCGATTTCAACCGCACAGGGGCCGACAGCCGCCGTAATTTCATCGAGTCCCAAATGGCCGCGCTGAAGGTGACCCTAACCAACGGGGAAGAGGCCTTGACGAAGCTCGCCCAGCATCAGGGCGTTCTCCATCAGGCGGGCGGCGAAACCCAGGATCAAGGCGAATCCCTGATCGCCGAGCTGCAGATGAAGGCCGAGGATCTGGAGATTGAGCGTAGCACGCTGGCGACCCGCTATAGTCCGAATAATCCTCGCTACAAGGAAGTGGACGCGGAGTACCGTGAAGCCGAGAGGGAGCTGCAACGACGGATGCTCCAAATGCCGACCCAGGAGATGGATTATTCCCGCTTGGCCCGGGAAGTCAAAGCGAACGAAGCGATGTACGACCTGCTTCTTGAAAAAGACCAGGAAACCAGGATTTCCGAGAATGTGGACGACAGCGGGATTGTGGTCGTGGACACGGCCCTCCCGGCCAACACCCCTTTTAGTCCGCAAAAAAAGCGGATCGTTTTGTTGGGCCTGCTGGTCGGGCTTCTGCTGAGTTTTTCCGCGGCATGGAGCCTGGAGCGCTGGCTCGACCAAGTCGGAGGCGAGGCGGAGCTCTTCCGTTTGAGCGGCCTGCCGGCCCTGGCCATGATCCCGAATTGGCGTTATGAGCTCAAAAGCACCCAGGCGGCCGGCGCGAAGCAGAAAGCCGGAGGCCCCTCCGAAGAAGGGCTTCCCCAGCAGGAAATGGAAGGCTTGATCATCATGCCGTCCCTGAAGAACACCTACTACAGCGAGTCCTTCAAGATGCTGCGGACCAATCTGGCCTTCAGCCAGGTCGACAGGCCCATCAAGACTTTTTGTGTCCTGTCCGCGAACGCCTCCGAAGGCAAGACGACAATAAACTCCAATCTGGCGCTGACGCTGGCAGCGACCGGCAAAAAGGTGCTGCTGGTGGACGGCGACCTTCGCAAACCGAGGCTGCACAAGCTTTTCGGTCTGAAGGTCGGTTCGGACGTCGGGCTGCCTTTTTTGCTGAACGGGCAGGCCACCTTGGAGTCCCAGCTGCGCCAGGGTCCGGTTCCGGAATTGTCGATACTGCCCTGCGGGGTGATCGTCCCGAACCCGTCCGAACTCATGGCGTCCGCCATCCTTGAGAAGATCCTGCAGACTATGCGTGAGCGCTTCGATTACGTGATATTCGACGCCGCGCCTATTCTGCCCGTGACGGACGGCGTGGTGTTGGCGACGCGTTTGGACGGCGTCGCCCTCGTCGTGAAGCACGAGGGCACCCGCCGCCTCGAGTTGCGGGTGGCCTTGGAGCACTTGGCTTCGGCCAAGGCCCCGGTCTTGGGCACGATCTTGAATTCGGTGGATATGAGGAAATATTCCTACACCTACGGATACAAAAGCCAATCTTATGGGGATTAGCGACAAGTGTCGCGGGCGCAACCCGGTGGCGCCCGTCGACAAGGAGCATTTACAGTTAAGACGAAGGGGCGGCGATGGGATTGTTGTCAAAAAGTGAGATTGGGCCGGCCGGAGTTTCCAAAAAAAAGAAAATCAGGCCACCTCACTTGAGTTCGGCGGCGGGCAGCGCGGGGCACGCCAGGGAAAAGGCGCTGGTCGTCACCTACAATCACGGGCTCAACGACCCGCCCATCAAGCAAGCCGCCGAAAGTCTCGCTGCCGAAGCTTACCAGGTCACGCTTTTGCAATCCCCCGTGCGACGGGCTTTTCCGACCGAGGCCCCGAAGGGGGTGTCGGTCGTGGAGTACTGGATGCCACGGCGCGGCGGGGGATTGAACAGTCTGGTTCGCTGGCTCAGTTTCTGGCTGTCCGTCAAACGGGCCCTAAAGGACCTGAAGCCCGACGTCGTGGTCGCGTTCATGCCCCCGAGTTTGGCGGCGATGCCCGGCTTCCTGAAGCGCGGGAATGTGGTCGCCTGCATCTACGACGTCCCCGCCCTGAACACAATGGGGAGGCTGGACCGATGGATCTTCACGCGCGGGTTCCGCTTTTTGAAGAACGCCGGCGTTACCTGGTGCAGCGACTATTTCAGGGCGGTATTGACCAAGGATCTGGCCGACCTGAAAACGCTGCCGCTGGTCTGCCATAATTGCCCCCCGAAGGACTACTTCCACGCCCTACCGGCGGCCAGGGATCCCTGGCTCAGGAGGGAGCTCATCAAACTGGGGGCCCCCCTGAATCCCAAAGGCGGCGGCTGCATCCTGTTGAGGGCTGGCGCCATCGGCGAGTCCTGCGGGCTGGATGAGACGCTGGAGGCCATGTCCGGACTTCCCAAGGATTACGTTTTTCTCATGATGGGACGCCCGGATCCCGGCTTTTTGGAAGCGCTCAAAGCCAGGATCAAGGGGATGGGACTGCAGAACCGCGCCTTCGTCTGGAACCTGCCTTCGGATGAAGTGTGGAAGAAAGCCCTGATAGGGGCCGACATCGGGCATGTGATCCACGGCCCCTTCCAGTCGGCGGCCCTTCAGGAACAGTTTAAGTTGAATTCCAGCCTCTCCAATAACCGGATCTTCCAGTACATGGCCGCCGGGCTTCCTGTTCTCGCCTATGACGACCCCAGAATGTCGGGCCTGTACAAGGAAGTGGGCTGCTTTCGTTCGGCCCGGATCCTGAATCTGCGCGAGGACCTGGAGGCCCATTGGAGGGAACTCGGCGCCTCGGCGGCCCTGCGCCGCCGGCTTGGACTCCGGGCGAGGCGCGCCCACCTGAAAAAGTATTGCTGGGAATATCAGTTCGCGCCGGTGCTGCAGGCCGTCCACGGACGCGCCGTGGAGCCCGCGTGACGGCCAGCCGTTCGCTCCCCAGGGGCGCATGAGAAGCCGCCGCATCTTGTCGGCCTATGGCAGCAGTTTGCTGGGGCTATTCTCCGGCATCCTGACCAATTTTTGGTTCCTCAAGGTCCTGACATCCCAACTGTCGAAAAACGAATTCGGCCTTTACGCCTATGTACTGCAAATCACCGCCTATTTCGGTTTTTTGCTGCTCGGCATCGATTTCGCCGCCTCTCGCGACATAGCCAAGAATCTGGCGCTGGGGCGCCAGGATGAGGCCTTCAGCGCCTACCAGGTGCTGGGACGTTTCAACAGGATCGCCGGGGCCGTATGCGCCGCCGGAACCGTCATCCTGGCCCTGGTGATCCCCCGCCTGGGCTTGCGCGGCTGGGACCAGCCTTCGGTGCTTGTCGGTTTGACCCTGTTGGTGGGGTTCTCCCAGGTCCTCGGTTTTTTCCAGGTCACGCCCTCCGCGGCGCTCATCGGATCGCAACAGCAATGGATCGTCAACCTCCTGACCACGCTCAGGAGCGTCGCAACCACACTGCTGGCCTACGCGCTGCTTGAGGGCGGGGCCGGGATCTACTGCATCGCGATCGCGGGCGTGGTGACCGCGGCCCTGCACCTTTTGTGTTCCGACATTCTTTGCCGCAAATATTGCCCGTGGACCGTGGACCCGTCCCGGAAGACGCTGTCGCGCGAGAAGTTCAAGGAGCTGTTCCAGTTCGGGGGCCTGAACCATCTCGGCTATATGGCCTGGACCGTGGAGTCCACCAGCGACGTCTTCCTGCTGGGCGCCTACGGCGGGCCCGAGGCCGTAGCGATATACGTGCTTTGGTGGCGCTTTCCGTCCATGCTCATCAGCTTTTGCACCAGGCTGAGCGACGCTGCCTTTCCGACCTGGGTCGAAAGCAGCACCGATCCCGGAAACTCCTCCGCCCGTCTTTTGGAAAAGGTGGGTATGCTCAGCCTCGGGCTCGGCACCTTGGCCCTTCTCGGGACCGGCCTGTGGCTTCCGAATTTCGTGCGCCTGTGGCTCGGGCACGACTATCTGGCCCTGCATCCGCGCTTTTTGGCCCTGGAGATGGGGGCCCTTGTGCTGGTGCGGGTGTTTGGGAACCTGTTCAGCATGTTCTGGCTCTCCCAGGGCAAGGTGCGCCTCACCACCGGTTTGAGCATCGTGCTCATGGTGACCAAACTGGGGCTGGGCATCGTCTTGACCCGCCTTTATGGCGTGGACGGCCTCCTGGGTGCCTCGATCATCAACGGCGTCGCCCAGTGCGCCGGCTTGGGCATACCCTTGTACCTGAAAAAGCACTTCAACGTTAAGACGCTGATTTCGGGCCTGGCGCTCACCGCAGGCGCGCTCCTGCTGGCGATTTGGATCGGCGGGGCCTTCATCCACGACGTTGGACCCTTTGGATTCGGGCTCGGCGTGGCCGCGACGGCCCTCTTTTGGGGTCTGGTGTGGACCGGGGCCGCCTGGAAGAGCGCGCTCAACAGCAATTTGCGGCAACTTAAGGTGTTCCGGTCCTGGCCCGCCTAAGGGCCGGCCGGTCCCATAGGTACCCGCGGTTCCCGCGCCCCCCTGAGGCCCCTGGCGACCCGTTTGACCCTATGCTATCGTGTGTGGGTTGCGGTTCCCGGCGGTGTTTTGTCCGGCCCGCGCGGGGACGGCGGACCGACAGTCCGCATATTTTGGACAGATATGGGAGCAGATGGTGAGAATCGCAATCGCGAGTCCGGGGCGTTTTCATGTCCTGGATTTAGCGCGGGAATTGCATTCGCTGGGCCACGAGGTGCGTTTCTATTCCTATGTCCCGGGATTTCGTTCAAAACGTTTTGGACTGCCGGAGGCCTGCGGCCGGTCGATATTCTGGTGGGGCGCTCCCTTGCTCGCGCTGAACAGGGTTCTGGGTTTCCTGGGACTGGGGGCCCCCTTGAACTCGGTGCAGCGGGCCTGGTGCGACTGGGTCACCTCAACGCGTCTTGAGCCCTGCGACGTGATGATCGCCATGTCCGGTTGTTTCAGCCTGAGCATTGCCAAAGCGAAAAAACGTTGGAACGCGGTCATTTTGGTCGAGCGCGCCAGCCGCCACATCAACTCCCAGAAGGAGATCCTGGACGAGGTCCACGCCCTCCATCCGGGCGCCGCGACCGTGCCCGACGTCGACGTGCACAGGGAACTGAGGGACTACGCCTTGGCGGACCGAATCGTGGTGCCCTCCAGGCACGTGGTGGAGAGCTTCGTCGAAAATGGGGTTCCGCGGGAACGTCTGTTCCGAAATCCGTTCGGGGTGGACCTTTCGATGTTCTCCCCCACGCCCGTTCCCGCAGGGCCGCCCACGGTATTGATGGTCGGGACTTGGTGCTACCGCAAAGGCTGCGACCTGCTGGTGGAGGCCTTGCGGGGCCTCGATTTCAGGCTTTTGCACGCCGGCCCGCTCGGCGACTGCCCTTTCCCCAGCGGGGCAGGCTTTGAGACATTGGGGATTTTGGACCAGACGAAGCTGAAAGAGGTCTATGCCCGGGGCCATATCATGGCCCTTCCGTCCAGGGAGGAGGGCTTGGCCTTTGTGCAGGCCCAGGCTCTGGCCTGCGGACTGGGCTTGGTCTGCTCCGACCGAACGGGCGGGGACGATCTAAGGGAGATACTGGAAGATCCCGGCCTGGTGACCGTGGTCAAGACCGGCGACGTCGGGGGACTGAGAGAGGGCCTTCGGCAGGCGATGCGCCTGGCGCAGTCGAAGAAGGGCCTACGGGACAGCTCCGGGGCTTCCTTGGAAAAGTTGTCGTGGAAGGCCTACGGGCTGCGCTATGACGCTTTTTTGCGGGGCCTGGTTCCTGCAAAGGCCTTATGAAGAAGGGTCCGCTGAATATCCTTTATCTGGGGGATTCCGCGCAGGGCACCACGTCCCTGCAACGGTGCATGGCGCTGCGCTCGCTCGGGCACCGGGTGACCATGGCGGACAGCGCTCCGCGGAGCATTGGGCTCCTCCATCGCGTCGATGACTGGCTGTACCGAAAGGGTTTTTCGGGGATGGGCCATCGCAGCCCGGCCACCAACCGGCAAATCCGACAGGAACTAGGGCGTAGGGTTTTCGACCTGCTTTGGATCGATAAGGGAATCTACATCACCCCCGAGACCATCGCCGCAGCCAAGGCCGCCAATCCCGGTCTGCTGGTTTTGGGCTATTCGCCGGACTACATGGCCGCGCGGCACAACAACAGCCGCTGGTTCATCGCCCATTCCGCTTCGTACGACCTCTTCGTGACCACCAAATCTTATGCGGTGGAGTGGCACAAGGCGATCGGGACAAAAGACGTACTTTTTGTCGGCAACGCCTACGACCCCGCGACGCACAGGCCGATGCGGATCGCCGCGGCGACGCGAAAGGCGCTGGGCGGGCCGGTTGGTTTCATCGGCTTTTATGAGGCGCCCCGCGCGGAGGCGGTCGCGTATCTGGGGGCGCACGGTGTTCCGACGAAGGTGTATTCCCCGGGATGGGACACCAGTTCGCCGGCCCCGGGGGTGACCGTCGTGGCGCGTCCCCTGTTCGGCGACGACTACGCGAAAGCAATCAACGCCTTCGACATCAACCTTTGCTTCCTTCGCGCCATGAACTTGGACGTGCAGACCCAGCGCAGCGTCGAAATTCCGGCTTGCGGGGCCTTCATGCTGGCCGAGCGGACGGCCGAGCACCAGGGACTTTTTAAAGAGGGTATCGAGGCGGATTTTTTCAGCAGCAAGGAAGAACTTCTGTCGAAATGCCGTTTCTATCTCGCGAATCCGGCAGTGAGGAAAAGGGTCGCCCTGGCCGGGTACCGGCGTTGCCTCCGTTCGGGTTACAGCAACCAGGCCAGGATGGAAAAGATGATTGAACACCTTTTGGGGTCCGTGCGGGGACGCGGGAAGGGAAGATGAGCTCGGCCACTTTGATGGGGGACACGCCCTTATTGCAGGTTCCCGCCGATACCCGGTATTTTAGGCGGATAGGATTCGGCCTCATCGCGGCCTGGGTCCTGGTTCTTTTGGCCGTCCTATTCGTGAGCAATTGGTGCACGGAGAAAAACCTCCTGGCCGCGTTGGTTCTGAGTCTCGGTTTGAGCCCTATGGCGGCGTGGTTTTTGGAGGGCCAGGGCGGCGATTTCCCGATTTTCCAGTTGCATACACTATACTACGGCATGAATTACGGGCTTGCGTCGCTGTACGCCAATCCTCAATTGACCGCGGTGTCGGAATCGGACCGCGTTGTCGCGCTGCAGGCGACCGCCATGGGCTTGGGGGTGATGCTGTGGGCGTATTACTTCATCGGGGTACGGTTGTTCCGGCGGATACGGCCGCTGAAGGTGACAACTCCCGTGCCCTATGAAAATTTTCTCAGATGGGCCTGGGTCATAGCCTTCATCAGCGCCATAAAAAAAATCACCGGAGTGGATTTTGGGCCCCTGGAGATGCTGGTTTACCAGCCTCTCCTGTACCTGGGGTGGATGGCCAACACTTTTATCCTTGTCGACTTGCTTGTCTACAAAAGGGGGAAGAAACTGCGGTCGATGTTTTTTTTCGGTTTGTTGATGTTCTTTCAGTTTTTTTCCGCCATCGGATCCGGCCTATTCTCCAACATCCTGATCCTCGTTTTTTTCATGATCTTCGTTTATTTGAACGTGAAAAAGCGGGTACTCATGAAGGTCATCGTCTTGAGCGTGGTGTTTTTCGTCATTTTGGAGCCGCTGAAAAACGAATTTCGCCTGCTGACTTGGGGGCCCAAGAATACGTCCGTCAGCGCGGTTCAAAGGGCGTCGATTTTCGCGGAATTGCTCGTGTCGAAGTACAGCGCCTATTCTTCCGTCGCATCCACCTCCGTGAACCAGGTCGTCAGCAGGATAGACGACGCCTATACGTTGGCGCGAGTGATGCAGCAGACACCCGACTATGTCCCTTATTCGAACGGCAGCACTTACTTATCCTTGCTCACCATTTGGATTCCACGCGCTATTTGGCCCGATAAACCACAAGGGAACATTGGAAATACGTGGGCCCACTGGTACGGCCTATTGGACCAGGACGATTTCACGACCTCCTACAACCTGCCTTGGATCGTGGAGTTTTATATCAACTTCGGCTGGGCGGGGATCATCGTCGGCATGTTTTTGTCCGGAATCCTGTTTGCCTGGCTTGCCGCATTTTTTTGTTTCCCCGGGGCGAGCGCGTTGGAGTATTCGGCGGCGGTTCCCCTGCTTCTTAACCTTTGGTACGCCGAATCGAATTTCGCCCTGGTTGCCGGCGGGCTCATCATAGGGCTGGTCGTGCTCCGGGTGTACATGAAAGCCATGCCCTACCTCGCTTTCAAGTTTTGACATGAAGATACTCGTCTTCCGGATTGGCCAATTGGGGGACGCCTTGGTGTCGGTGCCCGTCGTCCGGGCGGTCAGGGCCCTGTACCCGCAAGCCCGGATGGACCTTTTGACCGACATGAAACGCGATCCCAACAGCGTCTCCGTGGACAAGGTTTTCGACGGATGCGGAATCTTCGAAAACGTTTTTTTCTACGGGTCGAAGGAGCGTTTCTTGAGGAATCCCCTTGCGCTGGCGGGGACCTGGCTGTCATTGCGGAAAAACGGCTATGACGGCCTGGTATACCTGGCGCCGAACCAGCGCTCGGGTTTCCAGATGCGCCGGGACGCCCTTGTCTTCCGATCCCTGGGGATCAAACGCATCTGGGGGCTGTCGTCCTCGGGCCGTATTCTGCCCTCCTCCAGGCCCTTGCCGCGCCTGCCGGCCGAGGGCCGGACCCTTGCGGACAGGCTCATTCACGACGGATTGCCGATCAGCGTCGATGATTTCCGCTTCGATTTGGGGATCAGCGACGGCGAATATGGGGCCCTGCGCGGGAAGTTGGGGCAGGCCTGGCCCGGGGAGGGGGTCCGCGTCTACGCGGCCTGTCCCTTCACGGCCATGCCGGCGAAAAAATGGCCCTTGGGCCGTTACATCGAGGTATTCCGCCGCCTCCACAAGGAACAGGGCTTGAGCCCGATATTTTTGGGGTCGAAGGCGGATGGCGCGGAGGCTGAGGAATTGCGTCGCGCCATCGGAATCGGTTACAATTTCACTGGAATGAGCATCCGGGAGTCGGCGGCGATCATGCGCCGCTGCGATTTTTACCTCGGCAACGACACGGGCACCATGCACTTGGCCGCCGCCGAGGGGCTCCGGTGCGTGGCGGTCTTCTCCGCGCGCACATACCCCGGGATCTGGGAGCCACCGGGATCCGGTCACCGGATTCTCCGCACGGCGGTTCCGTGCGAAGGCTGCGAGCTTACCCACTGCGTCGAGCACAAGATGCAGTGCCTCGACCTCATCGGCGCCGACGCCGTCTATGAGGCCTGTGAGAGCCTTCTTGGAACGGCGGGTTACCCCCCGGGGGCTCAGGGACCTATAGCGGCAGGCAATTAGCGTTTCATCGCCCCTTCCGCGGATGGATGGGGCGAGCTCCGTTTTTAAGGCGTCCGATGACCAAGCTTCCGATCACCGTTCTCTTGGCCGTCAAGAACGAGGCGCTGAACCTGCCGAAATGCCTGGATTCCCTCGGGCCGGCCGTGAAGGTCTATGTCCTGGATTCGCAGAGCACCGACGATTCGGCCAAGATCTGCCGCCGCCGGGGAGCCGAGGTCGTACAGTTCCGCTACAAGAACAGCTATCCGAAAAAAAGGCAGTGGGCCCTGGAGCACTTGAGGATCACCACGCCGTGGGTTTTTCTCCTGGACGCGGACGAGATCATAACCGAGGCCCTGTGGTCGGAAATCCGAGAGGTCATCTCGTCGCCGTCGAAGGTCAACGCCTTCCTCATCAAAAAACAGTTCCATTTTCTGGGGCGGCGCTTCACCCACGGCGGTTTTTCCCACGCAGCCATCCTTCTTTTCAGGAACGGGACGGCCCGTTTTGAAAGGCTCTTCGACGACGATTCGTCGGATCTGGACATGGAGGTCCATGAGCGTCTGATCGTGGATGGCGCCATCCGCCCCTTAAAAAACCCCGTCAGGCACGAGGATTTCAAGAATTTGTCGGCCTATCTCGAGCGGCACAACAAGTATTCCTCCTGGGAAAGCGCGCTGCGCCTTCAATTCATGAAGACGGGGAAATACGGGAACGACAGCATCCGAGCGAAGTTCTTCGGCAACGCCCAGGAACGCCGGCGTTTCCTGAAGAAACTCGTCATCCGGGCCCCTTTTGAGCCGTGGATTTGGTTCATCTACCATTACCTGATCAGGCTCGGTTTTCTTGAGGGAAGGCCCGGGTTTATCGCCTGCGTCATTCGGTCGAATTATATTTCGGACACCAGGGCCAAAATGTACGAGATGGCGAACAAATGAAACCGAGCCGTCAGGAGGGCCAGGGTTTCCCGGCCAGCGCGACGCTCAAGCGGGCCGCCTGGGCTATGCCCTTGGCCGACGCGGCTGTGCTGTAGAGTTTGATGCGTTCGGATGCTTCGGTCGAGTAACGACGCCTGCGGCTTTTGTCGAGGAAAAGGTTCCGGAGGTGTTCGGCGAGTTTTTTCGCGTCCCCCGCGGCGAATAGTTCCCCTGTTTTTCCCGGCGACACCAAGTCCTGGGCGCAGCCGCATTGCTCGGTGGCGATGACGGGCAGCCCCATCTGCATGGCTTCGTTCACCACCAGACCCCAGGTCTCAAAGAGCGATGGCAGGACGAAAAGGTCCGCGGCCGCGAAGTAGTCGGCTAGGCGGCTTTGGTTCACGAAACCCGCCAGGACCGCCCGGCCCGGGGCCAGCCGCCGCGCCTGGGCCCGCAAATCGGGGGCCAGGGGCCCGTCGCCGACGAAAACGGCCTTCAGTTGGGGTAAATCCGGCAGGAGCGCCAGGGCGTCCAGCAGGGTTTGGGGCGCCTTCCGGTCGATGAGCTTTCCGGAAAAGAGGGCCACCACGTCCTTGGGGCCGATGCCCAAGGCGCTCCTCAGCGCGGCGGAGCGGGGGCGCCGATTGAAAAGGGCGGAGTCCACGGAATAGGGCGAAAAAACGAGGCGGTCTGGATCCACGCCGAGCCCGGAAAGATGGGTTCTTGCCCCCTTGCCGATCACCGCGAACGCGTCCACGGACGAATAAATCCGTTTCAAGATCCGGTTTCTCGCCCAGGATTTCAACGCATAGGCGGCCTTTCCCGGCCCGGAGGAGGCGTCCGCGCCGGGGGAGGGCCCGAATTCCCCACGCATCACCACACCCAGGCCCAGCCTGTGCGCGGCCCACAGCGTCTGCCATTCAAAGGGCCGCATGTAACCCGGCACCAGCACGCACTGGAAGCCGCCCCGCAGCAGCAAGTCCAGGGGGTGCCTCAGGCGCATCTGCCAGCGCCGCGTGGGGTCCCTGTCGCGGGACAGAAAGACGCTGGAGTAGCCTTCCAAAAGCGGCACGTCCCAGGTTACGCCGCGGCCGAAATCCGGGTCCTTCCCGTCGCGCAGGCTGGAGTCGCTGAGGTAGAAAACCGTCGCGTCGATGTCGCGTTCACGGCCAAGCTGCCGCCATACCGGGGCGAAATACTGAATAGGATGGGTTTGGAATATGGCGAGCTTGATCCGCAAGTTTGCCCTCACGAACCTTTCACGCTGAGGAAATTCCCGAGGCAAAGCGCGTCGATGTCGTTGCGCAAGTAGCAGGCGACCGCCTGCCGGGGAGTGTCCACCACGGGCTCATTCTCGTTGAAACTCGTGTTGAGGACTACGGGTGTCCCGCTTAAGCGTCCGAAACGCTCGATCAATGCGTAGTACCGCGGGTTCAGTTCGCTGGTCACCGTCTGCAGGCGTCCGGTGGAGTCCTCGTGGGTCACCGCGGCCAGCGCCCCGCGTTTCGCTTCCCGGATCCGGACGACATGCATCATGAAGGGGCTGGAAACGTCCTGCTCAAAATATTCGTGCACGGATTCGGCAAGGATGCTGGGGGCGAAAGGACGGAAGCCTTCCCGGCGCTTGATACGCCGGTTGATGGTGTCCTTCATGCCCGGCCATCCTGGATGCGCCAGGATGGACCGGTTCCCCAAAGCCCGCGGTCCCCATTCGCTGCGCCCCTGGTACCAGCCCACGATCTTGCCCTGGTTCAGCAGGCCGGCGACCGAGTCGAATAGGGCGTCGTCGTCCAGGCGTTTGTAGGCCAGGCCCCCCTCACGCAGCGCCGCTTCGATTTCATTTTCCGGGTATTCCGGGCCGAGGTAGGCCTGCATTTGGGCCGGGACCCTGGGATTTCCGAGCACCTGGTGCCAGACATGGTAGGCGGCGCCGACGGCGGTGCCGTCGTCGGAGGCCGCGCATTGGATATAGGTCCGGCGGAAGGGGGTGTCCCGCAGTATCCGGGCGTTGCAGACGCCGTTGAGGGCGCAGCCGCCGGCGGTCACCAGGGCGTCTACCGGAACCCGGCCCGCGAGCCATCCGAGGCTCTGCAGCACGACCTCTTCAAAACGGGTTTGGCAGGAACGGGCCAGGTCCATCTCGCGCTGGGTGATCGGGTCGCCGCGGCGCCGGGGCGCACCCAATTCCGCCACCAAGCGGTCGGTATAAAGGCGCGACAACACCGGGTTTGCGCCGGCGACGGTCGTCGGCATGCGGCCGTCGGTGCCGAGGGCGCTGATATAGCTTTGATCGAGCTTGAAATCGCCGTTCTTGCCGGCATCTAGGACTTTCCGCATGAACGGCGCGTAGACGTCCTGGCCGTAGGCCGACAGGCCCATGACCTTGTATTCCTCGCCCACCTGGTCGAATCCGATGAACTGGCAGATTGCGGTGTAAAAGATCCCCAATGAATGGGGCAAGTGCACCCGCTTGAGCACATCGATTTTCGTCCCATGGCAATGGGCGTACATCGCCGATACGAAGTCCCCGGAACCGTCGTAGGAAAAACCCGCCGCCTCCTCGAATGGGCTGCAATAGAAGGCGCTGGCGATATGGGCCAGATGGTGTTCAACGGGCACCACTTTGAAGCGGCAGGAGCTTTCAGGCTCCCCCAGGGCCTCCGCGACCATGCTTTTCAAGCTGAGGGTGTTTTTCCTGCGCGCCAGGTTCGCCCGCACATAGTCGAGCGCGCCGGCGGGATGCCCAAGCAGATAGGCCAGCTTGGCGGCCCCATTCGCGCTGTTGTCGTGGCCGAGGGCGATATAGTCGATGTCCTTGAGCTTGAGCCCCTCCATATCCAATACGCGCCGTAGGGCATGGGCAGGGAAGCAGGAGGCGTGTTTGATCCTTTCGCCCAGGCGCTCCTCCGCGATGGCGGCCGTGAGGCGTCCGTCCCGCACCAGACAGGCGGACGAATCGAGGTGGAAGAGGTTCAATCCGACGATCGCGGGCATAGTTACTCTTTTTTTGGAGGCCGGGCCCCCAGGCATGGGCGGGGCGTCGCGATAAAAACAGGGGATCCGGGGCTCCGGAAACGAGCGGAGTTCACCCGTAAACTCGGCGGGGAGCCTGAAAAACAGCCAAACCGCGGGCAGCCGGAATTGGGAGGGTCTCTATGGCGTGTATTTTCGGTTATGGGCCATTTCAATGTCAACACCGACTCTGGGCCCTCGCTGGAGGGTCCCCTGGGAAGCCCTTTTTGCCATAGCGCCAGGCGCCTTTGGAAGCTAGGCGTTTTTGTTTCAAGCGCGGATGAAACGGACTAGAAGCCCCGACCCATCTTGCGGAGTGCTCACGCAGCCGGCCCTCTAACGGGGGCTGCCGGCCGCCTTTGTGGCATAGAAAGCATGCATACGAACATCAGGAGGATCGTGGGAAAATTCTGGAGGATGATCGTTCTGTCATAGTCGCTGAACCAGCCCAAGCGATACAGGGCTATTTGGGCGTAACACAATCCCGTCAGGGCCAGCGCCAGCGCCGCATGCCATTTGGAAGCGATGCCGTCGCGGAACAATAGCGCCAAAGGGAAGATGAAGCTAAGCATGTCATATTCCCCGTGGTAGACCACCAGCAGCGTCCAAATGACGAAAATCGAGAAAGTCGCGAGGTCGTCGAGATCGCCCCTCCGCACCCGCCGTACCATCGCGACAAAGGTGCCCGCCTGAAAGAGCAAGACAAGCGCTTTGGACTGCCATAGCCGGGGGTAGAGCGATAAAACGGCGTTGACGTCGGTGTCCCCCAATGCCGAGGCATTTCTCAAGGTGTGAACATATTCCGTCACGAGGTTCCAGGGCGTCGTGGCGAGCCAGGTACTTGAAAATACGATGAGAATCCCATGGAGGGTCAAAGCAAGACCCACCGGGGCATATAGCCCCAGGCACGCCATCCATAAAAGTCCGGGCAATGTGAAGGTCCATTTCAGCAGCGAGAACTGGAGCGCGATGGCGGCCCATAACGGATGTTTTTTCAGCGCCAGCTCGTATCCCATCAAAAATAAGCCCAAGGCGAACAGGGTTTGCTGCCCATCCCCAATGTCCTCACGCCAGGGCCTCGAGGCGTAGACGAGCAATGAGAAAACCAGGAATTTGTCCAAGGGAATGCGGTTCAGCCAGCGTCTTCGGATCATCCAAAAAATGTATACGGTCATGCATAATTTAGAGAAGAGCCAGATCATTTTTGCGGGCGTCCAATCCAAGGCCGCCAGCGGCCACAGACAAACTAGGCTGGCCGGCGAGTAATAGTGGAGACCGTCACCCCCCCATTCCGTTTCGATCTTCAACCACGCCGGCCCAGAATGGTACGGATCTATGTGCTGGAGCAATAGACGGGATTCACACCAGGCTGAATCGTGGCTGAAAGCTACGGCATTCTTGACGTTCCAAACCGTTACGGCCAGAAAAAGAACCGCGAGCAAGGCCCGCGTTGGGGTCCAATGAAATCGAAGCAATTCAAATCTCCCGGACGGAACCCGGGACCTAGTCTCGGGTAAACAATGGGGCGGATACGCGCCAAAAATGATTTTCCCTCTGTATTATTTCATTGTGTCTTAAAGGTAGCTCAGAGGCAAGAGGCCCAACCCTCGTGGGCACTCCTTAGGCCATTATGCTGCGCTTAATGCTTGGATCCAGGGATTGTAAGGGCTCGACCTAAGTTTGTGTTAGGAGCTTCCCGGACCTGTCCCCCCAGAAATGCTTGAGCCAGAGCCTAGCCGGTCGATCGAAATAGGTGTCTAGGTATGCACATAAAACGAGCAAACCGGCAATGAACCCGATGCCAGACCACGGAGCCCAACTCTCGACTGGAACATTGAGGTGTTTGAAGAGCATGTGGACAAAAAATTCGCACGTAAGATGAAGCACATACACCGCATAGCTGGTCGCGCCCAAAAAGGCGTAGATCCGGGATTCCCGACCCGGCGCGGAATCCGCAGCTGCCCCGAGGTAGATCAGCGTCGGCGAAAGGATCAGAACGAAAAGCAGCTCATAGGTGCAACGGAATGCCTTGCTGGGTTCCAGGCCCAAAAATAAGAGCAGGCCGGCCAGCAGAAGTGGGGGATAGATTTTCAGCCCGGACCGCGGCAGCCGTTGCAGAAGAAGCCCCGCGCAAAAAGAAAAACATACGCGGGAGGCCGCTATCCATACGTCGTTCAGGCTCCAGGAGTCTCCCGCGATCATTGAGCCCGTTCTCCGCTGCGCGATGTACAACCCCATCGCACCCACTCCGGCTAGCGCCAGAAGCAGGCGCCGGTTTAGTCTCCGCCAAAAGGCGCCGTAAAAAGCGTTTGCAATCAATTCCCAAAAGAGGGTCCAGGCCACAAGCATTAGTGGATAAAACTCAGGAGAAATGTTGAGTGAAAATGGCGACGGCAGCATGATCAGGCCGAGAAGCAGAGACGCAACCATGCCTGTGATGCTAATGTGCAGCGGGTTCCCCATGAAAAAGTTTCCGATCCAGGGGATCAATCCGAGCAGCGTGCCCAGCAGGTAAAGCGGATAGAAACGGATCAAACGCAGGCGCATGAATTCCGCCCAGGTCATTGTTTGAGCCAGGCGCCCCGAATAAGCTTCGGACACCACAAAACCGCTGAGCGCGAAAAAGAAATCCACCGCCAAAGAGCCTTCCGGAAAATTGAAAGCGCCGAAAAATGTTCCGCCGTGGACTACTATAATCGCGATGGCCGCCACGCCGCGCATACCATCCAGGGTTAGGTAACGCTTTTTCATTGAGGATCCTTGGCGCTATTGATGAAGCCCTGCTGTGCTTGAGATGCCGGAGCGGACTGTCTTCAACGAAGCCACATTTTGGATCATGGGACGCGACAATGGAAGGGCACGAAGCGTGCACAAATGGGGAAGGGGAGGCATTTTCGCCATAGCCTGGGGGATTTTTTAACGGTATGTTCTGACCGCAGGGGCCAAGCCGTCTCCTATTGCCGCCTATGGCTTCGGCTCATAAAAAACTTGTCTTACCCCCCGACACTTAGATGGCCATGGCCAGCGAGGTTCATAAACGGCGTTTTTTGACCTTGGACGGATTACGCGGGCTAGGCGCGCTACTCATCATGGTCTTCCATTTTGGTTCGTACGGAATTTCTCCGGTGCCCATGTTCTGCAAGGGCTACCTCGCGGTCGATCTTTTTTTCATTTTAAGTGGAGTGGTGCTCGCTGAGGCCTATTCGGCACGCCTGGCCGCGGGTTTGTCCCTGGCGGAGTTCCTGAAAATACGCTGGATTCGTCTCTATCCCTTTTACGCGCTGGCCTTGGTTTCTTCCGTAGCGATGCTTTTATTGTACTTTTTGGCAAAATCCTCAAACATGGATTTTATCCACTGGGCGCCAACAAGGTTTGTGGCCGGGTTCACTCCCGGCAGCTTTTTGGTCGCGTTTTCTTTCTCGGCCTTCATGGTCCCGGCCCCCATCGCCGGAGCGCTATTTCCATTCGTGGTACAGGCCTGGTCCTTGTTTTACGAGCTCTTGGTGAACCTGGGATGGGCGCTGACGCGGGCAGGGCTCGGGCGCTTTCGGCTTGGGATCGTAATAGCCATCGCGGCCTGCGGATTGTGCATGTTCGGACACAACGATGGCATCGCCGCCGGGGGTGAATGGACTTGCTCGGACCTCGCGACGGGATGCTGCCGCGTCTCTTTTTCCTTCGGCGTCGGACTCATGATTCACGACATCGACAAGGCCCGCGTGCCCCGGGTGAACCCTTGGATCATTTTTTTGGTCGTCGTAGCCTTGCTTGCTGCGAATCCGCCGGAGGCCTGGTGGGGTCTGTTCGATTTGGCGGCCGTATGGGTCTTTTTGCCGGCCTGCGTTCTGCTCGCTACGGTGAGTGAGCCCAGGCACGCCTGGGAGGCACAGACGTTCACGTTCATGGGCAACGCCAGTTACGGTATTTATATGATCCACGGTCGTTTTCTTTCGGTCCTACATTGGGCCGTGGATAGGTTCGCCCTCAGCCCTTATCTTGGCGAGGTGTTGGTGACGGTGGGGGTTGTATTTTTGGCGCACTGGCTGGAGCGGGTTTGGGATAGGCCTGCCCGTTCGTGGCTGGCCGGGTTTATCGGCGGGGAATCCGCACCCAAACTAAAAAAACGCTGATTTTACGGATTTTTTGGGGAGCCTTGGTTGGGAACTCCGCCTCTAATGGGTTACAATTGACCTTGGAACCGGCTTGGCCGACAGCGGACGACGCGAATAGCGGCATTAAGATCGTCGACACCGTTTGGTGCCGTGGCTGAAGACCGGTACTGGCCCCAGGATCGTTTACAGTGTATTATAGCCGGTAATCTATGCTGTTCTTGGACAAGCAAATGAACTTTGGTTGCGGAAAAATCGCCTTTGTGATGGCTGCCATCCTGGCCCTGGGTTTCGGCTGGGTATGCATGGTTTTGGCCAAGCGTTTACGTTGGGTTGACCGTCCCGGACACAGGAAGAGTCAGAAGCGGTCGGTGCCCTATCTGGGGGGGCTGGCTCTTTTTCTCGCCCTTGGCACGACCCTGTTTGTCCTTTATCAGGTGGGTTATTTTGTTGCGGAGCCGGGTTTCAGCATTCCCTCTCTCCTAGCGTGTTTATCCCCGGCTTTGGCCGCCTGCGGATTGGGGCTCTGGGACGATATTTATGAAATGCCGGCCAGATACAAATTCGCCTTCCAAGGCCTCATCGCGCTCGGGTTCAGCCAGTTCGCGTACCGATTTTCCGTTTTCCACATTCCCGGTTTTTCGCCCCTAATTTTGGACCCTGAAGTAGCCGTCCTGGTCACCACGTTTTTCATGGTCGCGGTTGTAAACGGATTCAACATGATCGACGGCTCGGACGCCCTCTGCCTCGGTTCAAGCACGGTGACCTTGGCGCTTGTGTCCGCCGTGGCTGAGCTTGACGGACAGCCCCAATTCGCGATATTGGGCCTGGCGACCTGCGGCGCCTGCCTGGGTTTGCTGTACTGGAATCGGCCCCCCGCACGCATTTATATCGGGGACGCCGGCAGCCTGGGCTTGGGCTTCCTTGTGGCGGGTCTTGTGGTCGCACTGGGAGCGGGCGCCCCCGGACATTTCCTGCTGGGGCCGAAGGGTCTTCCGCGGGAGGCTTTCGCCTATCAGATCGTGGTGGCGTCACTATTGGTCGGCATTCCGGCCCTGGAGGTGCTGTTGACGGTGGCGCGGCGGGGCCTGCAGGGAAGGAGCTTGGGCCGCGGCGACCAGGGACACCTGCACCATCGATTGGCCCAGCGCGGATGGCGGCCGGCCTCGATCGCCGGCGGAGCCATGGGGGTGAATCTCCTGTGTGGAAGCATAGCGTTGGCTTTTTTGTCCGGTGAAAAAGGCATGGCCGTGATGTGCGCGTTCATGCTGGCGATACTGTTGGGGTTGGGGCTGCAGTATTTGGACTATTTCCGGATGCTTCGATCGGATTGGCTGGACAAACGGCGCCCCCATTATGCGGTGGCGACCCACTTTGCCGCCATGCAGGCCTCAAAACTGAAGTTGGCCAGCCATCGTGAGGAGGTTTTGGCCCTGGTGAAGCAGGCGTGCCACGAATTTGGGGCCCATGAATGTCGCGTCAGCGTGCGGGACTCGTCGGACAGGCGATGGATTTGGAAATGGTCCGAACCGGCACCCGCGCAGGCGGGCCCCCGGGTGAAGGACAGGGTGCGCATCGCGGACACGCGCAACCATGCGTCCTGGACGATGGAAAACGACGACAGAGAACCGGACTTGAACATGAATCTTCGCGTGATCATGACCGAATTCATGCGCGACGCGCTTGAACGTTTGGTTGAACTCATGGCGGGCCAGGAGAACGTCGTTCCAGAACGGGATGCCGGAAAGACGGACACACTGGACCTGGTTCTGAGTATCAAGGGTTTCAAAAACAGGCTCTGAGCCTGCTCAGGAATGCCTTCGTGAGACGCTGAGCTGCGGGTCAGCCTTTGGAAGTCGCCCCGCCTATTGGTTTGGATGCCTGTGCGACAACATTGCAATAGGAGTCGTATTTTTTTGGAAGCATGCGGTCCAGCGCTAGGCCGCTCAGATTCATCGATGGAATAAATAGGTAAGGCGTCCCGAAACGGAGATACCGCACAAGGCACATGGTCAGGTGTTGCCAGGACGCGAGAAAACTCGATGTGGTCTTGTCGGTGACGACGTTATCGAAGCCGTGTTTCCGCAACAATAACGCGAAGCCGGCCGCCGTATATCGGGCAAGGTCCTCCGGGCCGTCCTCTTCCCAAGTGAACGGGGTTACGATGAGGAGGCGTCCGCCCGGCCTAAGCACCCTTTTGAATTCGTCGAGCACTTGGTCTATATTTGGAACGTACATCATCACCTCGGTACTGAACACTCCGTCAAAGCTTCCGTCCGCGAAGGGCAGGGTTTTACCGTCGTAGAAGGCGTCAATGTCGCTGCGTTTGTCGTAGAAATCCATCTGCAATTCCAGGCCTACGTAGGTCCTCGCGTTATTGAACAAGGATCGATAGGGTTTGGTTCCACAGCCGAAGTCCAAAATATCGCCGTGAAAGCCCTCGGCGCGAGCGGCGACGGCGCGGTAGATCCCGCGGTGGATGATGTAGCTGGAGTTCACGAAAATTCCAACGGGTCCTGGCAGAAACTTGTGCTTTTGCACCACCGTTTCTCTGAATTTTTTCCTGAGCTTTTCTAGCATTAGGCCCCTCAAAAAACGGCGACGGCTTATATCCAAGGTCCATTTTGGAGGGCCGTTCCTAAAACGCCGGAACAGGACCGGGCCCTGGATCGGTCCGAACTCCAGAAACCGAGCTTCATCTCCAGCCTCGGACAAAGGCCCGCCGGACGTAGCCCTTGAAATCGCCGAGGGTCCACGATCCGACGAGCATGCGCGGGAGCTCCCAAGGGGAGGTGGATCTCCGTACCGCGCAGGAACGGGTGGTGAAGGCGAAGCGATAGCCGGAATCCTTCAGGGCCAAAATGCTGGCCTGGTCGTATTGCCCGTTGGGATAGGCGAAGTAGGGGCTCTCCAGGCCCCAGCGCCTCAAATCCAGGTAGGATCCCCGTACTTCGGACCTTTGTGACGCGGGAGGGCGGCCCGCGAGGATGAAGTGACTCCTTGTGTGTCCGCCGACGGACATCCCGGGAGTGGAGGCCCAGGAACGCACTTCTCCCAGGGACATTATCCGGTGGCTGGGCCGGGGCCTGGCGGGTACTCCGGCCTTCCCCGATATCTCGCGAAGGGCCCGGGCCTGCGCGCTGGGGGACATCGCTTGAAGGAGGTCCCAAAGGCGGTCGAAGGTGTCCATCCAGTTTCGGCCCGGTTCCGGGAGGAGGCGGATCCCGCGGTACACAAGGGGAGCCCGGCGGCCGGCGTTCCCGTCTGAGAGGATCCGTTCCAGGGCGTCCCAAAGGAATTCCCGTTTCCGGTTCACGTACCCGGTGGCCAGAAAAAGGAGGGCGGGTAGCCTCATTTGGTGCAAGACCGGGAGTGCCCCGGTCACGTTATCCGAGTATCCGTCGTCGAAGGTCAACATGATCGCCGGACGCCGGCGGGGCTTCATGATGTCCTCGGCTCCTATGACGTCGAAATTCTCCGCCAGCCAAACCAACTGGCGCCGGAAGGCTTCCGGCGTCACTGTGATCCCGAAGGGATCCGTTTCGAAGTTCGCGATTCGGTGGTAGCCGAGCACCAGGAGGGGAGCTTCCCAGAGGTTCCTGAGGGCGTTCACCGGAAAATGCGAGACACCTTTGATGCGATCCATGGACCAAGACATGCGTTTCCCCTGTCCCCTTGCGGACGTTCCTCCGGCCCGCGTCAGCGTGCGGGCCCGGGGGCCAAGATGGCGTCGTAGATCGCGTCCACGCGCCGGACGTAGTCGCCGGATGACTGCACGGTCGGCATAGCGGCGCCGTAACGGGTCAAGGCTCCCGGCTCGCTGCGCATCCGATCTATCGCGCGCGCGAGGGAGGCGACTGAACCGATCTCGAACACTCGCCCGAAGCGGTCCTCAATGTCATAGTCCCTCAGGGTCGGGATATCGGGCGCTATAACCGGGCGTTTGTGGGCGAAGGACTCGAGCAGGGTCAGCGGCAGGTTCTCCATGCACTGCGAAGGAATCAGTGTGGCATCGATCCTGGAGAAAAAGGATGCGATGTCGCGGTGCGGAAGCCACCCCAGCCATTCGACGGTGTGCATGCCCACGTGCCCGGGATAGCGGGCGCGTAGTTCCTTAGCGAAATCGCCGTCCAGGCTGCCCGCGACCACGAGGCGCACCGGCGACGAGACCACGCCGCTTTCAAGCGCCTGAAAGACCTCCCCCAAACCCTTGTCCGGCGCGATCCTTCCAATATAGCCGAAGGTGACTTCTCCCGACGCTTTGCATTTTGCGCCGGCATCCTGCACCGGATCGTAGTACCAGGGGATGACGTGGACCATCTTCCTATCTATGCCGAACTGGGAGAAGAACTCCGCGCCGAATGAATTGGCGACGATCAGGGCCCCCAAAGCGGGGAGGGCGAGCCTGGCCCTCTCCAGATTCAGGGAAACCCTCCGCTTCAGGCCGACACGGAGGATTCCGCGCTCGCTGAGGGACCGGTCGAAGGGGAAGAGGCTCGTCGCCTCCAGGAGTCGTTCGCCGAAAAGCGTCGAAACGAGCATCTCGTTGAGCCTTCCGGCCGTTCGCCTGCCGGCCCAGACGCAGCGGGCGCATTTGTCGAGTTCCGCGGTCCCGTCGCAGAGCCCGCCTTCGCCCTTCACGAGATGCGACCGCAGGCAACCCAGGCCCCAGTCGTGGGCGGAGAAGACGGCCGGGATAGAGGAACGCCTCGCGGCCTCGAAGATCCACCACATTCCCGCGCCATGGTGCATATGGACGATGTCCGGCTTGATTCTGCCGAGCAGTTCGCGGCCGATCCCAACCGCCTCCTCCCACCTCGCCTCGTTCAGCACTTGGCCCGAGTAGAGGTGGTTCAGATTCACGACATGGTAAGGGAGGCCCTGGAAGGTGTATTCCAGGCGCGAAACGATTTTAGGGGCGGCGGGGGCGGGCAGTGGGCCCTCCCATCCGTCCTGCCCCGGCCAGGTCAATAGCTCCACGTCCCGGCCATGGTTTTCGCGCAGGGCCCGGGCTTGGCGGAAGACGTTGTTGTTGTATCCGACCGGATCGGGCCAGGCGTATTTGCTGACGAAAAGGATACGACCTGGCATCAGAGGCGTCCATTCAGCGGAGCTTCTTAAAGACCGGCCGAAGGCGGCGCCGGCAGACTCCTGTCTACTTAAAGAACTCGTTCACCGCCTGAATCACCCGCTCCTGGTCTTCCGCTTTGAGGTCCGCGTAGAAGGGCAGGCTCAGGATCTCCTCATATAGCCCCTCGGTGACCGGCAGAGGGATGCTGTAGGGGGCGAATTGTGGCTGAAGGTGGTTGGGGATGTAATTGACGCCGCTGTCCACTCCCCGTTCCCGCAGCCAGGCCATCAGGCCGGCCCTGCGGCCGCGCAGAACCCTGACGACATAAGTGAAAGGGAAGACATCATCTATAGGCCATTTCAACAGACGGAGTCCCGTCAGGGGCCGGAAGGCCTGGTTGTACCGGGCGAGGATTTCGAGTTTCCGCGCCTTGAATTGTTCCATGCGGTCCAGTTGGACCAGGCCAATGGCCGCGCTGATGTTGCTCATATGGTAGCGCCATCCGACCGTCTCCACCTGGTATCTCCACTCGTCCTGGGCCCCCATGCGCTGCCAGCGGTCCCGGCTGATTCCCAACACCCTTTTTTTGCGGGCCAATGCGGCCACCGCGGGGTCCGAGGTGACGATCGCCCCGCCCTCACCGCAGGTGATGTTCTTGATCGGGTCGAAGCTGAAGCAAGTGATCTGCCCGAACGAGCCGATACGACGGCCGCGGTGGGTGGATCCGAAGGCATGGGCGGCGTCCTCAACCAGAACGGTTCCGTGCCGCTCGGACAGCTCCAGGAGCCGGTCCATGTCCGCGGGGATGCCGCAGTAGTGGACCGGGACGATGGCACGGGTGCGGGCGGTCACCTTGCGGGCGACATCTCCGACGTCCAGATTCAGGGTTTCCGGTTCCACCTCGCAAAAGACCGGGGTGGCTCCGGCCGCACGGATGGCCTGGATCGTGGCGCAAAAAGTGAGGGAGGGTACGATCACCTCCGCGCCGGCCGTGATGCCGGCGGACTCCAAGGCCAGATGCAGTGCGGCGGTGCCTGAAGAGACCGCCACGGTTTCGCGTCCGTCGAACAAGCTCCGCAGGCGCTCCTCGAAATTCAGCACCTGTTTGCCGAAGCCCAGCCATCCGCTGGAAAGTACTTCGGCGACGGCCCCGGCCTCAAGCGCGCCGGTGCTTGGTTTGGAAACTGGAATCGTCATCCCTTACGCCTCTTGATATCCATGGATGCCGCAGCCTGAAAACCGCTCGCCATCCAGTTCTGGGCCAAAATCTCCGCCAGGTCCGGCGAGAAGTGGCGGCGCCACAGCAGGACGGAGGCCTCCGCCGGCCTCGCCAGCCAGGAGAGCCTGGCGCCCCATTTTTCCGCGAAACTGCCGTCCAAACCATAAAAGGCCGCCCTCAATCCGTAGGTATAACGCAGCGCGCGCAGGTACGCCGAAACCCTGCTTTGGGCGGCCAGCCACTTGGTGAATGCCTCCCGTTCCGAGCCGGGCCGAAGAAGGTCCTGCGCACAGCCGTGCCGCTCGCGGAGCAGATAGACGACGGTCACCAGCACGTCCTCAAATCCTTGCTGATCCCCGCTTTCGGCCCGCGATGTCTGGCCGGGGTGCTTCCTTAGCATGATCAGGGGCCGTTTCATGCAGGCCAAGCGCCCCACGGCCGCAAGGTTCAGCCAGAGATCCTTGTCCTGGACGCTCAAAAGCGAGAGCTTGTATCCGCCTAGAGCCAAAGCCTTTTCCCGGGAAAAGACCACGGATGAATGCGGAATAGTGCGGCGCATTTCCAGCATGTCCGCCATCAGGGCATCGTGCTGCGACGCATAACGATGCCGCCGGACCTCCCTGCCTTCAGCGTCAATTTCCACGCAGCTCGTGCCCAGCAACACGAGGTCCGGTTCGCGAAGCAGCTGGTCGATTTGCTCGCTTAATTTTTCCGGAAGCCAGAGGTCGTCCTGGTCGATGCGTGCGATCCACGAGCCCTTGGCGAGCCGCAAACCCCGGTTGAGCGTATCGGATAGGCCGCTGTGTTTTTTGGCGACGACCTTTATGCGGCGGTCTTTTTTGGCGAGGGATCGGGCCAGGGGGAGCGAACCGTCCGTGGAGGCGTCGTCCAGGATGATGAGTTCCAGGTTTGCATGGGTTTGGGCGAGCACGCTGGAGACTGCCGTGGCTAGCCAACGGGACCCATTGTAGACTGGCAACAGCACCGACACCAAAGGAGGTTTCAAAATTCAACCCGCTCCGAACATGCCCCGATCCGGGGCGTAAGGGTTTCCTTGGCCCGGCGTCATTGCCGTATTTTGGCCCAAATGGCGGGCAAAGGGGCAGGCCCCCTCTTGCCTTAATCGCCCAAGCCAAGCCCGGCCGAACACAAGGTGCCGCTATTCTTGGCTGAACCGGCCTAGCTTAACACGTGGCCCAGTCCGAATCCTCTAGTTTTTTTCGTGGATTCGGCGAACCGTTGCAGGTCCCAACTACGTTGCATCCGAACTAGGATACGCATATTGAGATTGAAATCCCGGACTGCGCCTGAGATAAAAGCCGCAAGCCCCGCGCACGGAGGACCACCGATCATGCCGAAACTTAAATTCGTCCGGGAGTTCCTTAAGAAAATCTCACCAGTCTGGAGCTTCTTTCGATTCCTCAAACACAGGGTTTTCCTGCCGCTAGTGCAGCGCAGCACTTTGAACGTCCTCGAAACGTTTCCGGTCTGTGCGCCGGCTGGGGCGGGGGGCTACGGGCCGAGGGCCGAGATCACGATCCGAGGCATTAACCAGCTTCTTCCGGGCTTATATTCGTTAGCGATTTTGAACGGGGCAAAAGGGATAGAGCCGCGGTCTGCGGAAGGATGGCCGTTTCCTGAGGGAGATTTGGAAACCATAAAGGCTTTGGAGGCCTGCCTGGCGAAATTTGGAACAAGAAAGGATCCGCCGTACCTCAGGCTTTACGGGCACATTTTTAAAGACAGGGAACAAATAGAAACGGTTCTGGAAATCGGGATCGGATCGAATAACCCCAGCATCGTCTCAAATAACCTGGGGAGCGCGGCGCCCGGCTCCACGCTTCGTGGCCTCAGGGATTTCCTTGGCGGCGCCCGGATTTATGGGGTGGATGTGGATACCGACATTCTATTCACAGAGGACCGCATTCAAACCTATTTTGTAGACCAGACGGATCGGGCCTCCCTGGAGGCTCTGGGCCGGGAGCTGCCTGACGCCTTTGACCTGATCATCGACGACGGACTACTTGCGCCTGTGGCGGATCTGCCAACATTGAATTTCTCACTCGCGCGCCTCCGGATTGGGGGATGGCTGGTGGTGGAGGAAATTCCTGGTCGGGCCCTTGTTTTCTGGAAGGTCGTAGCCACGATGCTGGCTTTGTCGTTTAAAGCGACCATTCTCTCCAATGATGATGACAGTCTTATTTTTGTGGTCGAAAGAAAATACTAAATCAGGTATTGGGGCGGGGCCTGTTCCGCCAGGGGAGTCACCGTAAATGGCCCCGGTACCTTGTTAAGCCGGCCACCTTTTTGATCCACTCGAAGTCAAAATTTTCCAAATGAACGCGGTGAGTAAAAACAAAAAAAGAGGATAGTAAATACCTGAGCCATAGAAATATGGCACCGGAATACCAATCATCTCAATGCAAATAACACATATCGTAAAATAAAATTTGAGTCTCTTGTCGGAAAGGCTCAACATATTCTTCAATACCCACGGCAGCAACGCGATGACCCAGAACAGTCTGATCATCCAGGTGAACGGTGCGCAAAAAAGCGTGATGAGTATTCCGAAGTAATAGAAAGTCAATGTGGGATCCAGGAAATCCGGAGATGTTCCACGTGCGAAAAAAAAAGTCAGAGCCCACAATAGCAGCGGGGTGAAAATCATAATTAATAGTCTGGAGATATGTAAACGCGATGCCATTTCTCGGGTGCCTGATCCGTTTGAGTTCTGGTCCATGAGCCCGCTGTCGTCATATATAACTCCATCGATGGTGTTTATGGAGTCGGGCCAAGCCCGGGAATATATTTGGATTTCCCTGGAGCTTAACGACTGATTTTCACTCCCCAATTCTTCCGATTGGAAAATACGGCCCAAACGATGCATGAAATAATCTTGGTTTACCGAAATGCCGTCCAAAGCGAGGCTGCTTCCAAAAAGCACGGCTACACCTAACAGGAATCCAACTAAAGTTGGACGCCAGCGCGTTAAGAATATTCCGGGCATGAACAAAAGGGTGTCCAGTTTTAGGAAGGTGGCCACCGCAAGGCAGGCCCCTAATGCGCAATGAGCCCAATTTTCTTTGAATCGACAGGCCAGAAAAAAACCCATGGTAATGACAAAAAATGTAATTCCGTCGATATTTGCTGCTTCGATCTGGGAGACTGTGGGGTAAAACCAAAAAGCGGTACCCAATACCGCGAACATCGGAAACAAAAATATGTCCAGCCACACGACATAGGTTGCCGCCGCAATCGACGCGACAATGCATGAAAAAATTAAAAGCGTCCAAATCAACTTGGCGCGGGCATACCTAAAATAAGTGAAAGGAACAAACAGTCTTGCCGTCAATGGGGGCAATAAAAAACCGCTGTTGGCGAACGAGCTATAATCCCAGGTGCGGATGTCTTTCGCCATATTGTTGTCATAGGGAGAATATCCATCCCTCACGGAGAATCCGGTGCTATAGAAATCAAAAAAATCACCTTGTGGGCCATGGGCGACTAGATGGCAGGTCCAGCCGGAAATCCAGATAAGTCCGCTCAAAAAATAGAGCATCATTAAGATTTTAAGTTTTCGTGGCGCTCTTTCCACTGATACTCCCTGTCGCGTATGTTTTTCCTTCCTTAGACCTTGGACCCAGTGCCGGATGCTCGGGTTGGCGTCACGCATACTGTGTTCTAATTTTTTGATTTTGCGGATGCCTGAAAAACGAGGTGCCGGATTATAATTCCCGCTGCCATAAGAAGCAACGGGCCGGGGCGAAAGGCTGCGGAATGATCCCCCGGGCTGGCGCCAATTGGATCGCGTTCCGAATGGATTTGACCCAGCATTTGCTATACACTTTGCGCTTTCAGGAGCCGGTCCGTTAGGGGGACTCGGCTTACCGTCTAGCCAGGTTGTCGCATGAAGCTTTCAGTGGTCACTGTGGTCCGGAACGACCCGGCGGTGGCGTCCACGGTATCCAGCGTTTTGGCCCAGAAAGGCCTGGACGTGGAATGCGTCGTCATCGACGGCGCGAGTACGGACGGCACTTTGGCGGCCCTGAAACCCATGCGCCGGCGGATACGCCTTTTCAGCGAGCCTGACAGCGGCATCTACGACGCCATGAACAAGGGGCTGCATAGGGCGCGAGGTCGGGTGGTGGGCTTCCTGAACGCGGGGGACGTTTTTTTGGGGGACCACAATTTGGCGGAGGTTTCCCGGGCTTTCAGCTCGGACAAGGGCCTGGGCGCCTGTTTTTCCGGGCTGGAAATCTCCGATCCCCAAGGGAAGCGGAAGCGCTGGTGGCCCGCCTCGGAGTACCAGCCCGGGGCCTTTGCCGCAGGGTGGATGCCCAGCCACCCGACTTTTTACGCCCTGCGCCGGCCCCTGCTCGATTTGGGCGGCTTTGACCTGCGTTACCGTCTGGCAGCGGATTACGACCTGATGCTCAGGGCCTTGGAACAGGCTCAGCTTCGTTCCGTGGCCCTGCCGCTTTGCCTGGTGCGCATGCGCAGCGGCGGCGCCAGCCAGGCTTCTCTGGGCGCCCTTTGGCGCCACAATAGGGAAGCCTGGTCCGCGGCCACCGCCGCGGGAACCGTGAGGTGCTCCTTTGGGCGCTTTTTGGCCCGCAAATGGAGCCATAAATGGCGCCAGGTCCTGGATGCGCGGTTTGCGCCCTGACGGCGGAATCGCGTTTTTTGTCCAGTTAAGGCGGCCCTGACAGCCCGTTCAGAACTCAAGGGAAACCATGCTCAAAAAAGCTTTGATCACCGGGATCACAGGCCAGGACGGTTCCTATCTGGCCGAGTTGCTCCTGTCCAAGGGCTACGAGGTCCACGGCCTCATGCGGCGCTCGTCCACCTTGCCCACGGAGAGGATAGACCACCTCTACCAGGACCCCCACCTCCCCGGCGCCAGGCTTAAGCTCCATTACGGGGACCTTGCGGACGCCGCCAACCTGCGCGCGGTCATCGACCGCTGCCAGCCGGATGAGATCTATAACTTGGGCGCCCAAAGCCATGTGCGGGTCAGCTTTGATATTCCCCTGTATACGGCGGATATCGACGCCCTCGGGACTTTGCGCCTGCTGGAAGCCGTGCGTGAAATCCAGCACGGCGCCGGAAAAACCGTCCGTTTTTACCAGGCCAGCTCCAGTGAGATGTACGGCAAGGTCGCGGAGGTCCCGCAGAGCGAAACCACCCCGTTCCACCCGCGGTCCCCCTACGCCGTCGCCAAAGTGTACAGCTTCTGGCAGACCGTGAACCACCGCGAGAGCTTCGGCATGTACGCCTGCAATGGGATCCTTTTCAACCATGAAAGCCCCCGCCGCGGGGAGACTTTCGTCACGCGCAAGATCACGCGCGCGGCCACGCGCATCAAGCTGGGCCTGCAGGAGAAGCTGTTCCTGGGTAATTTGGACAGCAAACGCGATTGGGGCTTCGCCGGCGACTACGTCGAGGCGATGTGGCTCATGCTCCAGCAGGATTCACCGGACGACTACGTGGTCGCCACGGGGGAGACCTACAGCGTGAAACAGTTTCTGGACGAAACCTTCGCCTTGTTGGGACTGGATTGGAAACGATACGTCGAACAGGACCAGCGCTACTTCAGGCCCGCCGAGGTGGATCTTCTCCTGGGGGATCCGGGCAAGGCGCGGAAGATCCTGGGTTGGAAGCCGAAAGTGGGATTTAAGCCCTTGGTGAAGATGATGGTGGACGCGGACATGGTCCTGGCGCAGCAGGAGCGCATTTTGCGGGACGCAGGACACAGCGGACGCAATCCCGAAACCGAACAAGGACGTTAGGGTGGCCCAGCAGGCCCCGGTCACTGGCATGCGCGGCGCGGCGGTCCAGGGCGCGTTCTGGAGCATCGCCTTGGCCGTCGGCAATAAGGCCGTGACCACAGTGGGGCAGGTCGCGCTGGCTTGGTACCTTTTCCCGCGGGACATGGGGATCGTCGCGATGGCGGCCTCGGTGGTGGCGCTGGCCACTTTCTTCACGGCCAGCGGCATCGACGACCTGCTGGTGCAGCGCCACGACTCCTATGAGCAGGACGCAACCCAGGTATTTTGGCTGTCCCTTTGTTTCAATGTCGTCGCGATGGCGGTCGCCGTGGCCTTGATCCCCTTCGCGGTCCGGCATTTCGGGGACGGGCGGGTGGGCCGCCTGATGCTCATCCAGGCGGCGAGTTGGCCGGTCTCCACCGTCACGCTGGTGCTCCGCCCGCAATTGGCCAATGTCCTGCGCTTCAAGGCCATCGCCGCGATCCGGCTCGGGGAGGGCGTGGTATTCACCGGCTGCGCGGTTTTTCTGGCCGCCCAGGGTTGGGGGCCCTACGCGCTCGTGTGGCCGACCCTCTTCTCGGCGATCTTTTCCGCCGCGGCTTTTTGGTGCCTGGCGGACAGGCCGCCCATGGGCTGGCCCAAGCCGGTTTCCTGGCCGGCCTACATCACCCCCGGCCTTCTGTTGATGGTGGGCAACTTCGTGGGGGTGATGGCGATCCAGATGCCGAACTTCATCATCGGAAGCCTGATGGACGCCCGCGGGACCGGCCTCTACGCCTGGGGCTACCTGGTGGCATCCCAGGCGATCTTCTTGCTGGTCCTCAATCTCCGCGGTTTGTTCACGCCGTTGTTTTCAAAACTGAAATCCGAGCCGGAGCGCCTGGCCAAGGCCACCGCGCAGGCCGCGTACGCCATCACCGCGGTGGTCGCCCCGATATGCGTCCTGCAGGCGTTTTTCGCCCGTCCCCTGATCGAGACTTTTTTTCCGGCGCGCTGGACGGACGCGGTGCTGGTGGTGTACTGGCTGAGCCTGGGCTTTTGCGCCCAGCCGGTCGCCTTGATCACGCAGGCCGCCCTGATCGCGAAGGCCAGGTTCGGCCTGGCCTTGAGGCTGGCCCTGCTGCAGGCCGTCCTGGGGGCCCTGGGGGTGGCCTGGGGATGCCTCAAGAGCGGCATCGAGGGCGCGGCCGTGGGCGCGGCGGTTAGCGCCGTCCTATGCCTCCCGCTCAACCTGTGGATACTGCGCGGCGAGGTGGGCTGTTCCTGGCTCCGCTTGTTGGACGCGCCCAAAGCCATCCTATTCGGCGCCCTGGCTTTCCTTCCGTCGTGGGGGATCTTTTGGGCCTTCGGCGGCGCCTACCATTGGTGGTCCAACGCGGCGGAGGGCGTCGCCTACTGCGCGGTCCTGGCCCTGGTCTACAGGCTTTTCGACCCAGGCATGTTCGATGAACTCTCCGGATTGAGGTCCCTGATGCGGGGCGCCCCGGGGAAGCTTCCAGACCTTTCAAGGGGGGAGCAGTGCCCCTGAGAATATCCGCGGCCCTGCTGTACGCGGTCGCTTTCATGGCCCAATACCATTTTTTGATGGTCCCCCATTTCGGCTATTGGGGCTTCGGGGACCTCAGCGGCGTCCTGGAGTGCCTTTATCTTCTGCCTTTGATGGTGGCGCCGGCCCTGTGCATGCCCGAGCGGATCGACCGCCCGTCGGCGCTGTTCGCGTTTTTGAACTACACGATCATCTATGTGCCCGTCTGCGTGCTGCTGTTCCATTCCACGCTGACGTCGATCAGCCTCGCGGACCAATGGGCGATATTGATCGCCTTGGCCGCCAGCACTGCCTTGCTCTTTGAGGTCCCGCGTTTGCCCTCCATCCCCCTGCGCCGGGGCAGGCTGAGCGGGGGCGCGATTCTGGCTGCCTGCTGGTGCGTGCTGGGCGCGGTGGTGCTGATGACCCTCGCCGTCAACAGGATCGGGTTCTTCGGGTTCAAGGGGATCGGAGCCGCCAGGGCCGCCTACACGGAAAATATCCGCCCTCTGGGCCCCTATTTCGGGTACTTCGACGCCTGGTGCGGCCTGGCGATCATCCCTTTCCTGTTCGTGGTCTGTTTAAGGAAAGACCGCCGCTGGGGCTGGCTGCTCCTGAGCGCGGTGTGCGTGCTGCTGTTCATGACCTCGGGGCGCAAGACCGCCCTGCTCACGCCCTTGGCGGTTTTGGGCAGCTATTTCGGGGTGAAGAAGGGTCTCAGGACCCCGGCGCTTTTGTTCGTGTTTTCGGGCCTCTTGCTGGTCCCCTTCGTCTTCGGGGCCCTCGGGCTCTCGGGCCCCCGCGACCTATACTACAATGTCATCAATTTCAGGATCTTCGCGGTGCCACAGATCCTTATCCCGCAGTATTACAGCTATTACCTGGCCAACGGATTCACCCACTTCCGCAGCATCAATGTGGTCAACCGGTTTTTCTTTGGAGGGGCGGCGTTCGAGCAGCCCTGGGCCGCCATCGCCCGCTTCTATTACAAGAAAAAATTCACGGCCGATGCCGTGTTCTATGCGACCGACGGCCTGGCGGCCTTGGGCATCGTGGGGATCCCCTGCGTGACCGCGGCTTGCGTTTTGGTTTTTTGGATCTTTGATTCCCTGCAAAAGGGGCATTCCGCGCTGTTGATGCTCCCCTGCATGATGCCCTTCCTTTTTTCGTTGTTCAACAATTCGCTGTTTACTACGATGCTCACCGGCGGTGGCTTCGTGCTGATGGCGCTGTTCTATCTGCTTCCGGATACCGCGTGAAAGCCGCGCCCATCCGTTGTTTTAGGAGTCCGGGATTCCAGTGAAGTCGGCCGTACGGAAATGGTGGGGACGTTGCGCCGCTTTGGCGGTGTGTCTCCTTTTGATGCAAGTGGCCTGGTTCGAGTATGTGTTCAGTTGCCCGGCCCCCGCGCTCCAGGCGGACATGCTGGCGGTCTATGGCGGGGATCCCCCGCGCTACGCCCTGGGCTGGGCCGTCGAGCGGCAGGGCCGCTTCAATTTTCTGGTCTTTTCCGACGCCCACGCCGATTTTTTGGCCCAGATGAAGGGCCAATATGGTCCGCCGCGCGCCGCGCGCTTGCTGCTCGAACCGCGGGCCCGGTCCACCGCCCAGAACGCGCGTTATGTGGCCGTGCTCATCCGCGACCATGGGTGCAGGAGCGTGCTGGTCATCACGTCCTGGTGGCACCTGCCCAGGGCTCTCTTTTTGACCCACCTTGCGTTGCTGGGCAGCGGCGTGGAAATTTCCGGCCTGGGCTCGGAGCTGCGTCCCTCGGTGGCGTGGAACGATCGCCGCGTGTGGGAGGAGCTGATCCGGTTCTGGGGCTCGTTGCTGACGTTCACGTCGGACACCCACAACACCTCTTTTCTTTAGCGTTCCAGGGACAGGGCGTGGCCAAAGTGCGTATCTCATTTTTGGGAAAAGGCGGCGCGTTTTGCGCGCTCCTGGTTTTGGCGGCCTGTGTTCAGGCCCACGATTATTTTGTCGCCCCCTCTGGGATGGACAGCAACCCCGGCACCCTGGACCAGCCCTTCCGGACCCTTGCCTGGGCGGTCCCCTATGTCCGCGCGGGGGATACCCTGTATCTTCGCGCCGGGGTGTACCGTCAGGCCGTCAGCGTCGAACACGGCGGCACCGCGTCGGCGCCGGCCGTGTTCAGCGCCTACGGGGCGGAAGCCGCGGTTTTAGCGGGTAGCGATCCCCTTGTCGGAACCTGGAAAAAATACGACGGGAAGATATGGTGCCTGGACGGCGTGTCACGCACCTCGGACCTTTTCGTGGACGGCCAGGAGATGTCCATAGCCCGATGGCCGACTGCGGGTCCCGGTGCGCCCATGGACCAGGGATGGGCCCTCACCGGCGCCGGAACCAACGCGGCGGTCGTCGCAGATCCCCATTTACCGGACCTTCCCCTGGTCGGGGCCCGGGTGCACATCGTCCCCGGCTTGGCCTGGGTCAGCTTCACCCGGTCGATCAAGGAATACGGGCGGGGAAGGCTCACCCTGTCGAGCCCGGTTTGCGGCGCGACGCCCGCCTATTGCCCCAGGCCCGGAAACCGCTATTTCCTTTACGGGAGCCTGGCCCTCTTGGGCGGCCCCGGCGAGTGGTACCAGGACCCGGCGACACTGCGGATCTACCTCTGGGCCCCGGACGGCCGCGACCCCGCCGACCACCTGGTTGAGGTGGCGCGGCGCAAGGCGGTCATCCGGGACGACGGCTATTCCCACGTCGAATTCCGGAATCTGCACACCTTCAGCGGGGGCATCAAGATCAGCCGCTGTGTGGGATGCAGGGTGATCGGGGTGGACCAGCGTTACGTGCAGCGCTATACGGAGGTGGAGGGATATTCCGCCGAAAATCCCACGAATTCGCTCTACGCCGGAAGCGACTGCGAATGGGCGGACGGATCCATTGAGGGAAGCAGCGGCGACGGTCTGGCGGTTTCCGGCACGCACCAGCACGTGCACGACATGCTCATCCACGACGTGTGCCGGGAAGCCAGCTACTCGGGGGCCCTGGCCCTGCTCGGAAGCGGGCAGGTCATCGAGAACAACACCCTCTATGACAGCGGTCGCTATCTCATCAACCTGGGGACAACCCACGGCGGACGCATCGCCCACAACGACCTGTACAATTCCGGCTTGCTGACGAACGACTCGGGGGCCATCTATTCATATGACACCGACGGCGCCGGCATGGTCATTGCCTTCAACGACGTGCACCATGCGCCCGGCACCCGCGGTGTCGGGATCTACCTCGACAACGGCGACTCCGACTACGTGGTGCTTCACAATCTTGTCCATGACTGCGCCTGGGCCGGGGTCGAATTGAACCTGCCGAGCAACTGCAATGTCGTCTGCAACAACACGCTTTGGAATTGCAAGCATTGGGTTTGGGCCGACGGCAACATCCATTACCACTCGATGACCGGCACGGTGCTGGCGAACAATGTGGTCAACGGGACCGAATTGCTGGTGAGGGACCGTTTGGCGCCCGTCCAGGTGCGCAACGCCGCCCTGCTCCAGCCGCCGCAGCTCTTCGCGCCGGGCGGCTTCTCACTGGCCGCGGGCTCCTGGGCCATCGCTTCGGGGGTTTCGATCCCGCCCTATACCGACGGCGGATGCGGCGCGGCCCCGGACCTGGGGGCCATCAATTACGGCTGCGGCCAGGATTGGAGCGCGGGTTGCGCCCGCAGGCCGGCGGCCTTCCCGTATCCGGCGCTGGAAATGCTCGGCATGGGTCCGTCCCCGGGCCCGGACCCCCGGACGGAGCACCCTTCGGCCGGCGGAGCTGCGCCGTGGAACTAGGGCGTCCGGCAAGGCAGGGGCGGGTTTGCCTTCTTTGGCATCGTTTTGGGCCATACCATCACGCCCGCTTGAAGGCCGTCCAGGCCTTGCGGGACTGCGTCGGGGTCGAGTTCTCCTCCGTTGATCCGACCTACGCCTGGGACAAGGTGGCCGCGAAATCCGGCTCCAAGATGGTGACCTTGTTTTCCGACAGCTTTTCGCAGGACATCCCGGTCCGGAGGATCGAACGCAGGCTCGGGGAGGTCTTCGCCGCCATCCGCCCCGCGGCGGTCGTCATCCCCGGTTGGTCCGACCGGGTTCCGCTGGCGGCCCTCGAATGGTGCGTCAGGCAGCGTGTCCCCGCGGTGCTGATGTCGCCGAGCCAGCGGGGCGATGCGCCCCGGGTCTGGTACAAGGAGTGGCCGAAAAGGCGGATCGTGAGCCTCTTCAGCGCGGCCTTGGTCGGCGGTGCGCCCCAGAAACGCTATTTGACGGAGCTGGGCTTTCCCGGCGAAAGGGTCTTTTTCGGTTACAACGTCGTCGATAACGCCCATTTCTCCAAAGGGGCGAGGAAGGCGCGCAATTCCGGGGAGGCGCTCCGCATGCGGCTGGGGCTTCCAAAGGATTACTTCCTGGTCTCGACCCGCTTTGTTCCGAAAAAAAACCTGGAGAGATTCCTGGCGGCCTACGCCGCCTATACACGGAAGGTTTCAGGGCGACCCTGGAGCCTAATCCTCCTGGGCGACGGACCCCTGCGGCCCAAGCTGGAAAGCATGGTCGACGCGCTGGGTTTGCGGAATTTTGTGGGCATGCCTGGCTTCAAACAATACAATGACTTGCCCGTCTATTATGGATTGGCGAAAGCCATGGTGTTGCCGAGCGCGTCTGAGCAGTGGGGCTTGGTCGTGAATGAGGCCATGGCGGCCGGCCTGCCGGTGCTGGTGTCCGGCGCTTGCGGCTGCGCGGAAGACCTTGTTCGTGACGGGGTGAACGGTTTTTTGCTGGACCCCTTGGACACGGAGCAAATGGCTGAAGCCCTTCTCAGGACCAGCCGGGCGAAGAAAAAATTGGCCCACATGGGCGCGCTGGGCGCCCGGATCATAGGGCAGTGGAGTCCGCGGACCTTTGCCGAAGGCCTGTCGCGGGCCTTAGAGTCGGCGCTGAGGGCCCCGTCGGCCGGATTCGGGCCCCTCGACAGGATGATTCTCGGCGTGGTCCAGCGCCAGAATCTAAAAGGTTACCGGGATCAATGATGTCATTCGGTCAATTAGCGGGCGTCGGGTTGAAACGTGGGTAGGCCGAAAATAGGCATCGTCTCCGGAATTCTGAACCCCAGATACGGCGGACCACCGGCGGTGATACGCGGCCACATCCGCGGGCTCGGCTCGCGGGCCGAAGTGAAGGTCTTCGGCGTGCAGGATCCCGGGGACGAGGCGGAGTTGCGCGGCCTCTATCCGGGATGCGAGCTGTTTCCGAGGGCCTTTCCGAAGCGCTGGTTCAGGGGCCAGGGCCTGCGCCAGGCTCTGGTCGAGCAGGCGCCGGGCCTGGATCTCCTCCACGCCCACATGCTTTGGGACCACACCGTGTGGGCGACGGCCCACGCCGCGCGCAGCGCCAAGGTGCCCTTCATCGTTTCGCCCCACGGCAACATTTTGAACGTCGAACCGTGGTGGCCGCCGCACAAGGTCGCCTACCGTGAAATCGTCCTCAAACCCCTGCTGAAAAATTGCGCCTTCGTGCACGCCCTGAGCGAGCGCGAGGCCGAAGGCTGCCGGCGCTTCGGGGTCGTCTGCCCCATCCGCGTGATCCCCAACGGCCTGCCGCTGTCCGACTACTCCCTGCGCAGGGATCCGGAGCTGGCGCTGGAGACCTGGCCCGCCCTGAGGGGACGGAGGGTCCTGCTGTTCATAGGTCGCCTGGCGCCGCTCAAGGGCCTGGACATGCTGTTGAACGCGTGGAGCCGCTGCCTGCACGACCCGAGTTTGCGCGACTGGATTTTGGTGATCGCCGGCCACGACTACCGTGGCTACGCCCAGCAGGTCGCGCTCCAGGTGAAGGCGCTGGGTCTGGAGGGAAGCGTGATCCTTCCGGGACCCGTGCTGGGGGCCCTGAAACAGTCCCTGCTGGGCCATGCCGAGGCCTTCGCCCTGCCCTCCCGCACGGAAGGCTTCAGCGTCGCCCTCCTGGAGGCCCTGTCGGCGTCCCTGCCCTGCGTGTACACGACCGAATGCCATTTCAGCGACCTGGCCAAGAAGGGCGGGGGCTGGGAGGTCCAGCCCAACGCCGGCGACCTTTCCGAGGCCCTCGAGCTCGCGTTGCGGCAGACGCCGGAACGCTTGAAGAGCATGGGCGCGGCCGGGAACGCCCTGGGCCGGGCCAAGTACAGCCTTGAACGGGTGGCGGACCAGCTGCTGGACATGTATAGGACGGCGCTGGGGCGGCGGGGGCTTCCGCCGCCGCGGAACGCCGGCCTGGCATACCATAAAAACGGGGCCCAAAAAGGGCGCGGGCCGGCGCAGACGGCCGTGCAATTCAGCTGGCGCAGGACCGGAGGCGGATGGGCTCGTCCGGCCTAGGCCGCGATTTTTTTGCGCAAATCCATGAAGGGCTTTTCGACCAGCAGGTAGGACGCCGCACCCAATACCAGCGAAAAGACGATACAAAAAAATTGGGACTCCAACGATTCGCCTCCGAACAAGATCACGGCCGCCAAGAGGCCGACCGTATGAAGCAGGTACAGCGAATAGGAGATGGTCCCCAGCCAGTGGAACGCTAAAAAACCCGGGGTCCTTCCTTGTTTCGTCTCCGTGGGCGCAAGTTCCAGCATCACCAGCGTCAGGATCAGGAACGCGCAAGCATAGGGCATGATCCATCGGTTCAGTTCGGATCCGTGAAACCTGAGGTTGAGGACCGGGACCAGGAAATTCAAGGCTATCGCCAGGAAAAGAAAGCCGAGCGTCCGGCCCCGGGGCCCGTAAAAATTTTTCAGCTTTTCGAAACTCGCCTTTTTGACGGTCCATTCCGCGAGCAGGGCCCCGAGGTACCAGGACCAGAATGTGGTGATGAAAACTTCCTGCGCGACAATCCGCCAGGGATTCGCCTCGGCGATGAAACGGCTCACGAAAAAATACCAGACGAGCGCGGCCATGAAGGCCAGGGTGAGCTGCTTCAGGGAGAAATCCAGCGCTTTGAAAGCCAGGGCGTAACAGAGATAAAACTGGGCCTCGAGAGCGATGGTCCAAAACGGGCCGTTGATCGTGCGCCAGCCGAGGGGATAGAAATTGTGCGCAAAAATGAAGTGGAAGAAAACGTCGTAGGCGCCCAGCGGGGGGCTGATGTCCCCCGTGGTCCGGAAACAGCCGGCAATCAGGCAAACGACGATCGCGAAGTAGTAAGCGGGCACGATCCTGAATATGCGGTTCAGCGCGAACGGCCGCAAGGCCAAGCCCCCCTGCCCCCGTTCCGCCCGTATGGCCTGGGGGCGATGGATGCAAAAACCGCTCAACACGAAGAAAATGCTCACCCCCCAGAAGCCCAAATTACGCAGTATGGGGTGGTAGCCGTTCAGGTGGTCGTAATATTGGCGGTACATATGGAAAACCAACACGGCGAAGGCGGCAATTCCACGCAACACATCCAAGGAATCCAGGCGTTGTTTTGGCGCTGATTGCATATTATTTTTTACTGATTTCGATGGGGGCGATCATCGGGCGGGACATCCATCACCTTATCTGGCATGACGCTGAAAAAATGTTTTCAGGCCGCGTTTTCCAACCGAGATTTTGAATAAGCCTCTTGTTCGTGAATGATAGTCCCCGTATTTCTTGGTGTCCACCGGTATCGGGGAAGCCGCGCCGTGGAGGCGATTTACGAGGCGGTCAGCGCCGCGTTTTCCCCCAGGAAGCCTTCGGCCTCGGCGCCGGCCCGTTCCAGCCCTTCCTGGAGCCGTCGCAGGTCCCCGTTTTGGTCCCCGTTGTCCCGGTTGAAACGCAGCTCCTCCCCGAACCAGAAGACTCCATGGGCAAAGGGCGGCGCCACGACCATCCGGTCCCAGCTCTTCAGCCTCGGGGCCGGCCGGCAGGCGAACGCGACGGGGACGACGGAGCAGCCGCTGAGGCGGGCCAGCTTGACGGCCCCGTCTTTCGCCTCGCGGCGGGGTCCCTTCGGGCCGTCCACGGTGAGCAGGACGTGTTCGCCGCGTCCGAGGAAGCTTTGCAGCTCCAGCAGGCCGGTGCTGCCGCCCCGTGTGGAGGAGCCGCGCGCCGGTTCGAGCCAGCCCAGGCGCACCAGGGCCCGGCTGATCAGCTCGCCGTCGAAACTTTGGCTGGCCAGGGCGTGCAGTGGCTGGCCGCGGTAAAAACCGGCGATCAGGGAGTTTTCGTGCCAGACGGCGTAGATGAAGGGTTTTTCGGGGGCTGCAAAGGGCGACAGGGAGGTCTGGCCGGCCTCCTTGATCTTCCAGGTGGCGGCAAGGCCCCTCAAGGTCCAGGCCCCCAGGCGTGGAACCGTGGAAAGGATCAATTTTTCCTTCAAATTTCTGGGCTGCATATTTTTTTTATCCCCAAATTGAAAGCAATTGTCCAGCGCCTTTAGATCGGGCAACTTTGGGCCGTTTTCGCCGTATCCTTAAGGTGGGTGAAGAAAAGACTTTGGACGTCGGGCAAGGCCTTTGGGGGAAAACCATGACCATGATGCGAGCCACGATTCTGGGCCTCCTTTTGGCGGGCCTGCCTCCCCTGTGCGCGCAGGGCGCCCAGCACGCTTGGGGAGGCGTCCAAAGCGGGGGCGCCCCCCGCCAGGCGGCCCCCGCGCGGCAGCCCCTGGTCATCAATATGGGCCGGCCCAGCAGCGGCTACGCCCGCAATTTCCCCTCCCAACAACGGGCCCAGGCGGCCCCTGCGGCGCGGCCCTCCTGGGGCCACGTCAACTGGTCGGCGTCGGTCTCCGGCCGGGGGGCGATGCCCGGCCGCTCATACGGCGCGGCGCAGCCTCGCACAGCCCGGCCCTCCGCCTCGTCCTGGGCCGGTTCGGCCTTCGGCGGGCTGCGCCCGGCAGCGGGAACGCGCATGGCCGTCGCCCGCCACCACCATCCTTACACCCAGGGCTATGTGCGCCACAAACTGCGCACCCTGGGCGTGACCGCGGAACCCAGCCTGATCACCGACCGCTCGGAGATGCTCCACACCGACGCGGCGCATTCGACCATCCGCTACCCCACACGGGGGCCCCAGGGCGCGGCCCTGCCCACGCGGCGCCTGAATCCGGCCCAGGCCTCGGACGCGGCGCTGGTGCGCGCGCACATGGGCAGGGTGGACGATCCCGGCTGGCGGGCCAACGTGGAAAGCTACAACAGCATCGAGAACAGGCCGGGACACTACTATTGGCACAAGGACAACGGCTTCAACTATTGCCATTACCTCGACGCTTCCGGCTATCAATGGTACGGATGGTACCTGGGGGACGGATTCTTTTGGACCCGGGATTTCAACGGCCGCTGGTGGTGGTATGACCAGGCGGACGCGCGCTGGGACTTCTATAACGACAATTTTTGGTGGTGGCAGGACCCGGACCACGTCGGCGACCTGTATTGCTACAACGACGGGGCCTACATACCCGTCAATTCGGCCGAGGACCAGATCGTCGTGAGCCAGCCCGACACCACGGACTACCAGACCTTCACCAGCCCGGACGGCAGCCGCGAGGTGAAGCTGGTCGCCGGAGGCTCGGACGCCTTCCTGTACGACACCGCGGTGCCGCCCTCATTCGACCCCGTGTACCTGGCCTCAGGCGTGCAGAGCGTGCAGTTCTCGGACACCAGCAACGGCCGGCCTTTGGAGATCGTGCTCAGGCTCGACGACGGTTCCTTCGACCTCTTCGACGCCCAGGGCCAGGCCTATGGCCCGGGCAACAACGACACGGACGCCGCGAACTATGAAAGCGGCGACGGCTCGGCCCCGGGGGACACCATCCCCTCCCAGCCGGTCAATCCCTGAGGCGGGCGGGGTAGCGGCCCGCCCGGATGAGCTCCGCGAGGCCGGCGGCGACCAGGGCCTTGTCCTCGCGGTAGGTGATCCCGAACCAGGCGTCGCTTGAGGGCAGCACCGTGACCTCGGCCCGGCCGTCCTTGACCAGGCCGTCCACGACCCCGGGCACGTAGAGCTCGCCCTTCGCCAGGAGCTCCTCCCGCCGCAAAAAGGCGTCAAAGGCGCGGCCGAGGTGGCCGAAGATCGAGGGCGTGAAGCCGAAGAAGTTCATGGAGACGGTCTCGCGGCCGCTGAAGACGGCGCCGCTGACCTGGTCGCGCGCGCCTTCGGGCGTTTTCTCGATCTTGAGGGTTTCGACCACGCCGCGCAGCTTCCCGCCCTCCACCGCGCAGATGCCGCGCGACACGGTGCCGTGCTCGCTGAGCGTGGCCTTGAGTTCGTAGCCGACCATGCAATAGTCCGCCAGGGCCCCGTCCTTGGCCGCCCGGAGGCGCCGGGCCATGGCGTCGAAGCCCTGGCGTCCGTAGAAGTCGTCGGCGTTGACCATGGCGAAGGGCTCTTGGATGAGGCCCTCGGCCATGAGCACCGCGTGGCCCGTGCCCCAGGGTTTTTCCCGGCCCTCCGGCCGCTTGAACCAGGCCGGGGTCTTGTCCAGCTCCTGGTAGGCGTAGTCCACGGCTATTTTTTTCTCGAAGCGGCTCCCCAGATCCCTTTTGAAGGCCTCCGCGAAATCCGGGCGAACCACGAAAACGGCCTTGCCGAAGCCGGCCCCCACCGCGTCATGGAGCGAATAGTCCAGCAGGGTCTCGCCGCCGGGGCCCACGGGATCCATCTGTTTCAGGCCCCCGTAGCGGCTTCCCATGCCGGCTGCCAGGATCAGGAGGGTGGGCTTCATGGTCTCTCCGGTGAGAAAGCGTGGCGTTTTCCGTGCGCCGGGGGTTTAATGCGTCCTGGCTCGAAGCCAGGCCCCCGGCCGTCCCTGAAGCTCAATGAAAGGCCATCCATGTCCATCACCGTATGCACCGGCAAGCTCCACCGCGTCCGCGTCACCGGCGCGCGCCTCGACTACGAGGGAAGCATCACCATCGACAGCCGCCTCATGGCGGCGGCCGGCATCCTGCCCTTCCAGCTGCTGCACATCAACAGCATGGCCAACGCCGTCCATTGGGAGACCTACGCCATCGAGGGCGCCGCCGGCAAGGGGGAGATCCTCCTCAACGGCTGCCCGGCGCGCCTGTTCCAACCGGGCGACCAGGTGATCATACTGGCTTTGGAGCAGATGGAGCGGGCCCAGGCGGCCCGGGTGCGCCAGAAGGTGGTGCTGGTGGACGAGCACAACAGGATACGCAGCGTGGAACTGAAGGGCCTCAGGCGCAGGTCCGGGGCTCAGCCCCGGACGAGGCGCTCGGTCTGATCGAGCAGCACCAGGGCCTCCTTGACCACGGCCTCCGTGCCGCGGCCCCCGGGTGCCAAGGCGTCGACGGCCAGGCGCATGCTGGCGCAGATGCGCAGGGCGCTGACCTCGCGCCCCTGGCGCGCGCCGCAGCGGGCGGGCTGGCCGATGTGGCCGTGGCGCTCCAGAAGGGTCTCGTACACGGCGCGCGTCTCGGCGTGGTCCAGGTAGCCGTCGCGTTTCAACAGGAAGGGGAACAGGGAGGGGACGGCGTCCCAGCCGGGCTCCTGCGCGAAGGGGCCCCGGTCCAGGGGCCCCAGGGGAAGGGCTTCCAGGGCCCCGCCCGAGGCGAGCCTTTTTGTCACCGCAACGGCGAAGGCCCGCAGGAAGCCTTCCACGGCCTTGTCCGGCAGGAGCCGGAAGGCCTTCATTTCGGTCAAGGCGGCCTCCCATCGCAGAAGCAGGCCCAGGTTGCATTCGCGGACCATGGAGCCGCGCCCTTCCCAGCCTTTGGGCCAGTCCGAACGCGCCGAGTAGGCGGACAGGGAAGCCGGCAAGGACCTCCGCTGCCAAAGGGAGGCCAGGGCGGGCGGAACCAGCAGCGCCGCGCTGAAGGCGGGCCCGGTCACGAATTTTGAGCCGGTGAGGGCGATCAGGAAGCCCTGCCCCAGGTAGGCGCGCAGCGTCGCCGGCGACAGGCGGAACTGGCAGGCGTCCACGAGCACGTCCACGCGCCCGGGAAAGCGCCGCAGAAGGTCCAGGGCCAGGGAGGGGCTGGGCGCCAGCAGGCCGGTCTTGGAAACGTCCGAAACGATGAGCAGCACATTTTTCCCCGCGGAAGCCGCCTCCACGCAGAGGCGCTCCACTTCGGCGTCCAGTTCCGCGCCGCGGGGCCGGGAATCCGCGCCCCGGCTGGAAAGCATGCACAATTCCACCGGGCGGCAGCCGCCCATTTGCCCGCCGTCCTCAACCTCCCCGGACAGGGGCGCGCGGGCGTTGTAGTGGCGCCCGGCCAGGGCGGCGGGGACGCCGTTGCCGGTTTCGGAGGTTTCGGTCATCAGCACCCGCAGGACGCCGCGTTCTTCGAGCCGGCTTTCCGCTCCGCTGAGCTGGGCCACGATGAGGTGCAGATCCGTGCCCGCCGGCGCGAAGACGATCGCGGGGGCCCCCGGGCCCTCCAGCCCGCACAGGGCCGTCAATTCCGCGCGCAGGCGTTCGAATTCCGCGGCCTGGAGCTCCGGGTCGGCGCCCGCCACGCGCCCGCGCAGATCCTCGACCCGCGCGAAGGCGGCCTTGGAGATGCTGGAGGCCGTGGAGGAGGCGAAGGAGGGGCGCGTGTCCAGGGGATGCGGCAGGCAGCCGTAGCGGTTGCGTCCGCTGCGCGGGTCGCAGCGCAGGCGGGCGTCGCCGTCCATGGTGAGGAGGCGGCTCAGGGTGGGCGCCTGGGTCTGGGAGAAAGGGCGCGCGCTCAAGACCGGGCCTTGATGCGGGACTTGATCATGGCGTTGACCGCGTCGAAGGCTTTTTGCACCGGTTCGCGGCGGTAATCCCAGCGGGGGTCCTCCCCGGGCTTGAGCAGGACCATGGTGGCGTTGGTCTCGTACAGCAGGACCTCGCCCGAGCTCGTCAGGCTGAAATCTATGCCGCCGTAGTCCAGCCCCAGCGTCGACTGGATCTCACGCAGGGTGGCCAGGGCCTTGTCCCCCAGCACCGCGGGCATGTCCTTCAGGAATGCCTCGTCCTCGGCTCGGTGGGCCGCGCTTTCCGTCATGTCGGCGCTGAAGTAATGGATCTTCCAGTTTTGGGAGACCGCCACGTGCAGGGGATAGAGCCGGCCGTCGATCATCATGGCCCGGTATTTGCGGGTCGCCCCGTCAGCGCCGCGCGTGTCCACGAATTGGATCACCATCAGGTTCTCGCCGGGCATGCCCTTGGCCGCGGAGGCCAGGCCCTCGGGCGACTCCAGCTTCACGAAATGTTTGCCGGTGTGAAAGCCCTGGGCCCGCAGCAGCAGCGGGAAGCGGAAACCCTCCGACTCCAGCAGGGCCGGGGCCTCCGGGCCCTGCAGGACCGCGCTGGGGAAGGAAACGGTCTTGGGCGTGAGGAGGCCCGGGATGCCGGCCAGGCGCAGGGAGTTTTCAGCTCGGCCCGTCCCGAAGATCCGTTCCGGGGGATTGAGAAGGGGCGCCCTGGAATGTTTAAGTATTTCCGCGGCCAGGCCCAGCGCGTCTTCGGCCTGGTCGGCGTCGCCGATGGCGTTGAAGACCAGGGCGTGGGGCGGCAGGGGCGACGAAGGGTCGTGGAATTCCACGGTCAGGGGAATGTGCTGGAATACGGTGTTGTCTATGGTGTTTTCCAGAGGGATGTTGCCGCCCAGGACCGAGTACAGGACCAGCACATTGATCGGCTGGGCGGTCCCGCGGAAGGGCAATTTGTAGAAGGCCCGGCCCATGTAGCCCTTTCTTCCGTGCTCAATGGTGGCTTTGGCGTCGTGCAATTCGCTGAAAATATAGGCCATGCCCTGGTGGGCGTTCGGCTGGTCCGGGTCCAGGGCCAAGGCGGACTCGTAATGGATGCGCGCCATGGTCGGGTTGTTCATGCCCCGGAAAATGTTGCCCAGACGGACATGAGGGGCCGGATCGCGCGGATTCATCTCCAGCAGGCGATGGTAGACCGTGATGGCGTCCTTAAGGTGGCCCGTCTCGTTTTGTATGTCCGCGTATTGGTTCAAGGCGCCCAGGTGTTTCGGATTTTCCTTCAAAATGCCCACATATTCCATTTTCGCTTCTTTTAGGCGCCCCGAGGAATGCAGGACCATGGCGTTGGCCAGACGCCTATCAAGCTTGTCCTCGTCGTTTTTCATGCCTTGATCCTCAATTGCATGGGGCTAGTCCCCTGTTCGGGCCCTGACGCAAAGCGCGCATTATACCCTATATCGTCGGGTTTTCTTCCCATTTAAGGGCCATCCAAAAACTTGTTTCAGGACGCGGCACGGATGCGGGAGCGCAGCATGGCCGTGACCGCGTCCAGGACCTTTTTCACCGGGGCCCGGCGGTAGTCCCACTGCGCGCCCGCGTCAGGCGGGGCGATGACCATGGTGGCGTTGGCCTCGAAAAACAGCACCTCTCCCGAGGCGTCCACGCTGAAGTCGATGCCGGCGTAGTCGAGCCCCAGGGTCGTACGCACCTTCCCGAGCACGGCCATGGCCGCCGGTCCGAGGACCGCGGGCATGTCCAGGAGGAAGGCCTCGTCCAGTGCGCGGTGGTGGGCGTTGTCGCGCATGTCCGCGCTAAAGTAATGGATCTTCCAGTCCGCCGAGATGGCGGCGTGCAGGGGGTAGAGCCCCCCGTCCACCATCATGACCCTGTATTTGCACATTTTCCCGTCCGCGCCGCGGGCGTCCAGGAATTCCTGCACCGCGAATTCCTGGCCCGGCATGAGCGCCAGGGATTCCGGCAGTTCAAGGGGCGATTCCAGCTTCACGAAGTGCATGCCGGCGTGGAAGCCCTGGGCCCTGAGAAGGAGCGGGAAGCCGAAGCCCAGCGATTCAATGCGGGCCGGCGCGTCCGCGCCTTCGAGGCTTTCACGCCGGAGCACCGCGATTTTGGGGACCCGCAGCCCCGCGATGCCGGCCAGGCGCCGGGCGTTGTCCGCGCGGCCCGTCTTGGCCACGATCTGCGGGGGGTTGATGACCGGGGCCCGGGTCTTTTTCAGCAAGTCCGCGGCCAGATGGAGGGCGTCCAGGCGGTAGTCCGCGTCCCCGATGGCGTTCCACACCAGATGGTGGGGCGGCAAAGCCGCCGCGGGATCGAAGAATTCCGTGACCAGCATGGTGGTCATGAAGATGCGGTCGTCGATGGCCCTGCTCAAGGGGATGTTCCCGCCCGCTGCGGAGCCCAGGACCAGCAGTTCCAGGGGGGGCTCGACGCCGCGGTAGGGGATCCTCATGAGCGGCCGGCATTGGTAGCCTTTTTTGCCGTGTTCAAAGGCGGCCTTGCCCTCCCGCAGTTCGCTCATCACCGCGGCCATGCCCTGGTGGGCCTCGGCCTGGTTCGGGTCTATCTCCAGGGCCGCCTCATACTGCCTGCGGGCGCCCGGGTGGTCATTGTGGTCCCACAGCACGTGGGCGAGGTTCACGTGGGCGGCGCTGTCACGGGGCCTAAGGGAGAGAATGCGTTTGTAGACCGTGATGGCGGCGCTGCGGAAATTCGTTTCATGCAGCAGGGCCCCCAAATGGCTCAAGGCGCCCATGTGGTTGCTGTCCTGCTTCAGGATCTCGAGGTAGGCCGTCTTGGCCTCCTCCAGGCGCCCCAGGGCCTGCCACAGCGCGGCCCGCTCGAACAGAAGCTCGAGGGTGGGTCCGGCGGCCAAAAGACCTTCGATGCGGTCCAGTTCGGCTTGTTGGCTGAGACGGGGGGCCCAGTCGGCCATGGCGGAGCTCCGGCGGAGGTGGCGTGCGCGAAAAGCCATATCCATTATATCTTTTTTAATGCCGGACGACAGGGGCCTGACGGCGACGCGCTTTTTTGCCATAATAACAATCCGTTTTCCTTCCGCTTCGCGGTCCCATGTTCCGTCCCGGCATCGTCGTTCCAGCGTCCATCGAAGAACGCTCCTTTGAGATCATCGACGGGGAGCTTTCGCCCCATTTTCGCTTCAATCCCCAGGAACACGCGGTGGTCCGGCGCGTCATCCACGCCACGGCCGACTTCGAGTACGCCCGCAACCTCCGCTTCCATCCGGGTTGTTTTGAGGCCTTTTTCTCGGCCATGCGCCGGGGGGCCCCCGTCATCTGCGACGTGCAGATGGTCCAGGCCGGGGTCAGCAAGGCCAAACTGGCCCTGTTCGGCGGCCCCCTGCCCTGCCCCATCGGGGACCCGGACGTCGCCGAGGCGGCCAAAGCCGCCGGCCATACGCGGGCCATGGAGGCCATGCGCAAGATGGCCCGCCAGGGGCTGGGAGGCGTCCTGGCCATAGGCAACGCGCCCACGGCGCTGACGGAGACCATCCGCCTGGTGGCGGAGGAGGGCTGGCGTCCGGACCTCATCATCGGGATTCCCGTGGGCTTCGTCAGCGCGGCCGAAAGCAAGGACAGCCTGGCGGCGGGCGATGCCGAGCCCGTGCCCTACATCACCTGCCTGGGCCGCAAGGGCGGGTCCGCGGCGGTGGTGGCGACGGTGAACGCCCTTCTGCTGCTGGCCGAAGGCAAAGGAGCGATCAAAGGATGAGCGCACTAGGCACTTTTTACGGCGTGGGCATCGGCCCCGGCGATCCGGAGCTCCTCACCACCCAGGCCCTGCGCGTTCTGTCGGGGGTGGAGGTCATCTTCGTCCCCAAGGCCAAGATCACGGACGAGGGCCTCGCCCTGGGCATCGTGCTGAAGGCCCTCACTAAAGGGCCCGCAATGGGGAAGAAGGCCGAGCTGAGGGAGCTGGTCTTCCCCATGAGCAAGGATCCCGAGGTCCTGCGGCCCGCCTGGGAGGCGGCCCGCGCGGCCGTGCTGGAGGTGCTGCGGCAGGGGACGGACTGCGCCTTCATCACGCTGGGCGACACCGCCATCTACAGCACCTACATGAACCTCCTGGACGCCCTGCGCAAGACCGAGCCCGGACTGAGGATCGTGACCGCGCCCGGCATCAGCAGCTTCAGCCAGGCCGCCGCGGGCCTGAACCTCAGCCTGGTGGAGAAGGCGGAGAAAATGGCGGTGCTGCCCTGCCTCAGCGACGTGGAGGGCATGCGCGCCGACCTGGAGCGTTTCGACTGCGTGGTGCTGATGAAGGTGGGCAGGCGTTTCGGGGCCCTGCGCGAGCTCCTTCGCGGCATGGGCCTGCTGGCCCACAGCCATCTGGCGCTCAAGCTGGGCACGCCCGACGAGATCCTCACCAGCGACCTGGACGCGGTGGACCCGGAAAAGGTCACCTACATGAGCCTGGTGATCGTGCGCAAACCCCTGAAGGCGGGATACGACGAATGAGGTTCATGGAAGGGCAATTCGAGACCGGGACCACGGCGCTCCTGCGCTGGGACAAGGGCCGCACCCAGCGCCTGTCCGCGCCTTTTTTGCGCGCCCACTGCCCCTGCGAGCAGTGCAAGCTGGCCCCCATCAAGCTGGAGCCGGGCATGTTCCCTGGCCTCTCCGTGGAAACGGCCGAGCCCGTGGGCCGTTACGCCCTGCTGCTGGGCTTCAGCGACGGCCACGGCTACGGCGCTTTCAGTTTCGACCTCCTGGAGTCCTTCCCCGATGAAGCGTGAGGCCGGCCCTGAAGCGCGCGTTTAGCCTCCTTGCCCTCGCCCTGGCCGCGGGCCTGCGCGGCGCCGAGGCTCCCCCGGCCGCGGCGGGCATGGAGCCGCTGATAGACAACGGCCGGAGCTTCTCGACCGCGGAGCGGCGCCTGCCCCTGCATTGCCTGGACCTGCCGGGCCTGCTGGGCCAGGACGCCACGCAGGTGGCCCAGCAATTGGACCGGGCCGCGGCCGCGGGCTTCAACGCCGTCAGTTTCGAGGCGCCCCTCTTCGGCCCCCAGGGCCTGAGCCCCAACCTCGGGATCATGGACCCCACAGCCTGCAAGGCCCTCACCGGAGCCCTGGAGGCCTGCGGGCTGCGGCGCCTCTACGCGTTCCCGGTCCTGTATCCGCCCGACGGCGTGGACGGCCTGGTCGGGACCGCCACGGCCCGCGCCGTGTTTTTCTCCGGGCGGCACGCCTGGGGCTGGCAATGCTGGACCCTGGCCCAGGCCGCGGCCCTCAAGGTGGGCGGAGCCCCGATGACGCGGGCGCCGCAGGTGGGCGGCTGGATCCTGTATCGTGGCGCCTGGCCCGGGGGTGCGCCCATGGATTCCGGCGCGGCCGCGCCCTTGAGCCCCACGGCCCTGGCCCTGGAGCAGAACCGCCTGCGCCTGTGGACGGCCGCGACCGTGCAATTCGCGCGCAAGATCGGCTTCCAACAGGAACTGGGCTTGGGCTTGTGGGCCCGCCAGGACCTGGCCCCGGCGCCGGCCGCCGCCCAGGATTTGGACGGATCCGTGGCCGGCGCGCCGCCGGTCGAGGCGCCCTCGGAAACCCTTTTTTCGGCCCAGGACCTGGACCGCCAGTCCCGAGATTCCGACGCACTCCCTCCGGTGGCGGGCGCGGAATCGAACCTGGCCGACGACACGGCCCCGAGCATCGACGATTCCGCCCTGCTGCCGGCCGCGCCCCAAAACCCCTGGGAGCTTGAAGGCCTGGATTGGAAAGCCGTGGAGGCGGTGTTCCAGGGCCTTCCCATGGCGAGCCAGCTGAATTTCCTGGAATTCACCCTGGACACGGAGGACTGGTACGGCGTGGGCGCTCGCCTGGCCCAGGCCGCGGACCGGGCCGAGGTCCCCGTGCTCTGGCGCCAGGACTGGCGCAGCGCATCGAGCTACGAGCGCGGCCGGCACCTGGAGGCGCCGCTTCCCCTGGCCGGCCTGGCCGGGCCCTGGCCCGACGACGGCTGGCCCTCGGACGGCGCGATCTGGCCCGGCCAGGCTGAAGGGCCCGCCACGGCGCCCTTCCGCGTCCAGAGCCTGGGCCTGAAACGCAAGGGCGACGCCGTGCTGTTGGAGGCGGGCTTGAGCCGCCCCGCGGCCCTGACCGTCTCCTGGGGCCTCAAACTCCCCTTGGACCATTCGACGCTGGTCCCGGACGGGCCGGGCATCCTGCGGCGCGCCGCGCTCAAGGGCATCCCCGGGGGCGGGTGGTTCCTCCTGAGGCTCAAGGCCGTGAGCCCGCGTTTCGGCGTCTGCCTGCTGCGCACCCGCTGGGTCCGCGCGCCCTTATGAACGCGCAGGCGGGGCCGCTGCCGTGCGCCTGAAGAGCGCCCTCGCGGTCCTGGTGCTGTGCCTGGCGCCGGCGCTTGCGCGGGCCTACGTGACCGTCGCCTCGAGCCAGATCCTGGCGCTGGCCGACGACGGGCTGGCCGACGACACGGGCTTCTGGGCCACGGTGCTCACGCCCCCCTATCCGGGGGGGCAGAACATCCTGTACGGGCCCAATGCGCTGACCTTCACCGGCACCTCCCACCTGGTCTTCGACCTCAACGGCACGCCGGTGGACATGCAGACCGACGAGCCGGTGGCGGTCCCGGTCACGGCGTCCACGGGACCGGGCCCCGACGGCCTGGGGGACAGCATCAGCATGGCCAGGAGCCTGGGAAGCCTGGAGTACGGCGCCCGCTACACGATCGTGGTCGACCCCCACAGCGGGGCGGGCGCGGACAGCGTGCAGATCCAGGCCTGGGTCAGCGACTCCGCGGCCGGACTCCCGGCTTCGGTGGGCCTGCGGGTGCTTTTGGACAGCATGGTCGGGGGCAACGACGGTTCCCCCCTTTCCGACAACGACGGAGTGAGCGTGTACGGCGCGGTCACCTTGTTCCAGGCAGCGGTCGAAGGCGTCCCTTCGGACTGGTGGAGCTACAACCAATACCCCTCGCCCACGCTCGCGGCGCGCGGCGTGACCTGGGGCAACCAGTTCGGCACGCCCGCCACCCCGCCGGACGCGGTGGAGTTCTGCCAGTGGTCCGACGTCTATTCCATGGGGTTCTGGGGGACCGATCCCAACCCCGGCGTCGCGTTCAGCGACTTCTCCAACCCCCCTTACAACTATTACCCCGACACCGCCGTGGCGCTGTGGTACACCAACACGGGCCAGGCCGGCTATATGGACGCGAGCAACGTGGCGCAGGGCGACGGCTACAGCGTGGCGCCGGGCCAGACCCTGGTGTTCACCACCTACGTCGGGCTCAACCAGAGCCCCTTGGGGGCCAGCCCCACGCCCTTCATCAGCGCCACCTTCACGCCCTCGGTGAGCTCCACCCAGACCCCCAGCCTCACCTGGTCCGCGACCGGCACGGTTTCCGACACCTTCACGCCCTCTCCCAGCTGGACCGCGTCCTCCACCTACACCGTCACGCCCACCATCTCCCCCAGCTTCAGCGCTTCGCCCAGCTTCAGCGTCAGCCCGAGCTTCAGCGCCAGCCCGACCGCCAGCCCGAGCTTCACCGTCACCCCGAGCTTCAGCGTCTCGCCGTCCGCCAGCCCGAGCCCCAGCGCCACGCCGAGCTTCAGCGTCTCGCCGACCTTCAGCGTGAGCCCGAGCGCGACGCCCAGTTTCAGCGCCAGCCCGAGCGCCAGCCCCAGCTTCAAGCCCACGGCCAGCGCCACGCCGGCCCTGACTCCGACGCCGCCGGCGACGGCCACGCCCGCGCCCGGCCTGGAGCTGAGCGCCAGGGACCCGAACCCCGACCCCTCCCCTGGGCAGCTCTGGCTGCCCTATGTGCTCACCTGCGACGCGGACGTGGACATCCGCATCTACGACGTCGCCGGGGAAACCGTGCGCGATCTGGCGCCCTTCGCGGGCCAGGCCGGGGCCAACGAGGAGTATTGGGACGGCCTCAACAGCTCCGGGCAGGCGGTCGCCAGCGGGGTGTACATCGCCCACATCAGCGCGCAGGCCTTCGGCGCCCGCAAGGCCGCCTGGGTCAAGATGGCCATTGTGCGCTGAACGGCCCTAAAGTAATCTCCCCCACCCTCTTCTAAAGCCTCCATGTCCATCAAAGTCCGCTACAACGGCCTCGAAATCGACGGCAACCTCCTGCCCCTGTTTTCCGGCGCATTCCACTATTGGTCCTCGCCCCGCGGCGAATGGCCGGCCATTTTCGACCAGATCAAGGGCCTGGGCTTCCACGTGGTGGAGACCCCGGTGCCCTGGTCCCTGCACGAGCTGGCCGAAGGGGACTTCGATTTCGGGCGGGTGGATCCGGACAAGGATCTCGACGCCTGGCTGGGGCTGGCCCATCAAAAGGGCTTCAAGGTGCTCCTGCGCCTGGGGCCCGGCGCGGCCGGGGCGCCGGGCCGAGGCTGGCCCCAGCGCATCCTGGCGGACGGCTCCATGGCGGCGCTGGACGGCCGCGGGGAGGCGGTGCTGGAGGACGGTTTCCCCGTGCGCAGCGCCGCGGACGAGCGCCTTTTCGGGGCTTTTGACGGATTTTTGGGCGCCCTGGCGCCCCTGGTCGGGAAGCACCTGCACCCCCACGGTTCCGTGGTGGCCCTGCAGGTGGGCCACGAAGCGGGCGCCCCCGCCGCCCGCGGGGCCTATGCCATGGACTACAGCCCGGCCGCCCTGCGCCTGTGGAGCCACTTCCTTGATCTGAAGTACCGCCAGCTGTCCGCCCTCAACAAGGCCTGGGGGACCCGCTGGGCCTCCTTCGACGAGGCCGCGGCGCCCCGTGAAGCCCCGGCGCCGGGCGCCGGGCGCGAAGCCCTGCGCTGCGCCCTGGACTGGGCGGAATACCGGGAATACCGGATCCAGTGGTCCCTGGGCCGGCTGTCCGAGCTGTACCGCGAACGGGGCCTGGGCGTGGTGCCCTTCTACCACAATTTCCCGGGGCCCTGGACCACGCCCTTCAACGTGCCCGACATCGAAGCCGACGCGGGCATCGACTTCTGCGGATTCGACAGCTATCCCAGGGCCGACGGCGCCCTGCACGCGGCGGACCAGGCCCGCTACCTCAGCTCCAGCAGCCGCCTGGCCTACGTCCCGGAGTTCGGGGCCGGCGGCGGAGCGGAGGTCCACGACCTGGCCAGCACCATGCTCGCGCCCCTCATGGGAGGGGCCCGCGGCCTCAACTTCCACATGGCCGTGGATCGGGAAGGCTGGGGCGGCGCGCCCCTGGACGTCCACGGGGCCCGCAGGGAAGAGGTCGCCCAGCTCTTCGACCGCTTCAACGCCTTTTTGCGCGCGTCGGAGTGGCTGAAGGCCACGCCCCAGAACCAGGGGCTGCTCTTCCACGCGCGCGAAGCCCAGCAGCTGGAGGCCGCCCTGGAGGGGCAGGCCGCCGGCCCCACGCGCGCCTTCTACGGGGCCGCGCGGGCCTTTTGCGCGTCGCGGCACTACAGCTTTTCGCTGGCCGACGGCGCGGTGGGCCAGGACCGACTGGCGCGCCACGCCTTCGTGCTGGCCACGGTCGCGGATTTCCTCGACGAAGGGGCGGCCCGCCGCCTGGCCCGCTACGCCGAGGAGGGGGGCCTGCTCGTGCTGGGCCCGGAGCGGCCGGTCTTCAACGCCCGCTTCGAGGCACTGAAGGCCTTCGAGGGCGCCCAGCTCCAGGAAGGCCAGCCCCTCGCCTTCGGCGACGGGCGCATCCTGTGGCTGAAGGACTTCGACGCGGCCGCGGTGGCGGCCTTCCTGCGCAAGGCCAAGGTCTTCGCCGAGACGGAATTGAGCGACCCGAGCCTGGAGCTGGCCAGCCACAAGAGCGGCGGCCGGCTGCTGCTCTTCGTGCGCAACCCGCACGCCGCCGAGCGCCAGGCGAGGGTGCTGCGCGAAGGCAAATTCGTGCTCAAGCCGCTGTGGGCCAGCGGGAAGTTCCTGGGAGCGGTGGAGGAGCGGGAGGTGGTCCTGGCGCCGCACGAAATCAAGGTCTGGGAAGTCATTCCCGCCTGAGGAATTTGAAGGGGTCCCGCCATGCTGTCCCAGCGCTGCGTCCTTGAAGACCTCGATGTCGCCCAATGGAAGCGGCTGGCCGGACTCCTGGGCCTGCCCTGGGAGCGCATGGAGCGCTTCGCCGCCAGGATGCTCCCGCCGTCCTGCGTCTTCGTGCTGGGCGTGTTCGACGGCGACGCGCTGTGGGCCAGCCTCTTCATCCAGTTCCAGGACCACGCCATCGTGGCCGTGAGCAGCAGCGCGGCCCTGGATCCCGAGGACGTCGCGGAAGTGGTGGGCCGCGACCAGCACCCCTTTTTGCTGGCTGCCGTGGCCAACCGCTACCGGCGCCCGGCCTTCGGCTGGTTCTGCCAGCGGCCGGATTTCGAGGAATGGATGCGCGCGGCCACGGTGTCGGACAAGGACACGGTCTTCCAAAAGGCCCTCATGGCCGGGCGCGCCACCTTCGACTTCAACATCCTGCTGGACCGCGGGCTCACGGTGCTGGGGCCCATCAACCCCGGCGAGGCCGCCGTGGCAGGCTCGGACCGCGAGGCCAACCCGCGGACCCGCACGCCGGGGCCGGACCAGGGCGGGGAAGGCGGCTGATGTTTTCGCCCCGCGGGCGCGGCCGTGCCTGAGCGCACCGTCCTGGTCTCCTACCGGGGGCGGGTGCAGGGCGTGGGCTTCAGGGCTACGGTCCGCCGCCTGGCCGCCGATTTCGACGCGCGCGGTTGGGTCAAGAACGAGGCCGACGGCAGCGTCAGCCTCATCGCCACCGCGGACGCGGCCGCCCTGGACCGCTTCCTCCAGGCCATCCGCACAGGGCGGCTGGGCGCCTGCATTGAGAGGGAAGAGGTGGAGGACGCGGCCCCTTCGGTGGAGCGCGGTTTCGACATACGGTATTGAGGGGGCTTCCTCGCCCCGCGTTGACTTTGCCTGGGGCGCGGCCTACAGTGTCCTGGCGGTCGCGCCGGACGGCTTTTTTGGGCCCTGCCGGCCTTTTCATGGATAAGGCCCGATGACCCAAGCCCATCTTTCCGCGGACGAACGCTTCATGCGCCTGGCCTTGAACGAGGCGCGCAAAGGCGAATTCAGGACCTGGCCCAACCCCTGGGTCGGGGCCGTGCTGGTCAAGGCCGGCAAGGTCGTGGGCCGCGGCTGGCACCGCGGCGCGGGACTTCCCCACGCCGAAGCCGAGGCCCTGCGCGCCGCCGGAAACAAGGCCAAGGGTTCCACCCTGTACGTGACGCTGGAGCCCTGCGCCCACTACGGACGCACGCCTCCCTGCGCCATCGCGCTGGTGGAGGCGGGCGTCAAACGCGTGGTCGCGGCCTGCCCGGACCTGCACGCCCAGGCCGCCGGCGGACTGGACTACCTGCGCGCGCACAAGGTCGAGGTCGCCCCCTTCACACTGCGCGAGGAGGCCGAAGGCCTGAACCGTTTTTTCCTGCACAGCGTAGGCAAAGGCAGGCCCTGGTTCACGCTCAAGGCGGCCGCCAGCCTGGACGGGCGCACGGCCACGAGCAAGGGCGAAAGCCGCTGGATCACCAGCCCCGGCGCCCGGGCCGACGCGCGCGCGCTGCGGGGCTGCTGCGACGCCGTGCTGGTGGGCGCCGGCACCGTGCTCAAGGACGAGCCCACGCTCATGCCCGAGGACAAGGGCTCCTTCGTCCCCTGGCGACTCATCTTGGATCCGCGCGGCCGGCTCAAGGGCACCGAGGGCGTCTTCAAGGACGAGTTCGCCCCGCGCACGGTGTGGTTCGCGGGCGTTTCCTCCTTCAAGCAGGCCCTGGAGGCCTCCCGCCACGGCGGCTCCCAGGTGCAGCCCCTGCATTCGGGCGGCCTGACGGGCGCGGTGCAGTCCGCCTTGGAGTGGATGCGGGGCCGCGACCTGCGGAGGGTGATGGTGGAGGGCGGCGCCGAGACCCTCGGCTCCTTCCTGAGCCTGGGCCTGGGCGAGGAGCTTTTCTTGTACCTGGCCCCGAAGCTGGAGGGCAGCGGGCTCGGCCTTCCGGTCTTCCTGGACCAGCACGAGCGCCCGCTGAAGGACTGGCCCGCCCTGCGCATCGCAGACGCCGCCATGGTGGGGCCCGACCTCAGGGTGCACGCCTTTTTCGACAGGAGTTGATCTGTTCACCGGTTTGGTCCAGATGTGCGTCAAAGTGGCGGCCTTGACGGCCTCGGAGCAGGGCACCCGCCTGCGGCTGGAGATCCCGGCCCATCTGCGTTTCCAGACCGGGGACAGCGTGGCCGTGAACGGCTGCTGCCTCACGGCCCTCCCGGGCCCCGGCGCGGCCTTTGACCTGAGCCCCGAGACCCTGGCGCGCACCTCGCTGGGGGCGCTGGCCCCCGGCCGGCGCGTGAACCTGGAGCGGCCCCTGCGCGCCGGCGACCAGGTGGGCGGCCACTTCATGGCCGGCCACGTGGACGGCCTGGCGGTCCTGAAGTCCATGGAGGCGCAGGGCGAGGGCGCGCAGTGGCGCCTGAGCGCCCCGGCCCATCTGAGCCACCTGGTCGCCTCCAAGGGGAGCCTGGCCCTGGACGGCGTGTCCCTGACGCCCTTCGAGGTCTCCGGCGACGAATTCAGCGTGGCCCTCATCCCGCACACCCTGACGGCCACGAACCTGGGCGAGCGCAAGGTCGGGGACAGCTTGAACTTCGAGGCCGACATCCTGGCCCGCTATGTGCAGCGTCTGATGGAGGCCCGGCAGGCATGATGAAAATCGGGGAGATGACGGGCCAGGCTGCGGACCTGCCGGAGCCCAAGCGCCGGGTGAAGGAGCGCGGCACGGTGGGCGCGTCCAAGGAGCTCGGCGCCGCGCGCGCGGGCTCCCCGCCGGCCTTCGCGCAGGCCTTCGTCGACGCCAGCCAGGCCACCCTGACGCGCGCACTCGACACCATCATGGACGAGCTGGGACGCCAGGGAGAGAAACTGGCCGCCTCGCAGAACTTCCATGAGCTGGACAAGTACAAGACCCTGGTGAAGGAGTTCGTGCTCAAGGCGACCCAGGGGGCGGCCAAGCTGCGGGTGGTCGACGGCGGGGCGCAGGGCCGCCTGGGGAAGGTGCACGTCATTCTGCAGAAGGTCGACGACGCCATGGAGGCCCTGACCCGCGAGGTGCTGGCCAAGCAGGCCACCCCCATCGCCATCCTGGCCCGCCTCGACCAGATCCGCGGCCTCCTCCTGGACCTGTACAAATGAAAAAGCGCGCCCAATCCCCCCTGAGCAGCATCGCGCAGGCGGTCGCCGACCTGAAGCGCGGCCGCATGGTCATCGTCACCGACGACGAGGAGCGCGAGAACGAGGGCGACCTGGTCATGGCCGCGGAAAAGGCCACCCCCAAGGCGGTGTCCTTCATGGCCCGCCACGGCCGCGGCCTCATCTGCGCGCCGATGCTGGGGGAGCGCCTGGACGCCCTCGACATCAGCCACATGGTCGAGGAGCCGCAGGAAAGCTTCCGCACGGCCTTCACGGTGAGCGTCGACGCCCGCCGCGGCACGAGCACCGGCATCTCCGCCCACGACCGCGCCGAGACCCTGCGAGCGCTGGCGGACTCCCGCAGCCGGGCCCGGGATTTCAACCGCCCCGGCCACGTCTTCCCCCTGCGCTACCGCGAGGGCGGCGTGCTGGTGCGCGCCGGCCACACCGAAGCCGCGGTGGACCTGTGCCGCCTGGCCGGGCTCAAGCCGGCCGGCGTCATCTGCGAGGTCATGCGTGACGACGGCTTCATGGCGCGCCTTCCCGACCTGCTCAAATTCGCCCGCCGCCACCGCCTGAAGGTCGTCAGCATCGCCGACCTGATCCGCCACCGCCGCGAGCACGAACGCCTGGTGCGCAAGGAGGTGGAGATCCCCTTCCCCACGCGCTGGGGCGTCTTCAACCTGCACCTCTACAGCAGCCTGGTGGACGGGAAGCACCACCTGGCCCTGGTGAAGGGCAACGTCTCCGACGGCAAGAACGTGCTGGTGCGGGTGCACAGCGAGTGCCTCACCGGCGACGTCTTCGGCAGCCTGCGCTGCGACTGCGGGGAGCAGTTGAGCGCCTCCATGAAGCGCATCGAGGCCGAGGGCCGGGGCGTGCTGCTGTACATGCGCCAGGAGGGCCGCGGCATCGGCCTCCCCGCCAAGATACACGCCTATTCCCTCCAGGACCGCGGCTACGACACGGTCGAGGCCAACCTGAAGCTGGGCTTCAAGGCGGACCTGAGGGAATACGGCACCGGGGCCCAGATCCTTAAGGACCTCGGGCTCAGCACCCTGCGCCTGATGACCAACAACCCCCGCAAGATCGTGGGCCTGGACGCCTACGGCCTGCGCGTGGTGGAGCAGGTGCCCCTGGAGGTCGCGGCCAATTCCGTGAACGAAGCTTACCTGCGCACGAAGCGCGACAAGCTGGGGCATCTGTTGAAGAAATTGCCGGCGAAAAAAAAGAAGAGGCGGACTTAAATGGGCATGGCGCGTCCGTCCTCCAAGGAAGGGCTTGAACTGAAGCCGGGTTCCGCGCGCGGGATGAACATCCGCGTGGTGGTGGCCGCCTTCAACCGCGTCTACACCGCCCGCCTCCTGCGCTCGGCCCGCGCGCGGCTGAAGGCCCTGGGCGCGCCCAAGGCGCGCGTGGACTGGTGCGCCGGCGCCCTGGAGCTGCCGCTGGCCGCCCGCTGGGCCGTGCAGGACGCCTCGGTGGACGCGGTGCTGGCCTTGGGTTGCGTCATCCGCGGCGACACCAGCCATTACGACCTGGTTTGCCGGGGCGCGCTCGACGGCCTGCAAAGGGTGGGCCTGGACAGCGGCGTTCCGGTGCTCTTCGGGGTGATCACGGTGGAGAACGAGGAGCAGGCCAGGGTGCGTTGCGACGGCGGACCCCACGACGCGGGCCGCCACGCGGCCGAGGCGGCCGTGGGCATGGCCCTTCTCAGGCGGCGCGCGGCCGGCAAGGGGGGGCGCTAGCATGGGAGTACGCCACCGCGGCCGTGAACTGGCATTCCAGATACTGTTCCAGACCGACCAGACCGGGGACAAGGTCAACGCGGTCATCGCGCGCTTCCAGGACCTGAAGCACGCCAACGCCGAGGCGGCGGCCTTCGCGGAGAACCTGGCCGTGGGGGCCTTCGGCAGCCTCGCCCTGATCGATCCGCTGGTGTCCGCGGCCGCGGACCATTGGAAGCTGGAGCGCCTGCTCAGCGTGGACCGGGCGCTTCTGCGGCTGGGCGCCTTCGAGCTTTCGCAGAACCCCGACACGCCCACGGAAGTGATCCTGGACGAGTGCATAGACCTGGCCAAGACCTACGGCGGCGAGGATTCAACGGCTTTCGTCAACGGCGTGCTGGACCGCCTGGCGCGCCAGCTGCGCCCGGCGGCCGCGGCCCAGCCCGGCCCGAAACGGCCCAAGGCCAGGGTGGGGAAGCGCTGACATGCTCAGGCCCTGGGTTCCCCTGATCGCCCTGGCCCTCTTGATGGTGCTGGGCGGGCTCCTGGGGACGGGTTTTCTGGCCGCCCTGGGGGGCTGCCTCCTGGGAGCGGCCCTGGTCGGGGAGGCCCTGGCGAGGCTGGGCGCGCCCTGGGAAGGCCTGCGGGCCCGGCGCAAACGCCGCCGCAGCCTGGACTTGGCATCGAAATTGGACTGGTCCGTGATCGACAATTCCCTGGCCAGGGAGCGGATCCAGAGGGACTGCGAGCGGCCCGAGACCCTGGGCGTCTGCACCGGAATGGAATGCCTGGTGTATAAGACCTGCAATTTCAACATTAAAAAGCCGCTGCCGGGTGCTTGAGGGCATTGACGGCATGCACCTGAACAGTTACTATCCACCCCGTCACCGTGTTCCGAAAACGGAGGGTTCCGTTTTGAAAAAAACGATCATGATCTTGCTTCTGCTGGCTTTTGCCTTGCCCATGCGGGCCCGGGCTGACCAGTCACAGGGGCTGCTTTTGGCCGCTGACACCCAGATGAACCAGGGAGAGACCTCCAACTCCAATGGACAGAGCATCGGGGACGATCAGGTGGTGCCGAAAGACCAGTATATGGCCACTATTTTCAGCGTCATCCCGGGTATTTTGTTCCACGGATCAGGCAACTTTTACGCCGAAGACTACCAGTTTGGAACGGAAATGCTGGTGATGGAAATCATCGGCGCCGGAATTTCCATCTGGGGCTACAACGTCATCCATGAACCCCAGCATTGGGGCCAGTACTTCGGCAACGACACCCCCCAGGCCGGCTATTGGATCAAGGCCGCGGGCGTGGGCCTCCTGTCGGTGTCCTGGGTCGGCGACGTCGCCACGGCTGCCGGAGCTGCGGACGATTGGAACAAGGACCATCAGCTCGACCTGCAGATGGACACCTTCAACGCCACCGGTGTCCGCCTGACGCTGGCCACCAATTTTTAAGGGTTTTGGACGATAAGATCGGCCTGGTTGGCGTCTTGACCCGGGCTTGTTTCATCATTTAAAATACCGCCTGTACGATTTCGTTGCCCACGCCGGATGGACGGACGAAACTCCAGAGAGGAAACCAGCGATGACCTTTAAACACACGATTTTACCCCTGGCCCTTGGCACAGCCCTGCTGTCCGCCGGCTGCGCCACCCGACAGGAAGAGAAAGCCGTGCCCAGCCCCACCCCGATCCAGCTGGAATCGGCCTTCGCGGCCCCGGCGGTGAACCTGACGCCGGAAGCGACCGAAGTCCCGACCGCAGTCCCGCCCTTGCCCACACCGGAGCCCACGCCCCACCGCAACAGCTACATCGTCAAGCCCGGAGATTCGCTGTGGCTGATCGCCGGCCTGCAGGTGGTTCAGGGTGACAGTTTCCGCTGGCCCCTGCTGTTCAAAGCCAACCGCGACCAGATCATCGACCCTGACCTCATCGAACCCGCGCAGGACCTGACCTGGAAGGACAACTACACCACCGACGAGATCAACGACGCGGAACAGAAGGCGGGCGACACGCCGCCGTACGTCCCGCACGCCCAACCCCGGAAAATGCTGCCCCTTAAATACTAGCCTTGAAGGAGAAACTTTCCATGAAGCATCCTTTTGTTTTCGCCGCGGCTGTCGCGGCCCTTGGAGCTGCCGGCTGCGCCAGCCAGCGGCCCATGACCCAGGCCCAGGCCACGCCGGCTCCCGCGGCGACCTCCGTGCCGATGGAACACGCCAGCTATGTGGTGGAAAAGGGCGACAGCCTGTGGAAGATCGCGGGCAAGACCAGCGTCCTGGGCGACCCCTTCCGCTGGCCCCTGCTGTTCAAGGCCAACCGCGACCAGATCGAGGATCCCGACTTCATCCAGGTCAGCGACGACCTGAACTACAGGACCTCCTACACCAGCGACGAGATCGCCGACGCCGTGAAGAAGGCCCAGCTGACGCCGCCCTACCAGCCCCACAAGCGGCCCCGCAAGGTGCTGCCGATCCAGTACTGAGCCTTTTCCTAGGGGACGTGGCCTAAAGCCCGACGATGTCGCCGCGGCCCAAGCCAATCAGAAGCGACTCCTCCGGTTCGCGCCGGCACCCGACCATGGCGCGCGCGGGGGAGTCGCAGTTTTTTCAGGGCAAGGCCGCCGCGGTGGTGTGCGGACGGGTCCCGGGCTTCGGGGCGCCCCACGAGGCCCTGCGGGGCCTGCTGGGATCCTACCTGGCGGCGCTGGGCCTTGAAGGCGCGTCCCTGACCCTGAGCCTCGTCAGCGGCGCGCAAAGCCGCGGGCTGAACCGCCGCTTCCGCGGCAAGGACAAGGCCACCGATGTCCTGTCCTTCCCGGCCTCCGAAGGCCTGAAAAAACCGGGCTTCAGCGGATACCTGGGGGACCTGGCCCTTTGTCCGGCCTACGCCTGGCGCCGGCGCGGACGTTTTTTTCCGGAATTCGGCGCGGAAGCCGCCTTCCTTGTTGGACACGGCCTGCTGCACCTCAGCGGCCGGCACCATGACAGCCCGGCCCAGGAGCGCGCCATGTGGCGCATGAGCCTGAGGCTGCAGCCCCACAGCCGGCCCTGGTCCGCTGCCCTCGCGCGGCTGGGCCCCTTGAAACGCAAACCCAAACCATGATGCCGTCCGGACTCCTGCCCTTCGAATGGCTGCTCATCGCCGGCCTCTTCGCGTTCAACGCGGTGGTGTCCGCCGCGGAGATCGCCATGGCCTCGCTGTCGCGCGGCAAGCTCTCCGAGCTCTCGGAGGAGCATCCCGGCTTCGAGCGCGTGCTGTCCCTGTGGAAGGAGCATCCCAGCCAGCTTCTCACCACCATTTTGGTGTCGTCGAACCTGGCCGTGGTGGGCCTGTCCACCGTCGCGGCGCTGATGGCGGTCCAGATGAACGCCGGGCTCAACTGGTCCCCCTGGGTGGTGTCGATCCTGTCGGCCCTGGCGTCCCTGCTGGTGGTGCTCTTCAGCGAGATCGCACCCAAGCTGGCCGCGAAACGCCGCCCCGAGCGCATCGCGCTGCTGACCCTGCCGCTGCTGAACCTGCTGGAGGCCGCGCTGGGCCCCATGATCCGGCGCCTGGTGGGCCTGATCGGGTGGGCCACCGGACCCTTCGGCGGCGGCCAGGCCGACGGCCTGCCCACGGTGACCGAGGAGGAGCTGGTCCACATGGTGGACGAGGGCACCCGGTCCGGCACGCTGGAGCCGGAGGAGAGCGCGATGATCCAGTCGGTGATCGCCTTCGGCGACACCGTGGTGCGCGAGGTGATGGTGCCGCGCACCCGACTCGACGGGCTCACCATCCACTCCACGGTGGACGAGTGCCTGGACAAGTTCATCGACACGGGCTACACCCGCCTTCCGGTCTATGACGCGGATTTCGACCACATCGTCGGCCTGGTCTACGCGAAGGACTTCCTGGCGGTGCTCAAGGAGCGCAACCTCATCATCCTCCAGGACGTGCTCAGGCCCGCGTACTTCGTGCCGGAAAGCAAGAAGGTCAGCGAGCTGCTGCGCGAATTCCGCAAGGGCCGCATCCACCTCGCGGTGGTGGTCGACGAGTACGGCGGCACGGCCGGCATCGTGACGCTGGAGGACCTGGTCGAGGAGATCATCGGGGAGATACGGGACGAATACGACACGGAGACCGGGCCGGTGCGGCCGCGGGGGCCGGGCGTGTGGGAGGTGGACGCGGAGGCGGGCTTGCACGATTTCGGGGCTGAGATCGCGGTCGAATTCCCGCAGGAAGGCGAGGCCACCAGCGTGGGGGGCTTCGTGGCTGAGCACCTTGGGCGCATCCCCCAGAAGGGCGCCCACCTGGAATGGGAAAGCCTCGACTTCGAGGTGCTCGAGTCCAGCGACCGCCAGGTGCACCGCGTGCTGGTGCGGCGCCGCGCGCCAAAGCCGGGGACGCCTTGAGCGCCGCCGAGGCCTTCCGCTGCGGCACGGTGGCCCTGCTGGGCCCGCCCAACGCGGGCAAGAGCACCCTCCTCAACGCGCTGCTGAAGCAGAAACTGGCCATCGTGGCGCCCAAGCCCCAGACCACCCGCCGCGTCCTTCGCGGCGTCCTGGCCCTGCCCGGCGCGCAGGCCGTCCTGGTGGACACCCCGGGCCTGCTGGAGGGGCGCAACGCCCTGGAATGGGGCATGCGCGGGCAGGCCCTGGCCTCCATGCGCGACGCGGACCTGGTGCTGGCCCTGGTGTCGCGCGACACGCGCCAGGCCTGGCTGGGGCCCAGCGCCCCGCGCCTCCCGCGACGGCGCAGCGTGGTGCTGGTCACGAAATCCGACGAAGGCCGCATCGCCGACGCGGAGGCCATGGCCCTGGAGATGGCGGCGGCCCTGGGCGTCGAGCGGAGCATGACTATCTCCGCCCTCAAGCGACGCGGTTTGGAGCCGCTGCTGGAGCTGATCCGTGAGAGCCTGCCCGAGGGGCCGGCCATGTTCCCCGAGGACCAGCTCACCGACACCAACCTGCGCGACGCGGCCGCGGAGATCATCCGCGAGAAGGCCCTGATGCTCTGCCGCGAAGAGGTGCCGCACGCCATGGCCGTGGGCGTGGACCTCTACAAGGAGCGCGAGGACGGCCTGCACGAGATACACGCCACGCTGTACGTGGAGCGGGAGAGCCAGAAGGGCATCGTCATCGGCAAGGACGGTGAGCGCCTGAAGGCCATCGGCACCCGGGCCCGCGCCGACCTCGAGCGCCTGGCCGACGCCAAAGTTTTCCTGAAACTGTGGGTCAAAGTGCACAAGGACTGGAAACAGAGCCCCGGTTTCCTCAAGGAGCTGGGCTACCCCAGCGGAAAGAAGCCGCATGCCGCCAAAGCGTAGCATCGGGCGAAGCCCCCAGCCGGCGCAGCCCGCACCGGAAACGCGCACGGAAGCCCCCAAGGCCGCCCCCGCGCTGACCCTGCCCTATCCCCAGGGATGGTGGCGCAACTTCGCCTATGCCGGGGCTTTTTGCCTGCCATGCCTGGGCCTGGCCCTGGCCCTGCTTTATTGGCAGGGGCCCGACCGCCGCAGCCGGCGTTTCAGCCGCTGGTGCCTCTTCCTGGCGCTGGCCGGAGGGTTTTTCGCCTGGATGTGCGGCCTGTGCTGGACGGGCCTCCAGAACGGCGAGGGCGGCATACAGCCCTGGTAGCGGGACTCAAGAGGCGGGTTCATGAACGGCGTCTTCACCTCGGAGGCCCTGCTCCTCAGGTCCACGGACCGCGGGGACGACGACCGGGTCGTCTTCCTGCTGACGCCGGCCCACGGGCGCGTGGCCGCCCTGGCCAAGCACGCGCGGGGGTCGCGCCGGCGTTTCGGCGCGGCCCTGCAAGCCTTCTGCCTGTTCGAAGCGGCCCTCCTCCCACGGGACGGAGGGTTTTTCTATTTGAACTCGGCCGCGGCCAGGGAATTCCCGCTGGGGCCGGAACCCGGCTTCGACGCCATGGCCGCGGCCTGGCTTTTCCTGGAACTGGCGGACGCCCTGGCCACGGCGGGCACCGCCCATCCCGCCTTTTTCGAGCTGGTGCTTGGCGGCCTGCGCCGCCTGGGGCGCTCCACGGAGGGCGCGGAGGCGGTGCGCCTCTCGGTGCTGTGGGGCTCCCTGGAGATGGCGGGCTGGGCGCCGGACCTGGAACGTTGCGCGGCCTGCGGCAAGGCCGGCCCCTGGCCGGACTGCTCCCTGGACGCCGCCCGCGGCGGACTGCTCTGCCCCGAGTGCCGCGCCCCGGGGGCGCAGATCCTGGACGCCGCGGTGCTGACCCTTTGGAAGGACCTGGCCCAGGGGCTGCCCCTGGGCCCCTGCCCGCCCGCGGCCGAGGCGGGGCTCCTGCGCTGGATCGAATACCACACCGGCCGCGCCCTGCGCAGCGCCTCCCTGAACGGACTCGTGCTTCCCTGAAGGACGGACTTCCATGATTGAAACCCAAGGCCTGAGCCGGGACTTCGGCGCCTTCAGCGCGGTGCGCTCCCTGGATTTGAACGTGCCGGCCGCCTGCGTCTACGGATTCCTGGGCCCCAACGGGGCGGGGAAGACGACCACCATCAAGATGCTGACCGGCCTGCTGAAGCCCAGCTCCGGGGTCATCCGCCTGGCCGGGGTGGACCTCGCCCGGGAGCCGCGGCGGGCCAAGGCCCTCACCGGCTACGTCCCCGACCGTCCGGAGCTCTTCGAGGAGCTGAGCGCGCGGGAGACGCTCCGCCTGGCCGCCGGCCTCCACGGCCTGGAGCCGGCCTCGGCGCGGGCGCGGGGCGACGGCCTTTTGGACGCCTTTTCGCTCCTGCCCTTCGCCGACGAAGCGGTGGGGGAGTTCAGCCACGGCATGAAGCAGAAGCTGGCCATCGCCTGCGCCCTGCTGGCTAGCCCCAAAATCATCATCCTCGACGAACCCATGGTGGGCCTGGATCCCCAGGGCGGCAGGCAGGTGAAGGACCTTCTGCGGCGCCTGGCCCAGCGCGGCATGACCGTGTTCCTGTCGATCCATACCCTGGAGATCGCCGAGCAGTTGTGCGACCGGCTGGGGGTGCTGCTGCAGGGGCGCCTGGTGGCCGAGGGGACCCCGGCGCAGCTGCGCGAGCAGGCGGCGGCCCCCGGCGCGGGCCTGGAGGAGGTTTTCCTCCGGCTCACCGGCTCCGAGAAGCTTCTCGACGACCGCAGCCTCTTCGGGGGCGGCGGTGCCTGAGCGCGCCTTGTCGAACTGGGATTTTCTCGTGCTGCTGGGCTTGCGCCCGCGCCTGCGGGCTTTGCGTTCCATGGACGCGTCCCAGGCCCTGCGCCTGGCGGTCTTCGCGTTCCTGCTCGCGTTTTTCCTCGCCGTGATCCACAGCATCTTCAAGCCCATGTGCGCCTTCCTGTGGGACCAGCCCCAGCTGGGGCCCCTGCTCAGCGCGCGGGTCCTGAGCCTGGCCTTCGGCCTGCTCTTCCTGCTGCTCCTGTTCTCGTCCCTGCTGGCCTTCCTCGGTCGCCTCCTCTTCTCCGACGACGCGCCCTTCTTCGTGGCCAGCCCCATGGCGCCGCGGGACTATTTTTCCCTGCGCCTGGCCCAGTCCGCCGCGTCCGCGGGATGGGTGATACCCCTGCTGTGGTTCCCCTACCTGTGGGCCCTGCGCGCAGCGGTCCACGGCGGCTTCTTCTTCGTGGCCTGGGGCTTGCTGGCGCCTTTGCCCCTGGCGGCCCTGGCCACGGCCCTGGGCGCCGGGGCCCTCTGCCTCCTCCTGCGCCGCCTGTCCCCGCGCCGATTGCGGGCGGGCCTCTTCGGCGCCGCCATGCTGGCCCTGATGGCCGGCCTCCTGGCGCTGCGCTTCTCCCGGCCGGAACGCCTGGCCGACCCGCAGCAGGCCCGCTCCGTGGCGGACTACCTTGCCGGCCTCAATTCCCTGGAGCCCTGGTGGTGGCCGGGCACCTGGGCCAGCCGCGCGGTGATGCTGTCCCTGGGGCGGCCCCTGCAGGCCCTGGCCTGGTGGCTCCTGTCCGCGGCCGTGGCCGCCGCGGCCTGGTGGACGGTGCTGCGCAGCTTCGGGCCGCATGCCTTCGAGCTCTGGTCGAAAGGCCAGGAATCCGAGGGCGGCGGGCAGCGCCTGCGCTCCCGGAGGGCCTTCTTTTCCCGTGGGCCGCGGGCCGCCTGGCGGGTGCTGATGGAGCGCGACGCGCTGGTGCTCAGGCGCGCCCCGGGACAGCGCCTGCAAGCCATGCTTTTGGGATCCCTGGTCATCCTGTTCGCGTTCAGCCTCGGGCGCCTGCCGCTGGGGGGGGACCAGCCCTTGAAGGACTGGCTTTTCCTGCCGGTGAGCGGCGTGGCCCAGGTCATCCTGGTGGCGGTCGCGGCCCGCTTCGTTTTTCCGGCCGGCAGCCTGGAAAAACCCGGATCCTGGCTGCTCTTCCACGCCCCGGTGGCGGCCATGGACCACCTGCGCGCCAAGGCCCTGCTGTTCAGCCTGCTGCTTGTGCCGCTGAGCCTGGGGCTCTGGCTGGTGGTGGACCACGTCTTCACGCCCGGCCCGGCGGCGCTGGTCCTGGGCTTCGCGAACTTCCTGATGCTGCCCGTGACCCTGGCCTGCATGAACACCGGGCTCGGCCTGGCCTGGGCGGCGCCCAGGACGGCCCACGCCGAGGAGGTGCTGGCCTCCCCCGCCGGGGTCCTGGTCATGGTCCTGGGGCTCCTGCTGGTTTTCGCCCAGAACGCGCTGATGGTCTGGCCCCTGCGCGAGGTCTGGTACGGGCCCTACCGCATGCACGTGACCCTGCTGGGGCTGGACCTGCTGCTGTGGGCGAGCCTGCACGCGGCAGCCGCGTTGGGGCCCCTGGCGCTGGCCCGGCGGCGCATCGACGGAAGGATCTAGGGAGGGAGCATGGCCGGTCTTGGACGCAACAGCGCGGCATGGGTGCGGACCACCCGTCTCAGCTCGGGGCTGATCCTCTTCGCCTATGTCCTGACGCATTTCCTGAACCACGCCTGCGGGCTCATCTCCCTGTCCGCCATGGAGGCCGGGCTCGCGGTCAACGGCGGTTTCTGGCAAAGCCCGGTGGGGCGACCGCTCCTGTATTGCGCCTTCCTGGCCCACCTGCTGCTGGCCCTTTGGTCCCTCTACCAGCGGCCCACCCTGTCCATGCCGCGCAAGGAGGCCCTGCGCCTCGGCCTGGGCCTGAGCATCCCCTTTTTGGCGGCCCAGCATGTGGTCAACACGCGCCTGGGCAACATGCTCTACGGCGTCCATCCGACCTATTCCCTGGAACTGTATTCCTTTTTCGTGCTCACTCCGGCGAACGCCCTGGTGCAGACGGCCTTGCTGCTGGTGGTCTGGTGGCACGGCTGCCTGGGCCTCCAGTTCGTCCTGCAGCTGAGGCCCTGGTACGCGAAGGCCAGGACCTGGCTCTTCGCCTGGGCGGTGATGGTCCCCACCCTGGCCCTGCTCGGCTTTTGGGAGGGCGGCCAGGTGGTGCGGGCCATGGCCGGCAACGCAGCCTGGATCGCCGCCATGAAGGCCGCCTCCCGCGCGCCCAGCCCGGCGCAGAAGGCCGCGCTCTTCGCCGTGCGCGACGGGGTGTGGATGGCCATGGCGGGCCTGCTGGCGCTGACCCTGCTGGCCCGGCGCCTGCGCTGGGCCTGGGGCGCCCGCCGCGGCGTCCTGACGGTGCGCTATCCCGGCGGGCGCGTTGTGAAGGCGCTGCCGGGCATGTCCGTGCTCGACGCCAGCCGCATGGGCGGCCTCCCCCACGCCTCCATTTGCGGGGGGCGCGGGCGCTGCTCCACCTGCCGTGTGCGCGTCGACGAGGGCGACTGCCTCGCGCCGCCCCCTTCGCCCGACGAGGCGGCGGTGCTCCAACGCGTGGGCGCCGCGCCCAAGGTGCGCCTGGCCTGCCAGTTCCGGCCCGCAGGGGACGTCTCCGTGACGCCCCTTCTGCCGGCCAACGCCCAGGCCGCGGACGGCTTCGCCCGGCCGGCCCAGTTCATGGGCCAGGAGCGCGAGATCGCGATCCTGTTCGCGGACATCCGCGGCTTCACCCAGCTGTCGGAACACAAGCTGCCCTACGACGTCGTCTTCATCCTGAACCGCTACTTCGCGGAGATGGGCTCCGCGGTGGAGGCGGCGGGGGGGCGGGTGGACAAATTCATGGGCGACGGGGTGATGGCCCTGTTCGGGCTTGAGGGCCCGCCCGAGCAGGCCTGCCGCCAGGCCCTGGCCGCGTCCGCGGACATGGCGCGGCGCCTGGACGGGCTGAACCGCTCCCTTGCGCACGACCTGGCCGAGCCCCTGCGCATCGGCATCGGCGTGCACTGCGGACCGGCCATCGTGGGGGCCATGGGCTACGGGCAGGCCATGCACCTGACCGCCATCGGCGACGCGGTGAACACCGCCAGCCGCCTGGAGGCGCTGTGCAAGCCCAACCACTGCCAGCTCGTGGTCTCGCGCCACGCGGCGGAACGTTCCGGGCTGGACTTGGGCAGGCATCCCCTGCTGAGCCTGGACATACGCGGCCGGGCCGGCGCCCTGGAGGCCTACACCGTGGAACAGGCGCGGGACCTGGCGACGATAAATGAGACGCAACAAGCGTAGAAAGTTCTTTTCAAACTGCCCCGCGGTCCCTATATTGTCTCTCCCGGCGTCGTGGCCCACGAAGGCGTGGAGCCGAACTCCGGCGCTAGCGTTGCGCGTCCTTAGCTCAGTTGGTTAGAGCGTTCCCTTGACATGGGAGAGGTCGGCGGTTCAAATCCGTCAGGACGCACCATTTTTCGCAGTGCCGGGTCCGCCGCCGAGGGATCCTTTTCAGGGGACCGTGCGTATGTTGTGTAACGAGTGTTTGACGGAGCCCGCCACCATAGACCACCTGGACCTGAGCCTGGGGGAGGTCCGTTTGCGCAGCCTGTGCCGGGCCTGCGCCGCGGACGAACTCCAGCGCTGGAACCAGGAACGCCTCGGCCGGCCGGCCCCCAGCTCCCAATCCAGCCAAAAGGACCGCCGGGCCGCCTAGAAAAGGCCCTACAGTCCGCGTTTTTTAAGGCCGTCCAGGGCGAAGCCCAGGACGGCCGCTCGTGGTATACTTAATCGGCGCCCCGAAAGGGCGCCGCCGCCGGCACCCAGGCGGTCCCAAGCGTAATTCCTTACAGCCCGTTGAGGCTCCTATGTTTGATCGTTTCACTGAACGCGCCCGCAAAGTCATCGCACTGGCCAGGGAAGAGGCCGGCCGTCTGGGGCACGACTATATCGGCACCGAGCACCTGCTCCTGGGCCTGATCCGCGAAGGCGGCGGGGTCGCGGCGGCCGTGCTGGAGAACCTCAACGTGGACCTGGAGCGGGTGCGCCTGGAGGTGGAGAAGCTGGTCGTCGTCGGCGGGGGCACCCTGACCCTGGGCGAGGTCCCCTTCACGCCGCGCGCGAAGAAGGTGCTGGAGCTCTCCGTCGAGGAGGCCCAGTCCCTCAGCCACAACTACATCGGCACCGAGCACCTCCTGCTGGGACTGGTGCGCGAGGGCGAAGGCGTCGCCGCCAAGGTCCTCGAGAACCTGGGTGTGAAGCTGGACAAGGCCCGCGAGATCACGATCAACCTGCTGGGCGGGCAGAGCAAGGCGGGCTCGGCCGCGGCTGGCACCGGCGCGGCCGCCTCCAAGAGCGCCACGCCCGCCCTGGACACCTTCGGGCGCGACCTCACCCAGATGGCCCGCGACGGCAAGCTGGACCCGGTGATCGGCCGTGAAAACGAGATCGAGCGGGTGATCCAGGTCCTGAGCCGGCGCACCAAGAACAACCCCGTGCTCATCGGCGAGCCCGGCGTGGGCAAGACCAGCATCGCCGAGGGCCTGGCCCAGCGCATCATCTCCAACAACGTCCCGGAGCTTCTGCTGAACAAGCGGGTGGTGACCCTGGACCTGGGCGCCGTCGTCGCCGGCACCAAGTACCGCGGCGAGTTCGAGGAGCGGCTGAAGGCCGTCATGAACGAGCTGCGGCACAGCGCCAGCAACATCATCCTGGTCATCGACGAGATCCACACCCTGGTGGGCGCGGGAGCCGCCGAGGGGGCGATCGACGCCAGCAGCATGCTCAAGCCGGCCCTGCAGCGCGGCGAGGTGCAGTGCATCGGCGCCACGACCCTGAACGAATACCGCAAATACATCGAAAAGGACGGGGCCCTGGAACGGCGCTTCACCACGGTGATGGTGAAGGAGCCCACGATCGAGCAGAGCATACAGATCATCACGGGCCTGCGGGACCGCTATGAGGCCTACCACCGCGTGCGCATCACCGATTCGGCCATCGAGGCGGCGGTGAAGCTGAGCGACCGCTACGTCACGGGGCGCTTCCTTCCCGACAAGGCCATCGACCTGATCGACGAGGCCGGCGCCTGGGCGCGCCTGCGCAGCGCCACCGTGCCGCCCGACCTGCGCCAGATGGAGGCCGAGATCGAGGCGGTGGGCAAGGAGAAGGACGCGGCCATCAAGGCCCAGGAGTTCGAGAAGGCCGCCCGCCTGCGCGACAAGGTCCGGGACCTGAAGCTGAAGAAAGAGGAGATGAAGAAGACCTGGGACATGGCCAAGGACCAGGCCAGCGCCGTGGTCACCGAGGAGCAGGTCGCCCAGATCGTCAGCAAGCAGACCGGCATCCCGCTGACCCGCCTGGAGCAGAAGGAGACGGCCAAGCTCCTGGACATGGAGTCCTACCTCAAGCGCCGCGTGCTGGGCCAGGACGAGGCCGTGGCCTCGGTCAGCCGCGCCATCCGGGCCTCGCGCGCCGGGATCGCGGACCCCAACAAGCCCATCGGCAGCTTCGTCTTCCTGGGCCCCACCGGCGTGGGCAAGACGGAGCTGGCCAAGACCCTCGCGGAGTTCCTCTTCGACGACGAGGACGCGCTGATCCGCATCGACATGTCCGAGTACATGGAGAAGTTCTCCACCTCGGCCCTGGTCGGCGCCCCCCCGGGCTATGTCGGCCACGACGAGGCCGGGCAGCTGACCGAAAAGGTCCGCCGCCGCCCATACAGCGTGGTGCTCTTCGACGAGATCGAGAAGGCCCACCCGGACGTCCTGAACCTGATGCTCCAGATCCTCGACGACGGCCGCCTGACCGACGCCCAGGGGCGCACGGTGGACTTCAAGAACACGGTGGTCATCCTCACCAGCAACCTCGGCACCAGCGAGATGCAGAAGAACCTGGGCTTCGCCTCCGACCATGAGGACGAGGACTACGAGCAGATGAAGTCGAAGCTGCTGGCCCTCTTCAAGAAGTCCTTCCGCCTGGAGTTCATCAACCGCCTCAACGAGATCGTCATCTTCAGGCGCCTGACGCGCAAGATGGTGGAGAACATCGTCGGCCTGATCGTGGCGCAGGTGACCAAGCGCGTGGCCGAGCGGGGCATCACGGTGGAGATCGACCAGGCCGCGCTGGACTGGATCATCGAGAAGGGCTACGATCCGCTTTTCGGCGCCCGCCCTCTCAAGCGCGTGGTGAAGCGCAACATCGAGGAGCCCCTGGCCGAGGAGATCCTCAAGGGCACGGTCCGGCCCGGAGGCACCGTCAGGATCATCAAGCCGGAGACGGACAAGGACGAGCGCCTGGGGGTCAAGGTGCTCAACCCCGGCGCGGAAATCGTCGACGCCGCAAGGGAAGTCAAGGCCTGACCAAGGCGCGAAGCCCGAGGCCCCGCGGCCGATACCGCCGCGGGGCCTTTCTTTTTTTGGGGACCCAAAACGACCCGTGAAGCGTCCTTGCTGAGATGACCAAAAACGCGCGAATCTTCGCCGCAAGCCTGGCCGTCCTGGGCCTGGGCGCCGCTCTGGGGATGCAGAGGGGCCCCTGGCTGGGCGAACGCTTGCGCGCGCCCCTGGAGCAGGCCCTTTCCAAGGCCAGCGGCCGGCGCGTCAGCGTCGGGGGCATGGGCCTCGGCGTCAGCGGCTGGCTGTGGCTGCGCGACGTGGGCATGGGCCCGATGGAGCGCGGGGGTCCCTGGGACCTGAGCCTCACGGCCGAGGCCGTGGGCCTGAGGGTGGACCTCTGGGGCCTGGTCCGCGGCCGCGTGGACCTTTCCAGCCTGCGGGCCGTGCGGGTCCTGGCGCCCTGCGTCTTTGTCCTGAGCCCGAAGGAAAAGGCGCCCCCTCCCGGCGGCGCCCAGCCGCTGTCCGGCGCCGGCTCCGGGGATTGGCAGCGCGCCCTCGCCGCCTTGCCCTTGCCGCCCGTGCCCATGGATCTCGAGGACGGGAGCGTCTGGAGCGCGGCCCCGGGTTCGGGGATGCGCCTGTTGGCGGACAAGCTGGACGCCAGCCTGGAGCCCGAGGGCCCGCAGGACTGGCGTTTGCGCGCTTCGGGCCGGCCCGCCGGAAGCGGGGAGGCCAGCATGCGCGCGGACCTGGGTCCGGGCCGGGGCCATCCCCTGATCGAGGCGGACGTGAAAAACCTGGAATGGCCTTCCTGGCTGGCGCCCCCGCCCGGCCTGGGGCCGCCGCAAGGCCGCCTCAACGGCGATTTCGAAGCCCGCGCGCTGCCCGGCGCCTGGCCCCTGGGACTGGATCTGCGCGGCCGCGGGACGCTGGAAGGGGTCGCGATCCAGCCGTCCGCAGCGGGCCGGCCGGGTTTGAGCGCGCTGGCCGCGCAGTGGACCCTGCAGGGCGGCCGTTTCGACCTGGAAGGGATGAAAGCCTCATACGCCGGGGGAAGCATCCAGGGCCAAGCCGATGTGGACCTGCCCACGCAGGCCTTTGGAGCGACCCTGACCGCGCGCGGGGCGGATTTGGGGGTCCTGGCCCTCAGCGCCGGGGCGCCGCAGGACCTGAGCTTGAGCGGCGCCGCGGACCTTGATTTTTGGGCCGCGGGAGCCCTCAGCGCGCCGGCCATGTCCGTGGACCTCCATTCCCAGGAGGCCCTCTGGCGGGCCCATCCGCTGACCGGCCTGGACCTGCGCGCGTCCGGCGCCGGCGGCCGCTGGAACGTCGGCGGAAGCCTGGCCTGGGACGGAGGCAAAGGGAAGATTTCCCTGGCGGCGGACCGGGGAGGCCTGGCGTCGGCGGAGCTGGCCGTGTCGTCCCTGCCCGCGGACTGGCTGGAGGCCTGGGCGGGTCCCGGCATCGCCGGGCGCCTGGACGGAACGGGCGATTTTTCCCGGACCAGGAAAAAATGGGACTTGGCCCTGCATGGATCCAATCTTGAGGTGCGGGGAGCCTCGGTGGACCGCGCCTCGCTGCGGGCCCGGGGGGACGCCGCCGCGGCCCACCTGAGCCTGGAGGCGGACCTCCCCAGAAGGGCCGGACTCAAGGGCGACGCGGACGCGGTCCGCCAGAGCGACGGCGCCTGGACCCTCGGCCCCGCCCGCCTGTTCCAGAACCGCCGGCTCATACTCCAGGCGCGCGGCGTCTGGAAACCGGGCGGGGCCGGACAGCCCGACGCCATGGATCTCAAGGTGAAGACCGCGCCCCTGGACCTGGCGCTCTTGTTCCCAAGGCAGGCGCCGGACGGCTGGAGCGGCAGCGTCCAGGGAGCCGGACGGCTTTCGCTGGCAGGGGGCGTCTGGAGCGGGGCCTTCCGTTTCTCCTCGGAGACCTTGGCGCGCAAGGGCTGGGGCTTCCCCTGCGGCGCGAACGTCCGCTTCGGACCCACGGGCGTCACGGTCACGGGGATGGACCTGCGCCACGGGGAGCTTGCCGGCGGCGGCACGGCCCCGGGCTGGTCCGGGCCCTGGAACGTCGACCTGAGCCTGGACAAGGTCCGCTTGGCCGCCCTGGACGACCTGCCGTTCTTGTCCGAGGCCCTGCCCCGCGGACTGAGCGGCTCCGCCAGCGGGAAACTCAGCTACCGTTCGGGTGCGGCGCCCCGTTTCGACGCCGCCGTGGACTTCAAGGACCCCCTGCCCCGGGTGCTGCCCGGAGCCGCGGGGCGCGTGGTGGTCCGGGGGGCCGGCCGGCGTTGGACCCTGGACTCGTTGGACCTGAGCCAGCCCGGGGGCGGCTCCATCACGGGTTCGGGCGACCTGGATATGAGCGGCGCGGCGCCCTGGTCCGGGACGGCCCATTGGACGCGGCTGCGCTACAAAGGACTCGTCCTCGACGGCAGCGCGCTCCTCTCCGGAGGGGCCGGGCGTCCGGCCTCGCTGAGGCTGGCGCCCTGGAGCCTGTCGGCCACGGCCCTGCCGCAGTTGGACGCGGCGTTCACCTTCGGCAAGGACGGCATCGAGGCCGTGCAGGGCCGATGGGGATCGGGCATGCGGTGGAGCATCCGTTCCCAGCAAGGGCTCTGGCAGGGCAGCGCCGACCTCTCCGGGCAGGATCCCGGGCTCCTGGCGGGCTTTCTTCTGGGGCGCGCCGCGGCAACGGACCTGCGCCTGGACGGCGGACTGGAAGGGAGCTTCGCGTCCCTCAGCCGTCCTGCCTTCGTCAAAATGGACTTGGGCGAGGCCGGCTCGCCCGGCAGCGCGCTCCGGGGCCAGGCGCAGTGGGCGCAGGGGGGCCTCCAGGTCTCGGGAAGGTTCAGGGCCCTCAAGCTGGGCCGTTTGGCGGCCGCGGCAAGGGCCCTGGGGCTGGATGCGCCGGCCTTGGACGGGCTCGTTTCCGGCTCCTGGAAGGGAAGCGCGTCGTCCGTCAGCGTGAGCGCGCTGGTGGACTCCCTGGTCTGGAACAAAAACAAGCTGGGCCCCCTGTCCTTGGCGGGGGGATGGAGCCCTTCGGGCGCGTGGATTTCGCGGGCCTCACTGGGGCCCGATGCGGGCCCCGGTTTGAGGCTGGAGGACGCGCACTGGAGCGCCTCGGGCAAGGGCGCGGGACAGGCCTACAGCTTTTCCGGGGACGCGCAGGTCACGAACTGGAACCTGGCCCTGTGGACCTTGAGCGCCGACGCCGCCTTCAAAGTCACGGGAAGCGCCGGCAAAACGGTGTGGAGGGCCCAATGCGCGCGCCTGCAGGCGGGGACAAGGGTGTGGACCAAGCTGGGCCTCGGCGGCACCTGGGACGGCCGGCGCTACACCGTGAAGGAGGGCTCCCGCAAGCCGGAGTTCAGCGCGGCCGGAAGCGTGAGCGGCAGCGCGTTCACGCTCGACGAGGCGCACGCATATTCCGGGGGCGGGGAGGGGAGCATCAAGGGCGACGTCAAACAGGACGGTTCGCTGGACTTCGAGGGCCTGACCGACGGGCTCCCGGCCTCGGACCTGGCCGGCATCATGGGCTGGCCCCAGACCTGGACCGGCTCGTCGTGGGGCACCTTGCGCGTCACCGGGAACCTGGGCCACGCCCGCACCGTGGTCTCGGCCAAGGTCGAGAACGGGTCCGTGCAGGGCCTGCCCTTTGACCTCGCCACCGGCTACGTGGTCCAGGACGGGAATTGGGTGTACCTATCCTCGCAGGGGCCCATACGCATGAGCCGGGGCGACGGCACGGCCCTGGAGGTCGGCGGGCGCGTGACCCTGCTGGACAATCCGGGGCCGGGGCAGGGCATGGACGTGTGGGCCAAGAGCATCGACGGCCGCCTGCGCCTCTTCGCCGGGCTGCCGGCCATCCGCGCGGCGGACGGGCCCCTGAGCCTGAAGCTGCGCTTCACCGGGCGCACGGACGATCCCCGCGTGGACGGCACCCTGGCGGTGACGGACGGCAGCATCAGCCCGGCCTGGCTGCTGCCGCCGCTTCAGAACGCGGAAGTGCTCGTGCAGATCCAGGATTCCAAGGCCTTTTTGCAGAAGGCCGAGGCGAAGACGCAGGACGGGGATTACCTGCTCAAGGTGGAGCCCGCCGACCCGGCGCTGCCGGCTTTCGTGTTCAAGGACTGGGTGCCCGCGGGCATGAACATGCGCATCCGCACCGGGAAGGGCGGCATTCCGGTGGAGTCCACGCGCAGCCTCCGGTTCGTCGACGGCGTGGTTCATCCGGACCTGGTGCTGTCGGGTTCCTGGGACCAGCCCGCCCTGAGCGGGGATCTGTCCCTGGACAAGGGGGGGCAGGACAAGGCGGTGGTGCAATGGCCCGCGCAGTTCCAGGAGTCGGGCGCCCCGGACCGGAAGGGTTGGTTCGACCGCCTGACCTATGACCTGGCCTTGAAGGCGCGCACGGACGTGATGGTGCGCACCGGGGCGGCCGAAGTCTTTGTGGACACGGGGGACGCGGGGCTGCGCCTGGAGGGCGCCGGAGACGGCCGGGCCCTCTCCGGGCAGATTCGCCTGCTCCAGGGCAGCGTGGACTACCTTCTCGCCACCTTCAGGCTCACGCAGGATCACGACAGCTGGGTGGAGATGCGGGGGGACTCCCCGCCGGAGGTGGAATTGTGGGGCGTGGATGACCTGGGCAGCGTCTCGGTGTCCGGGGGCGCGCCCCAGGACGTGCAGGTCCTGCTCCACGCCTGGGGCCCCTTGGGGCAGGTGCAGATGCAGCTGTCGGAAGCCGATGATCCCTCCCTCACCCAGAACCAGCTCGCGACCCTGCTGGGCATGGGCGGGGACGCCGGGGACCCGCGTTCCCAGGGCGGCTTCACGCGCATGCTGGGCGAGGTGCCGGCGAGCTTCCTCACCTCCTGGGGGCGCAAGACGGGCTGGCTGGATGAGGTGGGCCTGAGTTCCCCGGCCATGGACGAGGCCGTGGTTCCGACCCCGGGCGCCGGGGACACGGGCCAGGTGGAGCCCCTGGCCGAGGGGACCCCGGTGAGCTCGACGGCCCGGGCCCTGGCCGAGGTGAGCATGGGCAAATACCTGGGCTCCAAGCTCTTCGTGGGCGTGGACACCCAGATCATACAGACCGACGTCCTGGGCAAAAGCTCGGTGGGCCCCGAGGTCGGCGGCGTGGTCGAGTACCAGCTGCCCGGCAGTTCCAAGCTGTCCGTCCAGCATTCCGTGGACACCAGCGGGCAGACCGACGACCGGGTCATGCTGGAAGGCAGCACCAGTTTCGACAACTATGACCCCAACCGCCGGCGTTGGGACGGAATGGCCACGCCCCAAGCCAGCCCGGCCCCCAGCCCCTCCGGCTCCGGCCTTCCCGCCCCCAGCCCCACTCCCGCGCCCAGCGGAACCCCGGGCCCCTGAAAAGGGGCTGAAACGGGGAAACTTTAGGACTCTGACCACGTCCTTCCTTTACAAAGAGGGGGGGCTTTGCTACACTCCTGCGCTTCGACCCACCCCTGGCCGTAAAGGAAATCCTTTTGAATTCCAGGCACTTTATCTTTTTGGCCGCCCTGGCCTTGCTTGGCCCTGGGCTGGCCGGTTCTTTGGCCGCGGCTGACCTCGGCGGCGGCATAGCCCCCTTTTCGGCCGCATCCGGGGGCGGGGAAATCGTCACCAGCCTGAGCGTGACCGGGGCGGTATCCGTGAGCCCTGAGGACGTCTTGGCGGTGGTCCGCCAGCGCAAGGGCGAGCCCCTGAATGACGAAGTGACCAATGACGACCTGAAGCGCATCTGGAAGCTGGGCAAGTTCCAGGACGTCAGCCTGGACACCGAACCGGGCCCCGGCGGCAGGGGCGTTGAGGTCATTTATCGCGTGGTGGAACGTCCCACGGTCCAGGACGTGCGTTTTTTCGGGAACAAGCAGATCAGCGACGGCACCCTGAAGGACAAGGCGGCCATCAACATCAACGACCCCTATGACCAGGACAAGGTCGCGGCCGCCGTGCGGGCGATCCAGTCCGAATACAAGGACAAGAATTTTTACGCGGCCCAGGTCAGCGTGGACACCCAGCCGGGGACCAAGCCCGGCTACGTGGTGGTGAATTTCCGCGTGTCCGAAGGCAACAAGATGCAGATCGAGCAGATCAACGTCACCGGCAACCAGGTCTTTTCCGCGGACAAGATCAGGGGCGCCATGAAGGACACCCAGGTGGCGGGCTGGTTCACCGGCGGCAGCTACGACCCGGACAAGGTCTTCGACGACTACCAGAACGTGCTGAAGCTCTACGCCAAGGAGGGCTACGTCAAGGCCCGCATCGACGGGGTGAGCCTGGACGCCTGGGGCGACCAGGGCCGCGACGTGGTCCGCAACAGCACGACCTTTGACGAGGCCAACAAGCGCATCGAACTGACGCTCAAGGTCAGCGAGGGGCCGCAGTACCACCTCGGGACCGTGACTTTCGCCGGCAACACGGTGTTCACGGACGCCCAGCTCAAGGCCGCGATGCTGTCCATGCACTCCAAGGACCATGTCTTCAACCAGGACGACTGGAACACGGATCTCGAGACCCTGCGCACCATGTACTCCTCCAAGGGCTACGTCTACGCGTCGATCGAGCCCGATTACACCTGGGACAACGACAACGCGACGGTGTCCGCCAAGCTGACGGTGCAGGAAAGCACCATCGCCTACATCGAGGAGATCCGCATCCGCGGCAACGAGGTGACCAAGGACCACGTCATCCGCCGCGTCCTGATCCTGAAGCCGGGCGACCCCTTCAATTCGGAGGCCGTGAACGCCGACCGGGCCCGCATCAACAACCTGGGCTATTTCGAGCAGGTGACCGTGGACACCCAGCCCGGCAGCGAGATGGACAAGCTGATCCTCATCTTCGACGTGTCCGAGCGCAAGACCGGCACCTTGAGCGTGGGCGCCGGCTACAGCAGCGTCGAAGGCCTGGTGGGCTTCCTGCAGGTGAGCCAGAACAACCTTTTCGGCAACGGCCAGTCCGTCAGCGCCCAGTGGAATTTCGGCTCCGAGACCAACAGCTACAGCCTGTCGTTCACGGAGCCCTGGCTCTTCGACAAGCCGGTGAGCCTGGGCGTGGACCTCTTCAGCACCATGGAGAATTCGGCCTACAACACGCAGGGCTTCAACCTGCAGAGCACCGGCGGCGCCCTGCGCACCGGCTACTCGTTCCTGGGCACGCCCTACAAGGTGACCGGCTCCTACCGCTACCAGACCGACAACATCACCGACGTCCAGGGAAGCATCGTCGGCATCGAGCCCGGCATCACCCACCTCAGCGTCATCACCCCGGGCCTGTCGCGGGACACCCGCGACAACATCTTCAGCCCCTCCACCGGCAGCCTGAACGCCCTTTCCATGGAAGTGGCCGGCGGCTATCTCGGCGGCGACGACGCCTTCGTCAAGCCGGTCTTCGATTCGCGTTATTTCTTCGACACCCCGGCCCTTTTCGGGCAGGATTGGATGCGCAAATTCGTGCTGGGGCTGCACGGGCGCGTGGGCTGGGCGGTGACCTATTCCGACGGCACGGGGGTGAGCGACGTGCCCACCAGCGAACGCTTCTTCATGGGCGGGACCGATACCGTGCGCGGCTATGACGAACGCAGCCTGGGCGCCAGCGGCATCGGCGGCGGCACCTACGAGCTGCTGACCAACGTGGAATACGGCTTCAAGCCGATCCCCCCGGTGGAGCTGCACATCTTCTACGACTCGGGCAACAGCTGGAATTCGCCGTACAACACCTCGGGCGTGACGCCGGGTGAGTCCCAGGCCGAGCTGCCCGGCAACGCCGGCTCCGGCGGCATCAACATCTACAACCCCGCCAACGGCTCCTGGAATTTCCGCGACCTCTATCTCTATCCCAGCGCCGGCGTGGGGCTGCTCTTCACCATCCCCACCTCGGTCATCCAGATACGCCTGGACTGGGGTTACGCTCTCGACCCCGTGGCCCGTTCGGAGGGCGACGTCGAGGGGGGGCGCGTCCACTTCAATATCGGGAACATTTTCTAAGTCCACCCCGCCGCAGGGCCCGGTTCGGCCCAATCCAAGGGAGTTTTGCCATGAAGAGATTCGCAGCCCTCGTCTTCGCCTCGGCCTTGCTGGGACTGACGTCCGCCGCGCACGCCCAGCGCATCGCCTACGTGGACATCAAGAAGGTTTTTGACGCCTACACGGGCACCAAGGCGGCCAAGGACGCGCTCAAACAGAAAGTGGACGACGAAAAGGCCCAGCTGGAGCAGGAGAAGGACGCCCTGGACAAGGAAGCCAGCGACCTGGAAGGGAAGAAGAGCGTCCTGACCGACGAGAAGTACCAGCAGGAGGCCGAGAAGCTGCAGGTCAAGGGCAAGGCCCTGCAGGACAAGTTCCAGGCGGTGACCAACCAGCTGCAGGAGGAGGAAGCCGAGCAGACCTCCCAGATCGTGGACCTCATCAAGGAGGCCGTGGCGAAGGTGGCCAAGCGGGACAAATACGACCTGGTTTTTGAGGCCAGCAACCTGCTTTACGGCGGCGACGACATCACCGCCAGCGCGATTGAGGAAGTCAACCAGCAGTAGGCCATGGCAGAGACGCTGGGCGGCATCGCGGCGTTTTTGAACGTGCAGCTCAGGGGCGACGCCGCCAGGACCGTGGACGGCGTCGCGCCCCTGGACACGGCCGGCCCCGCCGAGATCAGTTTTTTCGCCAACCCGAAATACGCCGCCCAGGCCGCGTCCACGGCCGCCGCGGGGGTGCTGTGCCGGGAGGAGGACGCAAAGCGCCTGCCGGCGGGATGCGCCGCCCTGGTCAGCCCGAATCCGTACCGTGATTTCGCGCGCATTGTGGCCCGCAGCTTCGACCGCCGCCCGAGGGCGGAACCTGGAACCCATGCAACGGCCGTGGTCCACGCCACGGCCGTGCTCGCGTCCACGGCCTGCGTGGGCGCCTGCGCGGTGATCGGCGCGGGGGTCCGGCTGGGCGAGCGCAGCGCGGTGCACGCATTGGCCAGCGTCGGCGCGGATTGCGTCATCGGGGCGGACTGCGTGATCCATCCGGGCGCCGTGCTCTACGACGGATGCCGCCTGGGTGACCGGGTCATCATCCATTCCGGCGCCGTGCTCGGCGCCGACGGCTTCGGCTTCGCTCCGGACCCGCCCCGGGGCTACGTGAAGGTTCCCCAGATCGGATGGCTGGAGATCGAGGACGACGTGGAGATCCAGGCCAACGCCTGCGTCGACCGCGGCGCCCTGGGCCCAACACTCGTCCGGCGCGGCGCCAAGATCGACAACTTGGTGCAGATCGCCCACAATGTCGAGGTCGGTGAGCACAGCGTCCTGGCCTCCCAGGCGGGCATCTCCGGCAGCACGAAGATCGGCAAATGGGTGACTTTCGCCGGCCAATCCGCGGCCGGCGGGCACCTGAAGGTGGGGGACCAGGCCGTGATCACCGGCCAGGCCGGAATCGGCAAGGACGTGCCGGCCAAAGGCATGGTTTCCGGTTCCCCGGCCCAGCCGACCCTGGAGCACCACCGCGGCCTGGCCGAATTGAACCGCCTGTCCGAACTGAGAAAAACGGTAAAAGCCCTCGAGGCCCGCCTGCGGGACCTGGAGGGGCGCATTTCTAAATCCTGAGACCAAGCCCCTTGCCCTACACCAAGCGTCAAAACACCTTGAAGGCGCCTTTTGAGCGCCGCGGTCGCGGCCTGCATACGGGGCGCGAAGCGGTGCTGAGGGCCCTGCCCGCGGCGCCCGGCTCCGGCTTCGTCTTCCGCCGCACCGACCTGCCCGGCGAACCGAAGGTGCGGGCCTCCCTGGAAAAGGTGAGCTCCACCCAGAGGGGCACGGTGGTGACGGACGGGCGGGCCAGCGCGGCGACCATAGAGCACCTGCTGGGCGCCTTGTACGGGCTGGGGCTGGACAACGTCGAATTCGAGATCAGCGGCCCGGAAGTCCCCATCCTGGACGGATCGGGGCTGGAATGGACCGCCGCGGCGCTGGAGGCGGGCCTTCAGGAGCAGTCCGCGGACCGCGCCTTCTTCGATGTGGGCCCCCCCTTCAGCCACGTCGAAGGCGAAAAGAGCTTCACGGCCTCCGCGGGCCCCGGCCTGAGCGTGGCCTACGGCATCGACTACGGGCATGCCGCCCTGGGCCGGCAGCGTTTTGAGCTGGCCCTGGACCCCGAGTCCATCGCCGCTGAAGTGGCCCCGGCGAGGACCTTCTGCTTCGAGCAGGAGGTCGAGGCCCTGCGCAAGGCCGGCCTGATCAAGGGCGGCAGCCTGGATTGCGCGCTGGTGGTGGGCAAGGCCGGCGTGCTCAACGGCCCCCTGCGCTTCAAGGACGAGTTCGTCCGCCACAAGCTCCTCGATTTCCTCGGGGACCTGGCCCTGTCGGGCCGCCGCATGCGCGGCGCCTTTACCCTGGAGCGCGCCGGACACGCCTTCCATATCGAAGCCGTCAAAGCCCTGCTGGCCGCCCAGGCCGGCACCGACCCCGCGAGGACGACGATGAGAGAAGCCAGCCCCCTGCCCATGGACAGCGTCGCGATCCAGCGGCTGCTGCCCCACCGCTACCCCTTTTTGCTGCTGGACAAGGTCACGGCCCTGGAACCCAAGGTGCGGGCCACCGGATGGAAATACGTCACGGTCAACGAGTGGTTCTTCCAGGGCCATTTTCCCGGGCACCCCATCTATCCCGGAGTGCTGATCATAGAGGGCATGGCCCAGTGCGGGGGCGTCCTGATCATGGAGAGCTACCCGGAGACGCAGGGCAAGCTCACCTATTTCATGGGCATCGACAACGCGCGCTTCCGGCGCCCGGTGAAGCCCGGGGACGCGCTGCGCTTCGAGTTGGAGGTCCTCAAGGTGAAGGGCCCGGTGTCGCGGCTGAAGGGAAGCGCCTGGGTGGGCGAGGAGCTGGCCGCGGAGGCCGAGGTCATGTGCATGAGCATCGCCCCGGGCGGGGACTGAGGGGAGGCGGGTATGGAGACGCGCATACATTCTTCGGCCCTGGTGGACCCCTCGGCTGAGCTGGGCCAGGGGGTGGAGGTCGGCGCCTTCGCCGTGGTCGAGGCGGGCGCGCGGCTGGGCGATTTCACCAGCGTCGGCCACCACGCGGTGGTCCACACCGGGTCGAGCCTCGGGTCCAAAAACAAGGTGTTTCCGCACTGCGTGGTGGGCGGCGCGCCCCAGGACCTGAAGTACGCCGGCCAGGCCACCCGCATCGTCATCGGCAACGAAAACATGCTGCGGGAATTCACCACCTTCAGCCGCGGCACGGAAGAGGGCGGGGGGGTGACGCGCATCGGCGACCACAACCTGTTCATGGCCAACACCCACGTGGCCCACGACTGCGTCGTCGGCGACGACATCGTCATGGCCAACTGCGCCACCCTGGCCGGGCACTGCGAGGTCGGGTCGCACGCCGTGGTGGCCGGCCTTTCGGGGATGCACCAGCGATCACGCATCGGCACCTACGCCATGGTGGGGGGCTTGTCGCGCCTGGCCAAGGACGTGCCGCCCTTCAGCATGACCAACGGCTGCGACGAGGTCAAAGTGTACGGCCTCAACAAGCTGGGCCTGAGGCGGCGGAACTTCAGCAGGGAGGACCTGCTGGCGCTTGAGACCGCCTACCGCCTCTACCAGGATCCCCTGCTCAATTTCAGCCAGGCCCTGGCCCAATTGGAGGCCCTCGACCCGATGACCGAGCACGTGAAGGTCCTGGTCGAGTTCCTGAAGACCTCCGACCGCGGTGTCTACCGTTGAGGCCCCTTTTTGCGCCGCGCCTGAGGCTCTGGCCTGGATGGGCGGCCCCAAAAAGGCTAAACTCTTTCTTCACCCTTGTTCCGTTCGCTAGAGGCTGAATTCAAGCTGTGGATGCGCGTTTTCAAAAAACCAGCGGCTGGGAAGCTTTCACCGGCAACGAGCTGATCCTCAAAGGGGCCTTCGAGGCCGGGGTCAGCCTGTTGACGGGTTATCCGGGTTCCCCGGTCGCGGACATCTTCGACGCCGCGGGCAAGCAGGCCGACTATATCCGCAGCCTGGGCATGCTGGCGGAGATCGCCGGCAACGAGGCCCTGGCCGCCGCGCGCCTCAACGGCGCCCAGATGGCGGGCATACGCGCCATGGCGGTGATGAAGTCCGTGGGCTTCAACGTCGCCGCCGACGGCCTGTTCACCGGCACCCTGGCCCTGCACGGCCACCGCGGCGGAGGCGTCATCGTGGTGGGCGACGACCCCTGGAACGACTCCACCCAGGTGCCTCAGGATTCCCGCCGTTTGTCCGACCATTTGCTCATCCCCAGCCTGGAGCCGGCCACCTTCCAGGAAGTGAAGGACTACATCCCGCTGGCCTTCGAGCTGAGCCGCCGCAGCGACCTGTACGTCAGCGTCATCGTCTCCACGAACCTCGCCGACGGAGGCGCGGTGGTGGAGGTGCGTCCGCACGCCCCGCTCCTCGGCTCGGCGCTCCGCCCAGTCAACATCGACTCGTCCATGGTGGACACCACCAAGACCATCCTCCTGCCGTCCCACACGGGCACCCTGGAGAAGGAGGCCTACGAGGTCAAGATGCCGGCCGCCCTGAAGGCTGCCCGCGACCTCGGGATCAACGCCGTGGAGGAGGGGCACGCGGGCGTGCGCCTCGGCTTCGCCGCGGCCGGGCTGACCTATTCCTACCTGCGCGACATGCTGCGCGAGGTCGGGCTGGAGGGGCACTTCCCGATCCTGAAGCTGGGGATGACCTTTCCGCTGGAGCCCGATGCGGTCAAGGACTTCGCCTCCGGCCTCGACGAGATCATCGTCATCGAGAACAAGCGCTCCTTCGTCGAGGCCCAGATCCGCGACCTGCTGGTCCAGGCCAAGCAGGACGGCCGCATCGCGGCGCTGCCGGCGGTGTGGGGCAAGCATTTCCCGGACGGTTTCGAGGGCATCCCGGCCGAGCACGGCATCAACCCGAGCGTCCTGCTCAAGCGCCTGGGGCCCTTCCTTAAGAGCCGCGGCTTCGACACCGAGGGCATCAGCAAGAGCCTGGCGCGCGTGATCGAGGCCTCCACCCTGCCGCTGGACATACCGGCGCGCACGGCGACCTTCTGTTCCGGCTGCCCCCACCGCGATTCCAGCGACGTTTTCCTGGAGCTGGCGAAGGACCTCAAGGACCCCGAGTACATGCGCGCGACCCACAAGCGCGAGCCGATGGACCTCATCTTCCACGGCGACGCCGGCTGCTACAGCATGCTTTTCCTGCCGCCCAACGAGCGGCTGATGCAGAACTACAGCGGCATGGGACTGGGCGGCGGCACGGCCGCGGGCCTGGACGCATTCGCGGTCAACAAGGCCGTGTCCTTCATCGGCGACGGCACCTTCTTCCACAGCGGGCTCGCCGCGATCAGCGACAGCATCAAGAACAACGCCGACCTGCTCTATGTGGTCCTGGACAACAAGACCGTCGCCATGACGGGCCACCAGCCCCACAACGGCACGGACACGGACCTGATGGGCGGGCCCACCTACGCCCAGGACTGCGAGCAGGCCCTGCTGGGCCTGACCCGCGGCAGCGAAATCCCGGTGGTGCGCCTCGACCCCGAGAAGCGCGAGGAGTACCGGGCCGCGCTGGAGGACCTGGTCCTCATCGACGGGCCCAAGTTCCTCATCGCCGACAAGGAGTGCGGCATCACCTACCACCGCCGCCGCCGCCGCGACGCCGCGATGGAGGAGAAGGCCCACGGTTTCGTGGCCAAAGAGGAGCACGTCCTCGTCAACCAGGACGCCTGCGAGCATTGCCTGGAGTGCACGATCAAGACCGGCTGCCCGGGCCTGGATTTCGTGGAGACGCTGCACGGGCCCAAGGTCGACACCCACGCCAGCCATTGCGTGGCGGACGGCGCCTGCGCCCGCATCAAGGCCTGCCCCAGCTTCGAGGGCGTCACCGTCCGCCGCAAAGGCAAGCCCGTGCGGCCCGCCCTGCCCACGGCCGAGGGCCTGCCCGAACCCGCGGTGGCGCCGCTGGGCCCCGACGGCCTGTGGCGCGCCTACATGGCCGGCATCGGCGGCATGGGCATCGGGTCCACGACGGCGGTGCTGGTGCGCGCCACCCAGGCGGCCGGCCTGCACGTGCAGTTCTGCGACAAGAAGGGCCTGGCCATCCGCAACGGCGGCGTGTATTCCCACATCACCATCACCGCCAAGCCGATGATCGTGTCGCCGGTTCTGCCCTACGCCACCGCCGACCTGCTGGTCGGCATCGACCTGCTCGAGGCCGCGCGCGGCCTGGACGCGCGAACCAACCTGCGTGTGGCCTCGCCCCTGCGCACGGCCAGCGTGGTGAACACGGCCAAGAATCCGACCATCAAGACGCTGATGGGGCGCGACGACTTCTCCACGGAAGAACTGGAGGAGGCCCTGCGCGGGCGCACCATGCCGGGGGCCTACTTCTCCGCCGACGAGTCGGCCATGGCCCAGTCCTACCTCGGTTCGACGCTCTACGACAACGTCCTGCTCATGGGCGTGGCCCTGCAGCGCGGCCTCCTGCCCCTGAGCCTGGACAACCTGGTGACGGGCCTGAAGAACTCCTTCTCGGGGCTGGCCCTGCAGCGGAACCTTCAGGCCCTGACCCTGGGCCGCGACCTGGCCGTGCACCCGGAGCGCTACGGCGTGGTGGCGCACGAGACCTTGGCGGCGTTTTTGGAGAAAAAAGAGGGCTATCTGCGCCGCCTGGCCTCGGGCGCGGCCGCGGCGGCCTTCACGGAACAGCTCGTCCGTGCCTTCGCGGCCTGGCCCGTGGAGGACGACGAGGAGCGCAAGCACCTGGCCCTGTGCCTCTACGAACTGGCGCTGTATGAGGACACCAAGTTCGCGGAGTCCTATCTCAAGATGGTCCTGGACGTCGCGGCCAAGGATTCCGCCGCCACGGGCTGGGCCGCCACGCGCGCCGTGGTGCGGGGCTTGTACAAGGTCCTGGCCATCAAGGACGAGGTCTGGGTGGCCCACCTGCTCACCAGCCCGGAGAAGTACGAGCGCGACGCCGCCCGCCTGGGGCTCGACCTGGCGCGCGGGGACAGCGTGGCCTACAAGCATTTCAACCGCCCTCGCTTCGAGTTCCTGGGCTTCAAGTTCGAGTTCGACGTGGTCTCGCGCGACTGGATGCTGGGGATCATGAAGCGGCTCAAGTTCCTGCGCCCGCTGATGCCCGCCTGGCACCGCCGCGACCGGCAGTTCAGGGACTGGTACATCGCCCTGGTGAAGGACTGGCCCGGGGGCCCCGACCCGCGCTGGCTGGAACTGCTGCGCCTCACGGAGGACGTGAAGGGCTACCGGGAGATACGCTACAAGGGCGTGGACAAGGCCCTGGCCCGCGCGGTGGAACTGCGCAAGGCCCTGGCGTGAGGCCCGAGGGCCAGCGGGAAACCGTCGGCCTGATCGCCGGGAACCGGACCCTGCCTTTTTTGTGGGCCCGCCGCGCGCGGGAAGCGGGCCTGAGGGTCGCGGCTTTGGGCTTCAGGGAGGAGACCGATCCCCGCCTGGCCCGCGAGGTGGACGCCTTTGAGATGGTTTCGTTGGGCGAATTGGGGAAATTGTTGGGATTTTTCAAGGCCCAGGGGGTGCGGCGGGCCGTGATGCAGGGCCAGATCCAACACAAACAGATATACAAGAATATCAGGGCGGATTGGCGCGCCAAGTGGCTCATGGCCAAGCAGGCCGTGTTCGTGCGCGATTTCCGCACCGAAGCCATACTAGGGGCCATCGCCCGGGAACTGGACGGGCACGGGGTGCATTTGGAGCCGGCCACCTGGCTCATGGAGCCCTGGCTCGCC
>DATHOE010000035.1:0-78885 GCA_035485275.1 bacterium
GACCTTCACGGACTCTCCTACTCAGACCTTCACGGATTCCCCGACCGAAACCTTCACAGACTCGCCGACCCAGACTTTCACGGACTCGCCGACCCAGACGTTCACCGACTCCCCGACCCAGACCTTTACTGCGTCGCCCACAGAAACGTTCACGGACTCACCGACGTCGACCTATACCAATTCGCCCACGGAGACCTTCACCGACTCTCCGACACAGACTTTCACGGATTCACCGACGGAGACCTTCACGGACTCGCCGACGGAGACCTTCACGGACTCGCCGACGGAGACCTTCACCGATTCCCCGACCGAAACCTTCACCGATTCCCCTACGGAGACTTTCACCACGTCCCCGACGGACACGTTCACCGATTCTCCGACGTCGACCTTCACGGACTCGCCCACGGAGACCTTCACGGACTCTCCTACGGAGACCTTCACGGATTCTCCGACCCAGACCTTTACAGATTCGCCCACGGAAACCTTTACCGACTCGCCGACAGAGACCTTCACTGCTTCTCCGACGGAGACCTTCACGGATTCTCCGACTCAGACCTTCACGGACTCGCCGACCGAGACCTTCACGGACTCCCCCACGGAGACCTTCACGGATTCTCCCACACAGACCTTTACGGATTCCCCGACCTCAACGTTCACGGATTCACCCACAGAGACCTTTACGGACTCTCCGACTGAAACATTCACCGACTCACCCACGGAGACCTTTACCACGTCCCCGACGGATACCTTTACGGACTCCCCGACCTCGACGTTCACGGATTCGCCCACAGAGACCTTCACCGATTCCCCGACGGAGACGTTCACGGATTCCCCGACGGAGACGTTCACGGATTCCCCGACGGAGACGTTCACGGATTCCCCGACGGAGACGTTCACGGACTCCCCGACGGAGACCTTCACCGACTCCCCGACAGAGACGTTCACCGCGTCGCCTACGGAGACGTTCACGGACTCCCCGACGGAAACCTTCACGGATTCGCCTACGGATACCTTTACGGACTCCCCGACCTCGACGTTCACGGATTCGCCCACGGAGACCTTCACCGATTCTCCGACCGAAACCTTTACAGACTCGCCTACGGAGACCTTCACGACGTCGCCGACGGAGACCTTTACGGATTCCCCGACCTCGACCTTCACGGACTCGCCGACGGAGACCTTCACGGATTCCCCGACCTCGACGTTCACGGACTCGCCGACGGAGACCTTCACCGATTCCCCGACGGAGACCTTTACCGACTCGCCGACCGATACCTTTACCTCGTCGCCCACGGAAACCTTCACGGATTCCCCGACGGAAACCTTCACCGATTCGCCGACCGAGACCTTCACGGATTCGCCGACGTCGACCTTTACGGACTCACCGACGGAGACCTTCACGGACTCTCCGACCGAAACCTTCACGGATTCCCCGACGGAGACCTTTACCGATTCTCCGACTGAAACATTCACCGACTCGCCCACGGAGACCTTCACCACGTCCCCGACCGATACCTTCACGGATTCCCCGACCTCAACCTTCACGGATTCCCCGACGGAGACTTTCACCGACTCGCCTACATCGACGTTTACGGATTCACCCACGGAAACCTCCACGGATTCGCCGACCGAGACGTTCACGGATTCGCCCACGGAGACCTTCACGGACTCTCCGACCTCTACGTTCACGGATTCCCCCACCGAGACCTTCACCACGTCCCCGACGGAGACCTTCACGGATTCACCGACGGAGACCTTCACCGACTCCCCGACGGAGACCTTCACGGATTCACCGACGGAGACCTTCACGGATTCGCCCACGGAGACCTTCACCGATTCCCCGACGGAGACCTTTACCGACTCGCCGACCGATACCTTTACCTCGTCGCCCACGGAAACCTTCACGGATTCGCCGACGGACACCTTCACCGCGTCGCCGACGGAGACCTTCACGGACTCGCCGACCTCGACGTTCACGGACTCGCCCACGGACACCTTCACCGCGTCGCCGACGGACACCTTCACGGACTCGCCCACGGACACCTTCACCGCGTCGCCGACGGACACCTTCACGGATTCGCCCACAGAGACCTTCACGGACTCGCCGACTTCGACGTTCACGGACTCGCCGACGGAGACCTTCACCACGTCCCCCACGGATACCTTCACGGATTCCCCGACCGAGACCTTCACGGATTCTCCGACCGAGACCTTTACGGACTCTCCGACGTCTACGTTCACAGACTCGCCCACGGAGACCTTCACGGACTCTCCGACCTCGACGTTCACGGATTCGCCGACCGAGACCTTCACGGCGTCGCCGACGGATACCTTCACGGATTCGCCGACGGAGACCTTCACCGCGTCGCCGACAGAGACGTTCACGGATTCGCCGACGGACACCTTCACGGATTCGCCCACGGAGACCTTCACGGACTCGCCGACCTCGACGTTCACGGATTCCCCGACGGAGACCTTCACGGACTCGCCGACCTCGACGTTCACGGATTCCCCCACCGAGACCTTCACCACGTCCCCGACGGATACCTTCACGGATTCTCCGACGTCGACGTTCACGGACTCGCCGACGGAGACCTTCACCGACTCTCCGACGTCGACGTTCACGGACTCGCCGACGGAGACCTTCACCGACTCTCCGACTTCGACGTTCACGGACTCCCCGACCGAGACCTTTACCGCGTCGCCGACGGAGACCTTCACAGATTCCCCGACGGACACCTACACTGACTCCCCGACCGAGACCTTTACGGACTCGCCGACCTCCACGTTCACGGATTCCCCGACGGAGACGTTCACGGACTCGCCGACTTCGACGTTCACGGATTCGCCCACGGAGACCTTCACGGACTCGCCGACCTCTACGTTCACGGATTCCCCCACCGAGACCTTCACCACGTCCCCGACGGAGACCTTCACGGATTCGCCGACCTCGACGTTCACGGATTCTCCGACCGAGACTTTTACGGACTCTCCGACGTCTACGTTCACGGACTCGCCCACGGAGACCTTCACGGACTCTCCGACCTCGACGTTCACGGATTCGCCGACAGAGACCTTCACTGCGTCGCCGACGGAGACCTTCACGGACTCCCCGACCGACACCTTCACGGCGTCGCCGACGGAGACCTTCACAGATTCCCCGACGGACACCTACACCGACTCCCCGACCGAGACCTTTACGGACTCGCCGACCTCTACGTTCACGGATTCCCCGACGGAGACCTTCACGGACTCGCCGACTTCGACGTTCACGGATTCGCCCACGGAGACCTTCACGGACTCCCCGACCTCTACCTTCACGGATTCCCCCACCGAGACCTTCACCACGTCCCCGACGGATACCTTTACGGACTCCCCGACCTCGACGTTCACGGATTCCCCGACCGAGACCTTTACGGACTCTCCGACCTCGACCTTCACGGACTCGCCCACAGAGACCTTCACGGACTCGCCGACCTCGACGTTCACGGATTCGCCGACCGAGACCTTCACGGCATCACCGACGGAGACCTTCACGGACTCCCCGACAGAGACCTTCACGGCGTCGCCGACCGAGACCTTCACAGATTCCCCGACGGACACCTACACGGATTCGCCCACGGAGACCTACACGGATTCGCCGACGTCTACGTTCACGGATTCGCCTACAGAGACCTTCACGGACTCGCCGACTTCGACGTTCACGGATTCGCCTACGGAGACCTTCACCACGTCCCCGACCGAGACCTTCACGGATTCGCCGACTTCGACGTTCACGGATTCCCCGACGGAGACCTTCACGGACTCCCCGACTTCGACCTTCACGGATTCACCCACAGAAACCTTCACGGACTCTCCGACCTCTACGTTCACGGATTCGCCGACCGAGACCTTCACGGCGTCGCCGACGGAGACCTTCACGGACTCCCCGACCGACACCTTTACCGCTTCGCCGACAGAGACCTTCACGGATTCGCCGACCGACACTGTGACGGATTCGCCCACGGAGACCTTCACGGACTCGCCGACCTCTACCTTCACGGATTCCCCGACGGAGACCTTCACGGACTCTCCCACTTCGACGTTCACGGATTCGCCCACGGAGACCTTCACCACGACCCCGACGGAGACCTTCACGGATTCCCCGACCTCGACGTTCACGGATTCGCCCACGGAAACCTTCACGGACTCTCCGACCTCGACGTTCACGGATTCGCCGACGGAGACCTCCACGGACTCTCCGACTTCGACGTTCACGGATTCCCCGACGGAAACCTTGACGGATTCGCCGACCCCGACCTTCACGGATTCGCCGACCGAGACCTTGACGGACTCCCCGACCGAGACCTTCACGGACTCCCCGACGTCGACCGTGACGGATTCCCCGACGGATACCTTCACGGCATCCCCGACCTCGACGTTCACGGATTCGCCGACCGAGACCTTCACGGCGTCCCCGACCTCGACGTTCACGGACTCGCCGACCGAGACCTTCACGACGACCCCGACGGAGACCTTCACGGATTCGCCGACAGACACCTTCACGGATTCGCCCACGGAGACCTTCACCGACTCGCCGACCTCGACGTTCACGGATTCGCCGACGCAGACCTTCACAGCGTCTCCGACGGAGACCTTCAGCGCCTCGCCGACCGAGTCACTGACGGCCTCCCCTACGGAGTCCTTCACGGATTCGCCGACCCAGACGTCCACGGACACGCCCAGTTCGACCTTCACGGCGTCGCCGACCCTGACCGCCACGGATTCGTCGACGGAAACGTCCACGGTTTCGCCCACGGCGACCTTCACGGATTCGCCCACCGAAAGCTCCACGGATTCGCCGACCTCGACCTTCACGGCCTCGCCGACGGAGAGCTTTAGCACGACCCCGACCTCGACCTTCAGCGATTCGCCGACGTCGATCTCGACGGATTCGCCGACCAACACCTTCACGGCCTCGCCGACGCCGACCTACACGGTGTCCTCGACGGTGACGCTCACGGATTCGCCCAGTTCCACCGGCACCCCGACGAGGACCGGCACGGACACGGAAACCGCCACGGACTCGCCCACGGTGACCAGGACGAGCACGGCGACCCGTACACCGACGGCGACGCCCACCGACACCCGTTCCGCGACCGACACGCGGACCCTGACGGCCACGCGTACCCTGACGGTCACGCGCACCTCGACCGACACGAGGACGCCGACCCGCACCGCCACGCGGACGGAGACGCCGACGTGGACGGAGACGCCCACGCGGTCCGACACGCCGACGCCGTCGCACACCTGCACGGTCACGGAAACCCTGTCGCCGACCTACACGGTCACGGTGACGCCCGCGGCGACGGTAGCGGCCAACATCGGGGTGACGGTCCACATCTACAACAGCGCCGGGGAGCTCGTGTACACGGCCCCCGAAATGCTGATGTTCAACCACGCCATCACCGGCATCTCGACGGTGGACGGGGCCTTCGTGCCCGGCCCGGGGGCCGCCGCGGTCTTCCAGCTGAACGGCGCCAACGGGGTCTTCACCTGGAGCGGAACCAATTCGAACGGACAGATGACGGCGTCAGGGGTCTACACCGTGGAATTCACCGAATCGAACGGCCCCAACCCCGTCACCTACTCGGTCGACGCCACCGTCCTGGCCCTGCAGACCCAGAGCAACGTCTCGATCTTCAACAGCGCCGGTGAACTGGTGGATTACTTCCCAGTCACGGGTTCGGCCGCATTCCTGAGCGTCGGGCAGAACGGCCAGGACAGCTTTATCCCCGGCCAGGGCAAGGGGATCCTGATCACCTGGGGCCCGGGCGCCGGCGACTCCATGTACTGGAACGGCACCAACGCCAACGGCATCCAGGTCGCTTCCGGCACCTACCTGGTGGAGGTCACCACCCAGAGCGCCGGGGACCCCGTGGTCACCCGCAAGGGCGTGATCGTGGTCATGGACCCCAACGCGGACCTGCTGGCCGGCGCGGCGATCGGACCCAATCCGCTGGCGGTCCGCGGCGAGCCGCTGACGGTGTTCGCTCCGGCGCTTGCGGCGGGTGACTTCCTTGAGGTTGAGATTTATGATCTGGCCGGACAATTGGTGGCCCAGTCCTACGGGGAAGGCCCCAAGCTCCAGCTGTCCCTGCCCGACAGCGCCGCGGGCGGCGTATACCTGGTGGTCCTGAGGGCTCGCAACGCCCAGACCGGGGTCACCCAACGGCGCGTGCTAAAACTGGCGGTCATCCGCTAGCCTGGACCGGAGGTCCGCGCCCGCATGGTTCTTCGTGAGCACGCTTCACTGTCCCTTTGTGGGGCCGCGGCCCTTTACCTGGCGACGGCGGACGCCTCCGCGGCGGCGGCCTTCTGGGTGGCCGGCACGCTGGTGGACGTCGACCATCTGGTCGATTACTGGCGGGACGACGGCTTCAACCTCAGGCTGGCGCGTTTTTTCGCCTATTTCCCGGGCCGTTCGCCGGTTTTCCTGCTGCTGCCCTTCCACGCATGGGAATGGGTACTGGGCCTGCTCGCCGTGGTGTTGGGGGCCGGCGCCCCCTTGTGGGTCTGGGGGCTGGCAATGGGCTGGCTGAGCCACCTTCTGCTGGACCAGCGCTTCAACCCGAGCCAGCAGCCCCTGGCCTATTGGTTCGCCTACCGCTGGAACCGGGGCTTCCGCGCCTCGGAGTTTTATGACGGCGGCGCTTTATGACAAAAACCAAGGCAGCCAAGATCTTTTCCCTGCTGGATGCGGCGTACCCCGACGCCCACTGCGAACTGGACCACCAGGGGCCTTTCCAACTGCTGGCGGCCACGATCCTTTCCGCCCAATGCACGGACCGCAACGTCAACCGCGCCACCCCGGCCTTGTTCAAGGCCTGGCCCACGGCCGAAGCCATGGCCAAGGCGAAGCCCTCCAGCGTGGAAAGCCGCATCCGGACCCTGGGGCTGTTCCGAGGCAAGGCCCGCAACCTGGTGGGCATGGCCCAGGCCCTGGTGCGGGACCACCACGGACAGGTGCCCCGCAGTTTGGAGGCCCTGGTGGCCCTGCCCGGGGTCGGGCGCAAGACGGCCAATGTGGTGCTGAGCAACGCTTTCGGCCTGCCGGGCCTGGCCGTGGACACCCACGTGCTGCGGGTGGGCGGGCGCCTGGGTCTGATCGCCACCCAGGATCCGGTGAAGGCCGAAGCCCGCCTGTGCGCGCTGCTTCCGCCCGCGGAGTGGGGACGCGCCTCCCATCTGCTGATCTGGCACGGCCGCCGGGTCTGCGCCGCCCGCAAGCCGCGCTGCGCGGAATGCCCGGTCCGGGCCCTGTGCCCATCAGCGGAAAAGGCCTGATTTCCGCCCATTGGAATAATTTATAGGGGTCTGTGGATAAAGCTTGCCGCCCAAGGAGCGCTCTATATGATAGGGTCCGGTCCGAGCTTGCGGCGTCCTGTCCTTCCTTGTCCCGGATTTCACTTTTTCCATAAGTGCCGATGATGCGTAGCCTGATCCTGGCTGTTTTAGCCCTGAATTTCGTCCTTCCGCTGGGCGCTGCCGTTACCGCGACCGCCGCGGTCACGGCCAGTCCCACGGCCACGGTGTTGTGGACCGATGAGAACATCCCCAAACCGGTCCTGGAGAGCCTGACCCAAGCCCAGGACCTCGCCCTGGACCTCCGCTATGACGACGCCGAGGCCATGATACGCGCCGCCACTCCCCAGGCGCCGGACCACCCCTTGTGCGGCGTCTTCCTGGTGGCGACCCTGCTTTCGCGCATCCAGGAGAACTTCAAGGTCGGCGCCCGGGTCGTGCCGCCGGCCTTCTTCAAGGAGGCCGACAAGCTCGTGGACACGGCGCAAAAACAGCGGGACGCCTTTCCCAACAGCCCCTATCCCTGCCTTTACCTCGGCGCGGCCTTCGGAATGAGGGGACTGGCCAAGCTTTATGCGGGCAACTATCTGGCCAGCTATTGGGACGGCAAGCGGGGCGCCGGACTCCTCAAAGAGGCCGTGGCCATGGATCCGACCCTGTACAACGCCTACATGGGCCTGGGCCAGTTCGAGTATTACTGCGGAACCCTGGCCGGGGTCCTGCAGTTTCTCCTGGCCCTGCCCGGCGACCCCGTCAAGGGCCTGGCCATGCTGAAAACCTGCCAGGACAAGGGCACCTACGCGTCCTGGCCCTGCGAGGCCTACCGCATCCGCCTGATGTGCGGCGAACGCCACGACTTCGCGGGTTCCGAACCGGAGCTGGCGGACTTGCAGGCCCGCTATCCCGACAATTACGAGTTCGCCATCGACGTATTCAATTCCCTGGACGCCGGGGTGAACACGCCGGGCTTAAGGGACGCCGCCCAGCGGGTCCTTCTGCACATGGACCAGGGCTGGAAGACGCCCAGTTACGCCCCCCTGGACCCGGACGCCGCACGCCTGAGCTTTGCCAAGGCCTGCATGGCGGCCGGGGACACCGCCACCGCGGGGACCTCCTTGAGCGCGCTGCTGACCCGGCCTGAGCCCTGGCACACCCGGGCGGAAACCCTTCTGCGGCAGAGCGCAGCGCGATGAGCATGGCTTCACTTTTTTTGCGGCCCTCAGACACGGCCACGTGGCTGGAACGCTTGGACGCTGATCCCCTGGTGCGCCAGGCCTTCGCTTCGGCCGTGGTCGAGGAACTTCGCATCTGGCCCGAGCAGTCCAGCCTTCGTTTGACCCTGTTTTTGCCGCTCCCCGCCGAGGAAATTTTCCCCTACGAGAACCTGCGTCGTTCCCTCAGGGCCGCCGGCATCCAAGAGGTGGAGCTGAAGGTGCGTTATCCCGAGGGCGCGGCCACGGTGGGCGAATACCTGGCCCTGCACTTCGAGGATGTCTGCGCCGGACTGCGCCGGGAACTGTCCTTGGACGCCCATTGGACCGGGACCCTGGAATACCGCCTCGAAGGCGAGGACTCCGACCGGATCCGCCTGCTGGCCGCGGGAGGCCTGGCCCTGCAGGCCCTGCGTGAGCGCCGCGCCGACAACCATCTTGCGGGCAGCCTGGCCTGGGGCTGCGGTGCGCGTCCCCAGGTCCAGCTTGAAGAAGGCGCCCTTGCCCTGCCCCTTGCCGCGCCGCTTGCGCCCGCAGCTGGGCCTGCGGCTGTGGCCGCGGCTCCTCCAGCTTCTGCGGGCCCCGCAGCGGCCCCGGCAAAGCCCGCGCCCGCCGCCGTGGTGTCGCCGCCTGAAGGCCGCGTCTTTTTCGGACGGAGCATCGCGGCCAACACGGTCAAGCCCATTGTGGGTATGGTCAAAGCCGACGAGGAGGGGGTGCTCGAAGGCCGGATCTTCGACCTCAAGACCAGCGTGCTCAAGAGCGGCCTGGTGCTGGCCAAGCTCTCGGTGACCGACTCAACGGATTCCTTGTTGTGCACCTTGCGCCTGCCCGAAGGCAAGAACCTGCCCGTGGAGCTCAAGGTCGGCGCGCGCTGCCGCCTGCGCGGGAAGCTGGAGATCAACCGCTTCGAGGGCGACGAGCTGACCCTCAGGATCGACCACGGCATGCTGCTGCCGTCCCTGCCGCGGCGCCGGGACGACGCCCAGGGCGGCAAACGGGTGGAACTGCACGCCCACACCAAGATGTCCGCCTCCGACGCGGTGACGCCGGTGGAGGCCTACATCGCCCGGGCCATTGAATGGGGCCACGATGCCGTGGGCATCAGCGACCACGGCGTGGTGCATTCCTTCCCCGAGGCGCACAAGGCGGCCAAGGGCAAGATCAAACTGCTGCTGGGCATGGAAGCCTATCTTGTGGAGCGGTCCGATTTTCTGGACCAGCTGCGCGAGGCCAAAGAGGCGCGCCGGTCCCGCAACGACATCAAAATTCCGGACTATTGGCACTGCATGCTCTACGCCACCAACGACGAGGGGCGCAAGCACCTCTACGAAATGGTGAGCCACAGCCACACCCGCACCTTCTACCGCAAGCCCCTCATCGACAAGGCCCTCCTGGAATCAAAGCGCGGCGGCATCCTGGTCGGCAGCGCCTGCGAGCGGGGGGAGCTGTACCAGGCGCTGCAGGCCGGGGCCTCGTCCGCGGAACTGGAGCACGTGGCGGCCTTCTACGACTACCTGGAGGTCCAGCCGCCGGAGAACAACGCCTTCATGGTCCGGGAAGGGAAGGCCACCGAGGAGCAGCTGCGCGACAACGTGCGGCGCATCGTGGATCTGGGCATCAAGCTCGGCAAGCCGGTGGTGGCCACCTCGGACCTGCATTTTCTCGACCCTGAGGACGCGCTGTACCGCAGCATCCTCCAGGCCGGCCAGGGCTACAGCGACGCCGACCTGCAGGCCCCGCTGTATTTCCACACCACCGGGGAGATGCTGGAGGCCATGGCCTTTCTGGGGCCGGAGCTGGCGCGGAAGGTCACGGTGGACGACCCGCAGAGGGTGGCCGCACTCTGCGCGAACGTGCCGCCGGTGCCGGCGGGCCGCTTCTTCCCGGAAATGGAAGGCGCCGACGAGAACGTCCGCTCCAAGGCCTGGCAAAAGGCCCGCGAACTGTACGGGGAGCCCCTGCCGCCCCTGGTGGAGGCGCGCCTCACCCGCGAACTGGATGCGGTGATCGGCAACAAGTTCGGGGTGCTGTATGAGATCGCCCGCCTGCTGGTGCGATCCTCACTGGACAAGGGCTATTCCGTGGGCAGCCGCGGTTCGGTCGGCTCCAGCTTCGCCGCCTACTGTCTGGCCATCACCGAAGTCAACCCCCTGCCCAGCCACGAACGCTGCCCGGCCTGCCGCTGGGTGGAGTTCCGCGAGGGCGAGCGCCTGGCCGGGGTGGACCTGCCCGACCGCCCCTGCCCCTCCTGCGGACATGCGCTGGTCCGGGACGGCTACAACATCCCCTTCGAGACCTTCGTCGGTTTCTCCGGCGACAAGGTGCCCGATATAGACCTGAACTTCGCGCCCGAGGTGCAGGGCGAGATCCAGAAGTACGCGGAGACCCTTTTCGGCAAGGGGCTGGCCTTCAAGGCGGGCACCGTGAGCACCCTGGCGGAGCGCCAGAGCTTCGGCTACGTGAAGAAGTACTTCGAGGCCCGCTCCCTGTCCAAACGGAAAGTGGAGATCGAGCGCCTGAAGGCCGGTTTGGAGGGCGTCAAACTGACCAGCGGCCAGCATCCGGGGGGCGTGGTCCTGGTGCCCAAGGGCATGGACATCAACATGATCACGCCGGTGCAGTATTCCGGGGACAAGAACGAGATGGGAGGGGCTGAAAAGGCCGGCGAGGAGGGCCTCTACACCACCCATTTCGACTACCACGCCTACGACGAGGCCCTGGTCAAGCTGGACATCCTGGGCAAGGACGACGGTTCGGCCTTCAGGCACCTGCAGGAGCTGACCCAGATCGCGGAAACCGCGGTCCCCCTGGATGACCCCCTGGCCCTGTCCATTTTCAGCTCGGGCAAGGCCCTGGGCTTGGCCAAGATGAGCAGGGAGGAGCAGGACTGGCTGGGAGACACCGGCGTGGTGGCGATCCCGGAGTTCGGCACCGCCAACACCCGCCGCATGCTGGAGCTGACGCAGCCGAGGAATTTCACCGAGCTCATCTACATCTCCGGCCTGAGCCACGGCACGGGCGTGTGGGCGGGCAACGCGGAAAAGCTGATCCAGGAGAAGACCGCCACGCTTCAGACGGTCATCTCGACCCGCGACGACATCATGAACCGCCTGATCCTCCAGGGCATGCCGGCCGTGACTGCCTACGACATCACCGAAAAAATCCGCAAAGGGGCGGTCGCCAGGGAGGGCTTCAAGCCCGAGCACATGCAGGCCCTCAGCGACGCCAAGCTGCCGCCCTGGTGGATCGAATCCTGCCGCAAGATCCAATACATGTTCCCCAAGGCCCACGCCACGGCCTACTGCTTCACCGCGGTGCGCATGGCCTGGTTCAAGGTCCACCATCCCGCCGCTTTCTACAGCGCCTGGCTGACCCTCCACGCCGACTCGGTGCAGAGCGAGGTCGTGTCCGGCGGCAAGAACGCCGTGCTGGAGCGCATGCGGCAGCTGAAGAAGCTCAGCGACGACAGGCTGGCGACCGCCAAGGACGAAGGCAACCTCAACGCGCTGGTGGTGGTCCTGGAGGCCCTCCTGCGGGGCATCAGCTTCGCCAAGGTGGACCTGTACAAGAGCCTGCCGCGCCGTTTCCTGCCCCTGGGCGAATTCGAGCTGTTGCCGCCCCTGGTGTCCCTGCCCGGTTTGGGCGACACCGCCGCGGACCACATCGACGAGGAGCGCCGCCTGGCCCCCTTCCGCAGCGTGGAGGAGCTGGCCCGGCGCTGCGGCCTGAACAAGAGCGTGATCGAAAAATTGAGCGCCTCGGGCGCGCTGGCGGGCCTGCCCAAAAGCGACCAGGCCGATCTCTTCGGGGCTTTATGAGGCGCGTGCCGCTTTTTCTCGCTTGCCTGGCCCTGGCCGTCCCCGCCCGGGCCTTTGACTATCCCGTGCCCGCGGCCCCGGCCCTGCCTGCGGCCCTGTCCGCGTCGGCGCGCATGGAAGTCGCCCCCTTTGTCGACAGCCGAGGGCGCAAGGAGCTGTGGAAGGGCGTCGGCAGGATGGAGATCGTCGGTGTGGAAGCCGAGGGGCTGAGCGCCCAGGCCCGCACCTGGGACCAGGACGCCTACGGCTCCCTGTCCTTCCTGTGGCAACGCCAGCTGGGGCAGGCCCTTGCGCAAGGCGGCTTCCCGGTGGCGGAGACGCCGGCCCCGGCCAAAGACGCGGCGGACCTGGAAGCCGGAGCCAGGAGCCGGGGAGCGACGCTGATCATCACGGGCGATATCCAGAGCCTGCACATAGACAAGCGCGGTTCGGACAGCGTCTTCGGCACCACCTTCAGCGGGATCGATTACTTTTTTTCCATGCAGGCCCGGGTGGTGGTGAAGGACCTGGTGTCGGGCAAGACGCTCCTGGACAAAGAATGGAAAGACTTCCACGGTTTCCACGACCCGACGCCGATGGGCCGCAGCAACGGGGTCGCTTTCCCTCCCTATTTCCTCAGCGGGCTTTCGCAGTCCGCGGAAGACCTCGCCGCTGACCCCGACCTGCGCGGGACCATGCATCTGGCGCCGCTGCCGACGCCGAGCCAGACGCCCCTGCCCGATGACGGAAAACCCTATTGGATGAACCCTAAAACCGGGCGGCGCATGGATCCGGCCTGGAATTTCGACCCTGCGGACGGCACCCCGCGCAAAGATTTTGTCCTGAAAGTGCCCGGTCCCCTGCCTTCGCCGAGCCCCACCGTGGTATGGAAGGGCAAGCCGTGACAGTCTCCGGGGGCGCGGAGGACGCCGCTTTTTTGGCGGCTTTTTCCGGACCCCAGGTCCGCGGCCGGGCCAGCCTGGAGATCTGCCAGGGCTGCGCCTGCCGCGAAGTCGGCAACGAAGAGCTGCTGGCCGGTGTTGAGCGCCTGGCCGGACTGCGCCGCGGGGACACCAGCGATGACGGAGCGCTGACCCTGATCGCCGGCTTTTGCCAGGGCCGCTGCGCCATCGGCCCCAATGTGCGCCTGAACGGGACTTCCTTCAGCGTGGAGGGGCCGGACCAGGCCGCGGAATTGCTCCACAGGGCTTTGACCTCGGGCGGGCGGGATGTTTGAAGGCCGCCCCAGCTTGCCTTGCCAAAGGGGAAGGGCTATCATGCCTTTTGCTTGTGCATGGAGGTTGATTTGAGGAGTCTGGGCATGGCCGCGGCGTTTTTGTCGGCGGCCCTGGCAATGGGCGCTGCCTGCTCGGCGGCGGATTTTGACATGGCTCCGGAGGACGGCGGGGGGGCCGTTTCGCGATCCGCGACGCCATCCGCTGACCTGAGCCCGGTTCCCGGCACCCAAGTCCCCCCGGACCAGGCCGGCCAGGACCAGTCGGACCAGGACGAGGACAAGGGGAGCCTGGGCCCGGCCGAGGTGCCCGTGTGGCTGAGCGCCGGGGATGTGCCCACGGCCTATACCCTTCCAAAATATGGCCTGAGAACGGACGTCCGCTTTTATGACGGCGGCGGCGTCTACGGCCAGGCCTACCTCGGCCTTTTTTCGCGCTTCTTCGTGGGCGGCGCCGCCAACGTGCCGGATTTCGTGGGCGCGGGCCACATCCAGATGACGCGCGACGACGCCCAGGTGCTGGCGCGCCTGCAGGTGCTGGCCGAGGACGGCGGCGTTCCGGCCCTGTCCCTGGGCTGGGACGGGCCCGGCTATGACCGGTCCGCCAACAAAGGCCTCTATGTGTCCGCGTCCAAGCAGGTCGCGGCGGACCCCTGCGTGGTCCAGTTCTCAGGCGGCCTGAACGCCGGGCCCCAGTTGGAGGCCTTCGCCGCGGACCGCGACCTCCGGGCCAGCGGGGCCATGACCCTTTCGTTCCGCAATGTCGGGGCCTTCACGAGCCTCGACGAGATGCTGGCCCCGCACGGACCGCGCTGGTGCGCCGGGATCCAGGCCAGCTTCGACCCCGTAACCTTGGGGCTGGAATTCCAGGACCTGGCCAGCGTGCGCCCCGACACCCCGGTCTCGCGGCTCCTGCGCGTGGCCTGGAACGGCAGTTTTTGATGCGGTTCTTAACCCTTCCTCAGCCTCCCCCACGATGAGCACCGATTTCAACAAGGACGTCCAGGAAGTCGAAGCCAAGATCGCCGAACTCAAGGCTTTGGCCCAGTCCAAGAAGATGGACATGAGCGTCGAGATAGGCCGGCTCGAAGCCAAGGCCGAGGAGCTTCGCAAGAGCGGCCACGGCAACATGGGGGCCTGGCAGGTGGTGCAGCTCATGCGCCGTCCGGACCGGCCCCGCTGCCTGGACTATTGCGAGCGCCTGTTCACGGACTGGCTGGAGATCCACGGCGACCACATGATGGCGGACGACAAGTCCCTCATCACGGGCTTCGGCAAGCTCGACGGCCGGCCGGTGGCGGTCCTGGGCAACCAGAAGGGCCGCGACACCAAGGAGAACCTCTACCGCAACTTCGGCATGGCCCAGCCGGAGGGCTTCCGCAAGGCCCTGCGTTTCATGCGCATGGCGGAGAAGTTCAACCTCCCCGTGATCAGCTTCATCGACATCATGGGCGCCTATCCGGGCATCGAAGGCGAGGAGCGCAGCGTGGCCGAAGCCATCGCCCGCAACCTTGCGGAGATGTCCCTGTTCAAGGTGCCCATCGTGGTGGCGGTCATCGGAGAGGGCGGCTCCGGCGGCGCCCTGGGCATCGGCGTGGGGGACCGCATCCTCATGCTGGAGAACGGCTTCTATTCCGTCATTTCGCCGGAGGGCTGCGCGGCCATCCTGTGGCGCGACCCCAAGAAGAGCCAGCAGGCCGCCGAGGCACTCAAGGGGACCGCGCGGGACCTGCTGAAGCTGGGCATCATCGACGAAGTGGTGCCCGAGCCCCTGGGCGGCGCCCACCGCGACCCGGCCGCCGCCGCCGCGAACCTCAAGGCCGCGCTGGTCCGCCACCTGGAGGAACTGAGCCGCCTGGATTGCGAGGAGCTGGTGCGGCGGCGCTACGCCAAGTTCAGGGCCATGGGCTCCTGGCGGGAGGCCGAACCGGCATGAGGTCCGGACTCTGGGCCGCCCTCATTCTGGCCTTGGCGTCCGGCCTGCGGGCGGCGCCCCTGGTCCTGCTCGATCCCGGGCACGGAGGCTCGGACGCGGGCGTGGTCGCCCCGGATTTCCGCGAGTCGGATTTCGCGCTGGCTTTGGCCCTGCGCATCGAGCCCCTGCTCAAGGCCCGCGGCTGCGACGTCAGCCTGACCCGCGCCACGGACCAGACCCTGAGCCTCACGGCCCGCGTGGAGATGGCCAACGCCCTCCAGCCCCTGGCCATGGTGAGCCTCCACGTCAACGCGGCCTTCCAGCCGCAGGCCCAGGGGCCGCGCCTCTTCGTCCCCGCCGAGATCAAGGTGGACGATCCCGAGGCCCCCTTGTGGGAGCAGGCCGCCGGCATGCACGCCGCGGCCTCGCGCACCCTGGGGATATGCCTGGCCAGGGCCCTGGGGATCACCGGTCCGCGGGCGGTGCAGACCCTCAAGCTGGGGCTCTTCCGGGGCTTGAGCGTGCCCGTATGCCTGGTGGAGGTGGGCTTCGCCAGCCACCCTTCGGATTTGGCGGCCCTGAAGGACGACGCGGCCAACCAGGCCCTGGCCGGGAAGCTGGCCGACGGGATCGCCGATTATGTGCTGGGACCCCAGCGGGAGGCCGCCGGTGCCAAGACGCCCTAGCCTCCGCGCGGCCCTCCTGGCCCTCGCCCTCCTGGGAGCCGGCGCCTGTTCCAGGCACGCCGCCCCGACGGCCCCCGCGGCCCCGCCCCTGTTCACGGGCCATGAGGCCAAGCGCAAGGTGCTGCTCACCTTCCCGTCCAGCCAGAAGGCCGGCTTCGTCAACGTGCCCCGCCAGATCTACGCCACGGTTTCCCTGGTGGCCCAGGCCAAGCAGATCCTGATGGCGCTGATGGCGGGCCCCCTGCCCGCCGAGACGGGCGCGACGCCCTGCTTCGGCCCGCAGTCCAGCTACCTGGAGGTCTACCTCGACGGCAAGGGGCTGGCGGTGGTGGACCTGCCTTCCGCCACCGTGGCGGCCCTGCCCGGGGGCACCTCCTCGGAAGTGGCCACCCTGTATTGCCTGGTGCACACGCTCTGCGCGGACGTGCCGGATGTTTCGCGGGTGCAGGTGCTCATCGACGGCCAGCCCGCCGAGAGCCTGCGCGGGCATTTCGACCTCCAGGACCCCCTGAGCCTTTCCGATTTCTGACCCCCCGCTTGGCATTGGCCTTTTATGCAGGAATTGTCCCCCAAGTACGATCCCAAGGAAGTTGAAGAGCGCTGGTACAAAATCTGGGAGGAGCGAGGGTACTTCAACGCCCAGCCCGCCTCCGGCAAAACGCCCTTTTCCATCGTCATCCCCCCTCCCAATGTGACCGGCAGCCTGCACATCGGGCACGCCCTCAACAACACGCTGCAGGACCTCCTGGCCCGCTGGAAGCGCATGCGCGGCTTCGACGTGCTGTGGGTGCCGGGCTGCGACCACGGCGGCATCGCCACCCACAACGTGGTGGAGCGGGAGCTGGCCAAGGAGGGCCTGAAGCGCGAAGCCATGGGCCGCGATGCCTTCCTGAAGCGGGTCTGGCAGTGGAAGGAGGAGAGCGGCGGCACCATCATGCGCCAGCTGCGCCGCCTGGGATCGAGCTGCGACTGGCGCTACGAGCGCTTCACCATGGACGAGGGGCTGAGCGCGGCGGTCACGGAAGCCTTCGTCCGCCTCTATGACAAGGGCCTGATCTACCAGGGCGACTACATCATCAACTGGTGCCCGCGCTGCGGCACGGCCCTGTCCGACATCGAGACCGAGCACAAGGAGACCGACGGCAAGCTGTACCACATCCGCTACCCGGTCCAGGGCCGGCCGGGACGCTTCGTGGTCGTCGCCACCACGCGGCCGGAGACCCTGCCCGGTGACGTGGCCGTGGCCGCGCACCCGGAGGACCCCCGCTACGCCGGGCTGAAGGGCTCCAAGCTCCTGCTGCCCCTCTTCGGCCGGGAACTGCCCCTGCTCTTCGACGCCTATGTCGACAAGGACTTCGGCACCGGGGCCCTGAAGATCACCCCGGCCCACGACGCCAACGACTTCGAGATCGGCGGCCGCTACGGATTGGAGCGCATCAAGGTCATGGACCCCAAGGGCGTCATGAACGCCTCCGCGGGGAAGTACGCCGGCATGGACCGCTTCGAGTGCCGCAAGGCCATCGTGGCCGACCTCCAGGCGGCCGGCCTGGTGGAGAGGATCGAGGACTACCACCACGCCGTGGCGCGCTGCTCGCGCTGTTCCACCGTGGTGGAAAGCATCCTGAGCCTGCAGTGGTTCGTGCGCATGAAGCCCATGGCCGAGATGGCCCTGGCCGCCGTGGAGCGCGGCGACACCGTGTTCCAGCCGGCCTCCTGGTCCAAGGTGTACTGCGACTGGCTTTCGGGCATCCGCGACTGGTGCATCAGCCGCCAGATCTGGTGGGGGCACCGCATCCCCGTGTACCGCGCCCCCGACGGCCGGCAGACCGCGGCGCGTTCGCCCAAAGAGGCGGCGGCCAGGCTCAAGGTCGAAGAGGCCTCCCTGGAGCAGGAGGAGGACGTCCTGGACACCTGGTTCAGCTCCGGCTTGTGGCCCTTCAGCACGCTGGGCTGGCCCGACAAGACGCCCGACATGGACCGCTATTTCCCCACCAGCGTGCTGGTCACGGGCTGGGACATCCTGTTTTTTTGGGTGGCGCGGATGAGCATGTTCTCCCTCGAGCTCACCGGCCTGGTCCCCTTCAAGGCCGTGCTCATCAATTCCCTGGTGGCGGACGGGCACGGCCAGAAGATGAGCAAGAGCAAGGGCAACGTGGTCGACCCCCTGCTGAAGATCGATTCCATCGGCGCGGACGCGCTGCGACTGGGCCTGTGCACCATCGAGAGCCAGAGCCGCTACATCAGCCTCAGCGAGGAGCGCCTGGAGACCGCGCGCAACTTCACCAACAAGGTGTGGAACGCGGCCCGCTTCATGCTGATGCACCTGCAGGGCCTGCCCGCGGGCGCTCCGCGGCGGCCTTCGGCGGGGCTGGAGCTCGCGGACCGCTGGATTTTGGCGCGCCTGGACCTCGCCACGGCCGAGACCAGCCGCTTCCTGGAGGAGGGCGTCCAGGTCAACCAGGCCTCCGAGTGCCTGACCCACTTCTTCTGGGACGACCTGTGCGACTGGTACATCGAGGCGGTCAAGGCGCGCCTGACCGGGGACGACGCGGGCTCGCGCTCCACGGCCCAGCGCACCCTGGCCTTTGTCCTGGAACAGACCCTGCGCCTGCTGCACCCCTTCTGCCCCTTCATGACCGAGGAGATCTGGCAGCTGCTGCCCCATGAGGGAGAGACCATTTCCCGGGCGAGCTGGCCCTCCTCCCCTCCGGCGCCCGACGCCGCGGCCCTGGAGGACTTCGGCCAGGTCATGGAGGTTGTGCGCGTCGTCCGCAACCTCCGCGCCGAGATGAAGGTGGACCTGAAGCGGGAAGTGCGGGTCCTGCTGTCCGCCCCGCCCAAGGTGCAGGCGCTGCTGGCCTCCCAGAGCGGCCTGATGCAAAGCCTGGCGCGCATGCAGGCCGAGGAGCTGGCCGAAGGCGCCGCCCCGCCCAAGGGCGCCATGGCCCAATTGGCCGGCACAGTGCAGGTCTTCCTGCCTTTGGAGGGGCTTTTGGATTTGGGCCTGGAACGGCAGCGCCTGGAAAAGGAGCGCGGCAGGCTGCAGGGGCTCCTGGCCGCGCAGAAGGCCAAGCTGGGCAACGAGTCCTTCGTGTCCAAGGCGCCCGCCGCGGTGGTGGCCGTGGAGCGCGCCAAGGTCGTTGAGTTCGAAGGCGCGCTGGAAAAGCTGGAAAAGAGCCTGAAGGAACTGGGTGCCTGAGCAGGCCGTCAGCATCAGGGCCGCGGACGGAAGCGCCCTGCGGGGGCTGTGGCGCAGCCCCGCCGGGGCCGGGCCCTTTCCCTGCGTGGTCTGCATCCCGGGCCTGACCTTGACCAAGGCCATGTTCGACCTGAGCGCGATGCTGCTGGAGCGGCACGGCGTGGCCAGCCTGAGGCTGGACCTGCGCGGCCACGGGAACAGCGACGCGCGGCTGCAGGACCAGGGCTTTGAGGACCAGCTCTCCGACGTGCGCGCGGCCTTCGAAGGCCTGGCCGGCCTGCCGGGCGCGGACCCCGACCGGCGGGGGATCTTGGGCTTTTCCATGGGAGGGGCCATGGCCGCCCTGGCCGCGGCCGCCTTGCCGGTCAAGGCCCTGGCCCTATGGTCCCCGCTCCTGAAAACGGAACCTTGGAACGGCCTGCGCAAGGAGCAATACGGGCCCGCGCAGGGCGACTTGCGGCCCATCTGGGACGGCATCTTGGTCCACGAACGCCTCTTCAGCGAGGCCTTGGGCCACCATCCCCTGCTGACCGCTTCGGCCTGGCCCGGCCCCTTGCTGGTCTGCCACGGCGGCAAGGACCGCAACCATCCGCAAAGCGCCAGCGTCGAGCTCGCCGCGGCCCGCTGCGCCGCGGCATTGCCCGTCGCCTCCTATTTTCCGCCCCTCAGCGGCCACCGTTGGCTCGCGGAAGGGGAGCGCCGCACGCGCGACCAACTGAGCGCCGCCTTCTTCGAAGCCAGCCTATGAAGCCGTCCGGATCCCCTCTCTTGTCCGAGCCCTTGAGCCCTGGCGCGTCCAAGGCCCTGATCGCGGCGGCCCTGCGCGAGGACCTGGGTTCCGGGGACCTGACCACGCGCTGGACCGTTTCTCCGCGCCAGGGCGCGCACGCCGTGCTGGTGGCGCGCCAGGGCGGGGTGGCCGCGGGCCTGCCGCTCTTCGCGCGGGTGTTCCGGCACCTGGACGCGCGGGTCAAGGTCCGTTTGCTCGTGCGCGAGGGCCGGGCCTTTTCCGCGGGAACCACGCTGGCCCGCCTGCAAGGCCCGGCGCGGGCCCTGCTCAGCGGTGAGCGCGTGGCCCTCAATTTCGCCCAGCGCCTCTGCGGCATCGCCACCCTGACGCGGGCCTTTGTGACAGCCGCGCGCGCGCGGTCGCGCAGCGTGGCCGTGCTGGACACGCGCAAGACCACGCCCCTGCTGCGCGCCTTGGAGAAGTACGCCGTGGCCTGCGGAGGCGGGCTGAACCACCGCCGCGGGCTCTACGACGCCGTGCTCATCAAGGACAACCACATCAAGGCCGCGGGCTCGGTGTCCGCCGCCGTGCGCCGCGCGGCCTTGAGCAAGGCCGCGGTGCAGGTCGAAGTGGAGGACCTGGCCCAGCTCGACGAGGCCCTGGAGGCCGGGGCCGACAGCGTCCTGCTGGACAACTTCACCCCGGCGCGCCTGCGCGGGGCCGTGGCGCGCGTGCGGCGATTCAAGCAGCGCACGGGCCGCCGGGTGCTCACCGAAGCGTCGGGGGGCATCACCCTGAAGAGCGTGGGCGCCTTCGCGGCCAGCGGGGTGGACCGCATCAGCGTCGGGGCCCTCACGCATTCCGCGCCGGCCCTGGACCTTTCCATGGAGTTCGAGCTGCGGTGAACAGCTTCAACAGCGGGGCATTCCAGGCGGCGCGGCAAGGGGCCTTCGGAAGGGACCTGCGCTGGCACGCCTCCACGGCCTCGACCCAGGACGCGGCCCGCGAGGCCGTGGGTCTGGGCGCCGCGCACGGCTGCGTGGTCCTGGCCGAGGAACAGGGCGCGGGCCGGGGGCGCTGGGGCCGCAGCTGGCAGGCGCCGGCCGGGGCCGGCCTGCTCTTCACCGTGGTCCTGGGCCTGGACGGGCCCGCCGCGCCCGCCAGCCTGCCGGTGGTCCTGGGCCTGGCCACGGCGCAGGCCCTGCGGGCTTTGGGCCTGAAGGACGCCGCCGTGAAATGGCCCAACGACCTCTGGTGGAGGGAGCGCAAGCTCGGCGGCCTCTTGATCGAGCAGGCCTCCGGCTTCATGCTGGCCGGCTGCGGCCTCAACATCACCCAGAGCGAGACGGATTGGCCCGACGGCCTGCGCGGCCAGGCCGCCAGCCTGCGCCAGGCCGGGGTGCAGGCCTCCCGCGAGGCCGTGCTCGCGGCCGTGCTGGGGAGCTGGGAGCGCGCCTTGGGCGTCTGGATGCGGGGCGGCCTGGAGGCCTTCAGGACGGAGCTCGACGCCTATGACGCGCTCCTGGGCAGGGACTGCAGGGTGAGCCTGGGCAAGGAAATCCTGCACGGCCGCGTCCTGGGCGTGGCCCCGGACGGCTCCCTGCGCCTGGCCTTGGCCGACGGGGGCGAACGGCGTCTGCAGGCCGCCCAGGCCATGGATTTACGCCCTGTTTGGACGGATTGACGGGCTTGGGCTTAGGCCCCAATATTGGTAAAACCCGCGGAGGATTCGGTGGTCGCGACCACAGACGAGACGTTTAAACCCGAAAAGACACGTGCCCAAACGGATTTATGGGTATTGGCCATGGTTTCCTGCGTGGCGTTGGTCTGCGTCAGCATCCTGGCGGTCGCCCTCGCCATGGTCCTGAGCAAGGGTTCGCTTCCCAGCATTTCGGTGTCCCCGGTCTTCAATCCCGGCTCGGGGGCCGCGCCGGCCTCGCCCGTGGTCGCGCCGGTCCAGCAGACGGAAAACCCCGTGGTGGACCGCGGCGTGGTGCCGCAGGAGGCCCCGGCGGCCCTGCCGATCGCGCCGGCCCTCGTCCGGGAACCGGAAACCGCGTCCGCGCCGCCCGTGGAGTCCGCCCCTCCCGCCGAGGTGTCCCCGTCCGAAGACCTGTTCCAGGTCCGCGGCGAAGCCCCCAGCTACTACACCGGGACCCAGGCCCTGCCGATGCCCGTGCGCCGTTCCGGCGCCCCGGCCCCCTCCGTGGCAAAGGAAGCCCCGGTCGAGGCCGCCGCGCCCGCGTCGAGCTGGAGCGATTCCGAGGAGCTCCCCGCGGACATTCCCGCCGCCAAAGCCGTCCCCGCGGTCCCTCCGATCCCGGCGGTCCCCAGGGCCGCCGCGGCGCCCGTTTCGCCGGTCGGGCCGGGCCTTTTCGCCAGGGCTTCGGTCCAGGGCATCTCCGCGAACCTGCGCCTTTTGGCGGCCCGTTCCACGGCCAGGCTGGTGGGTTTCAGCCCCTCCCAAGGGAACCTCTTTTTCACGGCCCACGTCCTTATCCACAACACCGGCGCCAAGGCGATGTCCGTGGACGAGGACGCCTTTGACCTGCGCGACCTGGACGGCGAAGACTACATGGCCACCCCGCCGGCGAGCGGCTCGGCGCCGCTGTCCCTGGCCTCGGGGGGCAGGGCCACCATGGACGTGAGCTTCCTGGTCCCGGACGACGCGGCCCTGCACTCCCTGATCCTGGCCCTTCCGTCGGAAAACATCGTCATCCCCTTGTCCAAACAATAGCCCTTCGATTCGCCCTCGCGGGCGAAAGCCCCCCGCTGAAGCCTCCCCCCATGCTCCTCGTTCTGGACATCGGCAATTCCAACATCGTGGCGGGCGTGTTTGACGGCGCCAAATTGGCCCACTCCTGGCGTTTCGCCACCAATACGCGCAAAACCTCCGACGAGTACGCGGTCCTGCTTGAGGATTTTTTCAAGCAGGCCGGCCTCAAGCCCGGCGCCATCAAGGACGCCATCCTCGCCTCCGTGGTGCCGCCCCTCGACGGGGTGCTGCAGGACGCCCTGTGGGGCCTGTTCAAGCTGAAGGCCATGGTGGTGGGCCACAAGCTCGACCTGGGCTTGAGCGTCGGCCTGCGCAATCCCGACGAGGTGGGGGCGGACCGCCTGGTCAACGCCGTGGCCGCCTTCCACGCCTATCCGGGCCCCTTGCTGGTCCTCGATTTCGGGACCGCCACCACCGTGGACGCGGTCTCCGCGGACGGCGTCTACCTGGGCGGGGCTATCGCCCCGGGCGTCGCCATCAGCATGGAGGCCCTGTTCAGCAGGACCGCGCGCCTGCCGCGCATCGACATGGAGCCCCCGGATTCGCCCATCGGCGGCGGAACCCTGCAGGCCCTGCGCTCCGGCATCTACTACGGCACCCTGGGCGGCACGCGCGAGCTGTGCGCGCGCATCGGCGCCGAGCTCAAGCGCCGCGACGGGCGCACGCCCAAACTCATCGCCACGGGAGGGCTGTCCCACTGGCTCCCGGCCGCGGAATTGGGCATCACCGAGGTGGTCCCCGACCTCACCCTGCGCGGCCTCTATCTCATCTGGAAACGCAACCGCAGGGCGCGCGGGGGGAGGCCGGCCCCCAAGCCGAAGGCCAAGGGGCGGCGGCGGTGAGCTTCAAGGCGGCCCTGTCCCTGGCCCTGTGCCTGGCGGCGACGCTGGCGGCGGCGGCCGACCGCGGGAAGAGCCGCCTGCAGGTGATCGGCGAGCAGGGAAGCCTGCGCCTCTACCGCTTCGAGACCGAGGCCTGGCCCATGGACGCCGGGGCCAGGCTGCCGGAGGCCTCGCGCATCGAGATGGACGCGGGGGCCCTGCTGCGCCTGCGGTATTTGAACTACCTTGATTTCGTCGTCGCCGGCCCGGCGCGCTTCGCGGTCTATGGCGGGCCCTCGCCCGAGGCCGGCTCCGAGCGCGTGGTCCTGAAACTGGACCGGGGCTGCCTGCTCGTGGACGGGCGCTTCCAATTCGGGCGCCCGGCCGACCTGGTCCTGAGCCTCCCCGACCGCAGCCTGCTCCTGCCGCAGGGCCGGCGTTTCTTCGTGCGGGTGGAGAAGGGGCACAGCGACTTCTATGTTCCCCTGACGGGCAGCCCGGAGATCGCCGCCGCCGACCTGAACGGCGACAGCCTGGGCGCCCTGGCGCCGCTGAAGGCGGCCCCGGCGGACGCCGTCCCCAAGGCCCTGGTGGACGCCTTGGGCAGCCCGGTGACCGTGTTCGTGGTGGCCCGCGACTACAACCAGGACCTGGGCCTGTGGCCGCATCCCCCGGTGCTGGGGCCGCTCCTGGCCGAGCGCATGGCCGCCATACCCGGGATCGAAGTCGTCGAAGGCTCCGGGGACACCCTCTTCGCGTACAGAGCCAACCACGCCCTCAAGAGCGGGGAGGACGACTTCCTCAAGCAGCTGGCCCTGGGCCAGGGCGCCCGCTGGCTCCTGGCGGGAAACTGCGTGACCGACACCCCGCCCCAGGAAAGCGCGCCGAGCCTGCGCCGGGTGCGCGCCCAGGCCGAGGTGCGCCTGCTGGAGGCCGACGGCGGGGACGGGGGCCTGGAACTGGTGAGCGAGGCGGCCGTCACGCGGGTCGCGAGGGCCGGCCGCCCCATCGAGCAGGCCTCCCGCGAGGCCTCCGAGGCCGCCAGCGACGAGGTGGCCCGCTACGTGGAGGGGCACGTCGAGGACCTGCTCCAGGGGCGTGCCCACGCCGAGGTTCTGATCCAGCTCGAGGCGGACAACGTCAACCAGGAGGCGCTGGAGGCCCTGCGGGTCCGGCTGGAGTCGCTGGACAGCGTGCAGCGCGTGTTCCGCCGGCGCTTCTCGAACCGGACCGCGGTGTTCGACCTGGTCCTGCGCAAGGACGTGGCCGACTTCGACGCCCAATGGGCCGCCGCCGCGGACGGGGGCAAGTGGCGCTGGAAGACCCTGCCGCCCTCGGACGGGGGGCACCGCAGGGTGCGCGCCCTGCGCGTGGAGCCATGATGGAAAAAACGGTCCGGGAGATGTGCCTCATCTGCAAAGGGGAGCGGTGGATACCGGACCCCCTGGACTCCGGACGTTCGCTGCCCTGCCCCTACTGCGAAGCGCAGGGCTGGGTCGTCGTCGCGCCGGCCAATTTTGTCGAAAACCCCGAGCCCCCCGGGCCCGCGGAGAAATAATTATTTGTGCCTTGATTTTGACCGACCGGACGGTCTAATATAGCGCTCCCCGAATTCAGCCGGACGCCCATGGAACAGGAACTGCAGGCAGCCCTGGAAAAGCACATCCCCCTGACCCTGGCCCTGGGTCTGGAGGTGGCCGAGGCGTCCCCCAGGCTGGTGCGGCTTTCCTTCCCCCTGGGCCCCAACCGCAACCACCAGCACACGGCCTTCGGCGGCAGCCTTTACGCCGCCGTTGTGCTGGCCGGCTGGGGCCTCCTGTGGTGCGCCCTGAACTCCGAAGGCGCCGACGCCGACGTGATCATCGCCGCCTCGCGGGAGCGTTTCGTGAAGCCCGTCGGCGCGGCCTTCAGCGCGGAATGCCGCGCCCCCCAGGACGCCCTCGCGGGCGCCTTGCGCACCCTGCGCCGCAGGGGCATGGCGCGGGTGGACCTGGAAAGCGGGATCCTCTGCGGCGGGGAAGCCTGCACGCTCTTCTACGGCACCTATGGCCTGCTCGGCCGCGGGGCCGCACCGAAAAATCCGGCCTGATTTGGAACCGTCGTCGACGAACGCGCGTAGGGTTTCCGACGGACGCGCACAGAAGTGGTAGCCCATGCGTACCCTTGATCCCGAAGCCCACGCCCAAGTGCGCGCGCGCGTCCTGGACGCCGCCCGGCGCCAGTTCGCCGCCCGCGGCTACCACGCCGCCAGCATGAACGAGGTGGCGCGCTCCGCCGGCCTGGCCAAGGCGGCCCTCTACCATTACTTCAAGGGCAAGCGGGCCCTGCTGCAGGCCCTGCACGAGGGGATGTTTTCCGGGGCCGAGGACATGCTGGCCAAGGCGCCCCATTGCCGCGACCTGCGCGAGGCCCTGGACTACCTGGGCCGCTCCTACCTGGCCCACTTCAAGCAGCCCGGGCCCGCGGAAGTGATGCGCATCGCCCTCAACGTCGCCTATGAGGACCCGGACCTTCTGCGCCTGTGCGCGATGATGCCGCGCATGGAGGCTCTCCTCGACGCCTTCCTGCGGCCCCATTTCCCCAAGGGGACCTCCCTGGAAAAAGTGCTGCAGCACCTGATGCCCTTTTTCGGCAGCCTCTTCTATTACCGTTTTGTGTTGATGCGCACCTGCACATCCGCGCAATTGCCCGCCGAAGCCGCCTACCTGGGGCACCTCGTGGACGTCTTTTCCGCGCCGCCGCGGGGACAAAAACGAAGGCCCTCGGGATCGGTCCCAAAAAAGAAGTCCAAGTGACATCCACCTTCCAGAACCGTTGACGAGGCAGGCAGTGAAGAGATTTTTCGTGTTCCTTTTGCTGGGTGCGGGGCCCTTGGCCGCGTCCCTGGGGGCGGAGAGCCTGAGCCTGGGCCAGTACATGGACGAGGTCCGCATGCGCAATCCGGACCTGCGCGGCGGACAGGCCGAGGACGCAGCCCTGGCCCTCTCGGCCAAGCAGCCCCTGACGGCTTTTTCGCCGCAGATGGACGGACAGGTGCAGGAGCAGAACAACCAGACCTATCCGGTGGGCTCCACCGAGATCTCCCCCAGCGACACCGAGACCCTCAGCTGGGACACCAACCTCAACGAGCTCCTGTCCACCGGCACCCAGCTGGGCCTGGACTATTCCGGCGACCACACCAAGTTTTTCTACCCGTCCGCCTTCGCCCAGTTCGCCTCCAACCCCCTTTATGCCGGCTTCCTGCCGGACCTGGACACCTACGGCCAGCAGGTGAGCCTCAACATCAGCCAGCCGCTGTGGCGCAACTTCATGGCCTCGGAGGTGAACGCCAGCCTGGCCAAGGCCGCCGCGGACGCGGACGCCGGCCGCGCCGCCAACCGCTACCAGGCCCAGGCCCTGCTCTACCAGGCCCGCCAGGCCTACGTGGAGCTGGCCACGGTGCGGCAGGTGACGGCGATACTCAACGAGTCCCTGAAGCGGAACCAGAAAATACTCGACTGGACCAAGCACAAGTACGCCGACAACCTGGCGGACAAGGCCGACGTGCTCGAGGGCGAGGCCTCCCTGCGCCAGGTGGCCCTGAACCTGGCCGAGAACCGCGACGACGAGGCCCGCGCGGTGATCGTCTTCAACAGCCTCAGGGGCATGACCCCGACCGCCAAGGTCGGCGGCCTGGAGGCCTTGGAGGCGCCGGAGCGCCTGCCCCAGCCCAGCGGCACCCGCCCGGACCTGGAAGCCGCGGAGGCGGCCCTGCGCGCCAGCGACGCCCAGGTCGCCAGCGTGACCCAGAGCTTCACCCCCGACATCAGCGTCTTCGCCACCCTCGGGGGCGCCGAGCGCGATCCGGAGGCCACCGGGACCATGGAGCAATTCCAGCCCAACACGCTGGTGGGGGTGAAGTTCACCGCCAACCTGGACTACGCCCTGTACCGCCAGGTCCTTTCGGGCGCGCGCCAGGCCGAGGGATACGGCCAGGCCCAGGTGGAGGGCAAGAAACTCGAGGTCGCCAGGGACTGGGCCCAGCTCAAGGCGAGCTTCGCCGGGGTCAAGGAGCGCCTGGCGCTGGCCCGCGAACTTGAGACGATCCAGAAGGAGAAGGCCGACCGCGAAAAGGAGCGCTACGAGGACGGGCGCACCACCGAATTCCAGGTGCTGCGCTTCGCCGACGACTACAACCTTTCGCGGGTGCAGACCCTGCAATTGACGGCCCAGGCCGAGGAGCTTGAAGCCCAGGCGCGCTACTACAACGGAGAAGACCAGCCATGGTGAACAGCAGCGGCCCCAAGCCTACGTCCCCCGAGGGTGTGCCCGCGGGCGAGGATCCGGCCGTCCTCACCCAGGCGCCCCTCCTCGCGCGCCTGTCCCTGACCCGGCCCATCTTCGTGACCAGCATCGTCATCCTCACGCTGTTCGTGGGCCTTTTGAGCTACTTCAAGCTGGGCGTGGACCTTTTCCCGGAGATCGAGATCCCGGTGGTCACGGTGCAGATCCCCTACCGCGGCGCGGGGCCGGCCGAGATCGAGACCCTGGTGGTGAAGCCGGTGGAGGACGAACTGGCATCCCTGGCGGGCATGAAGCGCATCCTGGCGAGCTGCGACGACGGGGTGGGGACCATCACCTGCCAGTTCTACGACGGAACCGACATGAAGGACGCGGAGCAGCAGGTCCGCAACCGCGTGCAGAACATCAGGAACAAGCTGCCCAAGGAGATCGACGAACCGATCATATTAAGGGTGAACCTCTCCGACCAGGCCGTCATCCAGGTCGCGCTGGAGGCGGACCTGCCGCCCGCCCAGCTCTACGACCTGGCCAACGAGGAGCTGAAGAACCGCTTCGCCCAGGTGCCGGGCGTTGGCAAGGTGGACCTGGTGGGCGGCCGCAAGCGCGAGATCGAGGTCCTGCTCGACCGCAACCTCCTGAAGCGCATGGGCCTCTCCGCGACCAGGGTGACGGGCCGCATCGCCGACAGCAGCTCCAACGTGCCCGTGGGCAAGGTGACCAAGGACGGCATTGACCTGAATTTCCGCACCCTGGGCGAGTACCGGACCGTGCCGGAGATCGAGGACGCGGTGGTCAGCTTCACCGACCGCCCCGTGCGCGTGAAGGACGTGGGCACGGTGGTGGACTCCCTGGAGGACGCCAAGAGCCTGGCCTACGTCAACGGGCACCCCGCCATCGTGTTCCAGATCTTCAAACAGACCGGCACGAACACCGTGAAGGTCGTCGACGGGGTGCAGGCCCTGCTGACCAAGATGAACGCCGAGATCAAGGACAGCCCGGGCAAGCCCAGCCTCAAGCCCCTGCAGGACGGCTCCGTCTGGATACGCCAGAACGTGGACGACGTGCAGGAGACCATCGCCATCGGCGTCCTGCTGGTCATCGTCGTGGTGTACTTCTTCCTGGGGAACTTCCGCAGCACCTTCATCACGGCCCTGGCCCTGCCCAATTCCCTCATCGGCGCCTTCCTGCTGATGCACCTGGCCGGCTTCACCATCAACATCATGACCCTGCTGGCGCTCAGCCTCTCGGTGGGGCTGCTCATCGACGACGCCATCGTGGTGCGCGAGAACATCTTCCGCCATATCGAACGCGGGGAAAGCCCCTGGAAGGCGGCCCTCCTGGGCACCCGCGAGGTGAACCTGGCCGTCCTCGCCACCAGCTCCGTGGTCATCGCCGTGTTCCTGCCCGTGGGCTTCTTGTCGGGCACCGTGGGCAAGTTCCTGGGCCAGTTCGGCCTGACCATGTGCTTCGCCATGGTCATCTCCCTCTTCGACGCCCTCACCATCGCCCCCATGCTGTCGGCCTTCTTCGCGGGCAAGGGGGAGAAGCACCGGGCCCGCATGGGTTCCTTCACCTGGGGCGGAGCCCTGGTGGGAGGCCTGGCCGTCGGCCTGGTCGGCCTGGTGGTGGCGCACAGCTCCCTGGGGCACGGCCTGGCGGTACTCTTCGGCGCCCTGCTGGGCGGCCTGGCCCCCGGCTGCGTGGGCGCCTTTGAGACCTTCCAGGAGGCCCTGGAGCATTCCTACGGCCGCCTGATCGGCTGGGTCGTGGACCACCGCCTGGCCACCGTGCTGGCGGCCCTGGTCGTCTTCATCGGCAGCTTCGTGGCCGCCGCCCACGTGACCAACACCTTCATCCCCCAGTCCGACAACCCCGAGTTCGCGGTGGGCCTGGAGATGCCCGTGGGCGCGAGCCTGGAGGCCACCGGCGCGGTGGCGCTGCAGGTGGACGCGGTCGTGCGCGCGCACAAGGAGGTCCAGGTCACCTCTGTGACCGGGCAGGGCAACACCGCCAACATCTACGTCGGCATGACCCCGGCCGACCAGCGCGCCATCAGCTCCGAGGACCTGAAGACCATACTGCGCGGCGAGCTGGCGAAGCGTTTTTCGCAGTACAAGGTCACCATCGGCGACTACGATCCGGCGGGCTCGGGGCAGAAACCCTTCACCCTGATATTGAAGGGCGACGATCTCGCGGTCATGTCCGCATACGCCGAGAAGCTTAAAGTAGCCGTCGCCAAGGCCGTGCCGGGCCTGGCGGACCTCGACACCAACTACCGCGAGGGCAAGCCCGAGTACCAGATCAGGCTGGACCCCCTCAAGGCCGGGCGCCTGGGCGTCAGCACGGTGGTGGCGGGCCAGGAGCTGCGTAACTTCACGGACGGGACCGTGGCGGGGCAGTACCGCGAGGACGGCAAGGAATACGACATCCGGGTGCGGCTGAAGGAGGACCAGCGCGACCTGGAGAAGGGCTACGCATCGACCTGGGTGCCGAACCTGAACAACGACCTGGTGCGCCTGTCCTCCGTGGCCGTGGCCCAGCGCGCCAGCGGGCCCAGCTCCATCACCCGGCGCGACCGCTCGCGCTCCATCGTCATCGACGCCGACCTGGGCCAGGGCGCGGGCCTGGGCGACGTGCTCGACGCCACGCGCAAGGTCATCAAGGCCAATCCCCTGCCCAAGGGCGTGACCTACGATTTCGTGGGCCAGGCCGAGGATTTCGCGGACATGGGCAAGAACATGCTCATGGCCTTCATGCTGGCCATCGTGATGATGTACCTGGTGCTGGCCTCCTTGTATGAGAGCTTCATCACCCCGCTCACCATCCTTTTGGCCCTGCCTTTGGCCATCGCCGGCGCCTTCTACGCCCTGTTCACGGTGGAATTCCTGAGCAAACACGGCTTTTTCGCCCTGCTCTACAAATTCCACCTCTTCCACATCACCCACCTGGACGGCTCCCTCAACCTCTTCTCCCTCATCGGCCTGGTCATGCTGCTGGGCCTGGTGGCGAAGAATTCCATCCTGCTGGTGGACCTGACCCTGCAGCACATCCGCTCGGGCATGGAGCGCAAGGAGGCCCTGGTGAACGCGGGCAAGGAGCGCTTGCGGCCCATCCTCATGACCTCCCTGGCCCTGCTCTTCGGCACCCTTCCCCTGGCCCTGGCCCTGAACGAGGCCGGCCGCTTCCGCTCCTCCATGGGCGTGGCCATCGTCGGCGGCCTCTTCACCTCCACCCTGCTGACCCTGGTGGTGGTCCCGGCGGCCTTCGAATACATCGATGATATTCGGGCTTTTGTCGAAGGCTGGGTGCTGAAGCTGGGCGGGAAGGGCTAGCCCGTGGCCGCGGGGGCACAAGGAATGAGGCCTAGCCTGTTGGTTAGGGATTTGACCGATGCGGCGTATCGTCGATTGCAGGCCCGAGCCAAAGCGAACGGCCGGTCCGTGCAAGGAGAGGCCGCCCTGCTTTTGAACAGCCTGTTGACGCCAAGGCCGATCGCCGAATTCTCGGATCGTTTTAAAATGTCTCGGCCTCCGCGGCGTCCGGAGTTGGCCAAGGCCGCTGTCTCAGGGCGTAAAATTTTTTGAAACTTTGGGAATGACCGTCCACATTTGGTAGCCCAATTCTGGTCTTGTGGCCGCTTAGTTTAGGCCTTTACCGCAGGTCCGCACAGCCAGTTCGAAGCGGCATAAAGTTGCGAAAATGGCTTCCCTCGTCGCCCGTCGCAGGTCTCGGCCCGCGAGGCCTTCAGCCCGTTTTTGAATCTCCTTCCGCGCTGCTAGGAAGAAATTGCGTCTGGATACTAGGGCGCGCCAGTGGGGCATTTCTCGCTCAAGCTGGTTCGCCGTCCTGCCGCCACGGCTGGCTCTGGGCCAGTTTTGGTTGAGCGCCTTCATAGCCATGTCCAGATTCCGTGGGCCGTCGGAGCGGCCGCGCAGACGGACGCCCTTCCCGATCCCCCGTACGGCCTTTGCTTCGCCAATGGCGCGTACCACGGCGCCGTTGTCAGTGGGCGTGCGCGGCCGTGAAACCAGGTGTATGACCTGGTGGAATTTTAGCCAATCTTGGACCGCCAAACATTTGTAGGCACGGGCGTTGTCGGTAAGGAGGACCAGAGGCAGCAGGTCTTTGGTTTTGGCCCTACGCAGTTGGCGCAGCATAGTCAGGCCGGTGAGGGGTTTTCCGTCGCCCAGGGCACGGCTCTTGAGGGTACCCAGGTCCTTCCTTACTTCGGCCCAGGAACGCAGGCGGCAAGTGTTACCGACGTGGGTGCTGTCCTGGCCAACGACAGCGTGTTTGACCATGATACGGAGATGGATACGGAATTTGCGGCGAGATGCGTCTTCTCGGGCCCTGTGCTCGGCCTTGAGAATCTTTAGAACCTGATTGATCAGACGTAAAGGGAGATCCGGCAGCCGGGTCTGGGCGGTTTGCCGGCCCAAAGCCCAGCCCAGGCTGCGGATCAGGACCTTGAGCTTTCGCTGTGCCAGGGAGAACTGCTTTGGTGCATAGGGCGGCCGACCGCGACGCGGCGGCCTGGGGGCCCTTTTCCAGCGCTGGAGGGTCCGTGCGCTGACGTGGAGCACCCGGCCGCCTTGTCGAGGTCGCCTCTATTGCGTTTGGTGTTCCGCAGCCAGGCCGCGACCTTGGCCCGCCATGGGGTTGACTTGGTACCTGGCTGTATTTTTTTTCCCCTTCGGCACCGGGGTGTCCCCCTGGCCCGGCATTTCCCTGAGCAGAACCAGAAGGTCCTCAAGGACCTTTTTTTCGTCCCGGAGTTTTCGGACCTCCTTGCGCAGCTCCTTGAGTTCCTCCACGTCAGGCAGTTTGGCCGTCGGAAGGGGAGTGCCCTGGGCCGGCCGCTTCGGCTGGACCATCAGTGCCACCACCATGCCGGTGAGGGCTTGCTGGCTCAACTGCCAAACCCGCAGGGGCGGCAGGTTCAACTTGTCGCCCAGATCCTTGCGGGTCTGTCGACCCAGCCAATGCTCGAGGATCTGGACGGCCAACTGGTACGCATCCTGGCGCTCCTTCGTCGGCGCCAGATCCCAGATAGCCCGTATCGGCCAGGGCGGGGTGTCCATTCGGAAGCCCCCCTTGCGTTTGCCCGGCTTCTTGAACCGTTTGGTCTTGAGGTCCGGCTCCCTGTTCAGGACCGGAGCCGGGATCTCCTGTGGGATTGGCTCCGCCGCCGGCGAAGCCAGCAAGGGCATCTGGGAAGTCGTGTCCGACCTTGCTGAGATCGATTCCTCGTCCACGCTTGTCCTCCGAAGGGGAGAAGAGGACCTGAGGCATTCCCAGGTCCGCGGCCGCGATTTCCTGTCTGTGGCCGTCTGAGGTCTGCAGTACCAGCTTTCCAGCCTCGCCGTGCAGACTCAGGGACTGCCCGCCGATCTGGCCGACCAAAAAAACAGGCTGCCTGGCCGGTTTGTCCAGGGCCAGGGCCAGTTGGTTTTCGGACCAGGCCGCTTCCAATGCCTTGCGGACCTGGTTCTCGGCCCCGAAGAAACGGTCCGCTGGCACGGCGTTGTCGATGCCCTGGTGTGGCCGGAAGTGGTTGTAATGGTTGATGAAATGTCCCAGGCGCTCCTGGGCCTCGAAAAGGTCCTGAGGCTGGGCACGGCTCCAAAACTCCGTACCCACTGTGCCCCAGAACCGTTCGCACTTGCCTAGAGTTTCGGGGTGGTGGGCCCTGGACACCACGTGCTGAATGCCCTGTTTCACCAGGAGTTTTTGGAACTCGCTCTTGCCCCGCCAGGCGAAATACTGCCTGCCCTGGTCCGACAGCAGCTCCTGGGGCTTGCCAAAGCGCTGCACGCCCTCCAGGAGGGTCTCCTGGACAAAGACCCCGGTCTGCTTCATGGCCAGCTTCCAGGACACCACATAGCGGCTGTGGTCGTCCATATATGCCACTAGGTACACTCTTTGGTGGTTCCTGGTCAGCAGGAAGCTAGTGATGTCGGTTTGCCAAAGCTCCCCAGGTCGGGCTCGCTCGAAATGCCGGATCACGGGCGAGTTGCGCCACCGCCGGGCCATGGGTTCCAAAGGGGGCACCTTGGCTTGATCCAAGGCCTTGCGCACCAGTCCAGGGCTCGCTTTGACCCCCTTGAAGCGTGCCAGGAAGGCCGAAATCTTGCGAAGACCGAAGCTCGGGAACTCCAAGCGCACCAGCTTAACCGATTCAAGCAGGGCGCTGGCCAGTGGTTTGCCCTTCCTGAACCGCCCCCTTTTGTCCTCAAGGCCCTTAAGGCCGTTCCTGCGGTATGCGGCTACCCAGCGCATGAGGCAGCGGTCATTCATGCCCATGACCTTGCTGAAGTGGGCGTAGCTCAGGCCTGCTCGGAGAAAGCCTTCCACGGCCTGCCTGCGCTGCTCCATATTGTACTTTGTAGGGGTGGTTAGCGGTCTGGCACTGGTGGGATACGGACTCCGCTGCCACGCGAGGAGGGTGGCGCGATTGATGCCTTGGAGCTCACAAAATGCCCTGCGGCTGCCGGTCCAGATGGCTAGGGCTTTCAAAACCGCTGCCTTGTGCTCCGGCGGGTACGTCTTTCTGCGTGATTCCATGGGCACGGGAGGGCTCCCGGTCCCTGCTCTCTGCTCTTCCATCTTCGCCTCCTTGGCGCCAAAATATGGCGCTGAGCTAAGGCGAACTCAAAGGCCTGATATGTCCGAGGGAATACGACATGTTAAAGTTGCACACCACAGGCCAGTCTCTAAAATACAATTTGGGGCAATAAAAATGAATATACCGAACGATATTTCTAGGCATTCTGCAATCTTGAACGCGCTTTCTTCCATAAGTAAAGATAGGTGTTTCCCAAAAAAAGTTATCGTTGGACATTGGGAGGATTATCTATTTTTTGATACTTTTGGAACGATATTCGATCCGTGCTTTATCGATGTGAAAAATTTACTTTTGAGTGAGGAGAAAGCTTCCGTTGTTGCGTTGATTAATCTTAAAAATATTTCCCTAGATGACTGGGCCGAACCACCAGCAATATTTATTGAAAAAGATATGGAGGCGAAGGACTACATATTTTCATTAGAGCAGAAAGAGGCGCCCCCTGGTTGGAGATTTTTGATGGATCGTTATGTCTGCGCATCGGACACGGGCAATTGGTCTATCTATTGTGAAAGACAAAATAACATAGCGGTTTTCGCGTTTCGGGAAGACTTTCCGAAATTAATTTGTTCGCGAGTCCAATTATTATTAAAAGCAAAATCAATAAAATTTTCTTCTCCTACTGGAAACGACGCGTTGTTCGATTTTATTGACTTACTACCGGATTGGAGATTTACCTTAGTAACCGAGCACACTTTGATGTAGATGGTGTGTGGCTGGTATCGGTGTAGTGGATACAATAACATGTCGTAGTTCGGTCTGACCTCCTGTCTGAGTTCGCCACATTTGGTTCGGCCTGACGGGAAAGCCTTCGAAGGGCATTAGCGGAATTGCCAGCCCTCTATTCTGGGTATAATCCGTATTCATTTCGATTCGATCACGTTTAGGAAATATCTTCGAGACGGCGACCAGCTTCAAACCGGGCTTTCGACCGCTACCGCCGCCCCTAAACTTCCGAATGCGTCAGCAAAAAGTGCCTCAAACTGTCCCTGCGGTCCATGACGTCGTTGTAGCCCGTGCGCAGGAGCTTGCCGGTGTAGTGGTGGTCGAAGGCCACATAGCTGCCCAGGTCCGAACCGCTGCGGCGTTTCACGCCCATGCCCCGCAGGAGGTGGCGCAGGGCCCAGGGGTAGCGTTCCGTCATGCCGCCCGCCCAGGCCCCCAGGTCCCTGGAGGGCTGCAGGGATTCCGCGTCGATGATGCGCCAGTCGTGCTGCATAGCCTCGCGCGCCAGGGGGTCCATGGCGTGCAGGGTGCGGTTGAAGCGGCGCAGGCGGTCCAGGTCGCTTTCCAGGGTGTCCAGGAACATGGCGTTGAGGACCACGCCGGCCACGTCGGCGAAGGTGATGGGCCGGCCGGGCCGCTGGTTGATCTCCATCAGGCGGTCGGGATCCGGGATCTTGCGCACCCCGATGGCCATCAGCGCGGTTGCGCCCATATGCAGGGAAGGGCTCAGGGGCGAGAGCAGGCGCAGGGTGCCGTCGCCGTAGTGGGCGACCCCGATTTTGGTGGGCGGGAAAAACACCGGTATGGCGCTGCTCGCCAGGATGTGGTCGGAGCTGAGCGAGGAGCGCCAGCCCAGATGGTTGTTGCGGATCCAGTCCTTGCGGCCGGCTTCGGCGTCGTAGAAGGTGATGGCGCAGCCGGATATGTAGTTGGTTGCGGTGACGGCGAAGGCCTGCAAACGGCCTTCCTGCACATGGCGGTGGATGCGGTCGAAGTCGACGTTGTCCTCAATTAGTTTCCTTAAGGGCGCGTTGTCGAGCAGGTGGCTGGACGCCAGGCGGGGCAGCACGCCCCCGGAAAGCAGGCCGCGCAGCACCGAGGCCGCGTTCCCCAGCACCCCCAGGGAATCGGCGCGGAAGACCTTGTCTATGGTCAGGGTGTTCCAGAGGGTCCAGAGGCGTTCGGCGCCGTTTTGGAAGTCGTCGGAATAATGGGCCAGGTGGCAGGCGTTGATCGACCCGGCCGACAGGCCCGTCAGGATCTGAAAAGGGCTTTTTTTGTGGGGCCAAAGTTCGGCCAGGGCGCGGACGGCGCCGGCTTGATAGGCGGCCCGGGCACCGCCGCCGGTCAGGACCAGGGCAAGGCGTTTCACGAAAAGCGCTTTAGGGAGGCGGGAAAACAAAGAGGCATGGGGGGATAATACGCGTCAAAATCGCATTCCACAAAGATTACTTTAAAGTCATGTTTATATTTGACAGGCCTGTCCGGAAAAGCTAATGTTGACATTCAAATTCAATACCCTTTTGAGGCAAGCGCACCATGAGTCTGACCTTGGACCTCCTTGAAGACGGCCAGAGCGGCACCATAGACGGCCTGCGTTTGCAGCAGGCTTCCACCGTGCGCCTGATGGAGATGGGTTTGTTTGAAGGCAGCCGCGTGACCGTGCTGCGCCGGGCCCCCATGGGCGATCCCATGGAGATCCAGGTGGGGGACTACCGCCTGAGCCTGCGCCGCAATGAAGCCGCTTTGGTGGACATAGCGTCGTGAGTCCGGCCCGTTTCAGGGTGGCTTTGGCGGGCAACCCCAATGTAGGGAAGACCACCCTGTTCAACGCCCTGACCGGGCTCAATCAGCGCACTGGAAACTACCCCGGCGTCACGGTCAGTTGGCATGTGGGCCAATGGGACCTTCCGGGCGGCGGCGTGGAACTGGTGGACCTGCCGGGTTCCTACTCCCTGACCGCGCTCAGCCCGGACGAAGACTTGGTTCAGAAGCTTTTGCAGGGCCTGGAAGGCCCAGCCCCTTCGGCCCTTTTGGCCATCATCGACGCCAGCAACCCCGAACGGAACCTGTACTTTCTGTCCCAGCTCATGGATTTGGGCCTTCCGACCGTGGTGGCCCTGAACATGGGCGACGTGGCCGAGTCCAAAGGCCTGAAGGTGGACGCCCAGGCCCTGTCCAAGGCCCTGGGTGTCCGCGTAGTCGCCATCCGGGCCCACAAAAAGGACGGGCTTCAGGCCCTGGCCGAGGCCATGGAGCGCTGTGTGGGCGAAGGCAAGGCGGCCAAGGGGCCGGGCCTGCCCCTGAACGGCGCCGCGGCCGCGGATCCGGCCGTGATCCGGGGCCGCTACGAATGGGCCCGCAACAAGCTGGCGGACGTCATCACCCGCAGCGAGGTGGGGGTGCGCTTCTCGGACCGGGTGGACAAGGTGCTGACCCACCGCGTCTGGGGCGTGCTGGCCCTGGTCCTGGTGATGGGCATGATCTTCCAAAGCATCTACGCCTGGTCCCAGCCCCTCATGGACCTTCTTGAGGCCTTCGTGGACTGGGGCGGCAAACTCATCCTGAGCCCCCTGCCCGCGGGCATCCTCAAGGACCTGCTGTCCGACGGGGTCATCGCCGGGGTCGGCAGCATCCTCGTCTTCGTGCCGCAGATCGCGGTCCTGTTCTTCTTCATCGCCATCCTTGAGGACTGCGGCTACATGGCCCGCAGCGCCTTCCTCATGGACCGCCTCTTCGCCAAGCTGGGCCTGTCGGGCCGCAGCTTCATCCCCCTGCTCAGCAGCTTCGCCTGCGCCGTGCCGGGCATCCTGGCCACCCGCACCATCGCCGACCGCAAGGAGCGCCTGACCACCATGCTGGTGGCCCCGCTCATGAGCTGTTCGGCGCGCCTGCCCGTGTACACCGTCCTGATCGCCGCCTTCCTGCCGGGCCGGCGCGTCTTCGGCTTCATCGACCAGCGAGCCCTGGTCCTCTTGGCGCTGTACTGCCTGGGCGTGGCCGTGGCCGTGCCGGTGGCCTTTTTGCTGCGCAAATACATGAAAGCCGGGGCGGCCCCGCTCTTCCTGATCGAACTGCCGGGCTACAAGTGGCCGGACGTGCACACGGTCGCGCGCCGGGTGACGGAGCAGTGCCGGGAATTCGTGGCCAACGCCGGCACCATCATCCTGGCCGTGGCCGTGGTGGTGTGGGCTTTAGGGGCCTTTCCTCGGCCCCAGGCCCTCTTCGACGGCTTCCAGGCCCGCCGCCAGGCCGTGGAGCTGCAGGTCGCGAGCGCCCCGGTCAAGGCCGCCGAGGGCGCGGCGCTCGACCGGCTTGAGCAGGGCGAACTGATGCGCCAAAGCTGGCTGGGGCGCCTGGGCCGCACGATCAACCCCCTCTTCGAGCCCCTGGGCTGGGACTGGCGGGTGACCATGGCGGCCCTGGCGAGCATCCCGGCCCGCGAGGTGGTCATCGGCAGCATGGGAACCATCTTCAGCGCCACGGGCGGGGACGGGGACAGCGGCGGCCTGCGCCAGGCCCTGGCCCAGGCCCGCCGGGACGACGGGACGCCCGTGTTCACCATCGCCGTGGCCCTGAGCCTCATGGTCTTCTTCGCGCTCTGCGCCCAGTGCGCCTCGACCCTGGCGGTGATCCGCCGGGAAAGCGGCCACTGGGGCTGGGCCGCCTTCACGTTTTCCTACATGACCGTGCTGGCCTGGGGCGCAGGGGCCCTGGTGTTCCACGCGGCCGTGGCCTGTGGACTGGGCTAAGCCGTGCGCCTGCACCCGCAAGACATCATCGTTTTCGTAGTCGTGGCCTTCGCCGCCTATTACCTGATCCGGCGCCTGGCCTTCAGCGCCCAGGGACATTCCGGCGGCGCCTGCTCCAAATGCACCTGCGAGGACAAGAAAGCGGACTGAAGACACCCGCGCGGGCAGCTGTCCGCGCCTCCTGGAGGAACGCATGCCGAAGATCACGTTCATGGGCGCCGGTAGCACCGTGTTCGCGAAGAACGTGCTCGGGGACAGCCTCCTGACGCCGAGCCTGAAGGACGCCCAGATCGCGCTCTACGACATCGACCGGGGCCGTCTGTCCGACTCCAAGCTGATGCTGGACAACCTCAACGTCAACCTCAACCAGGGCCGCGCCAAAATCACGGCCTACTGCGGACCGGCCGCCCGCAAGGCCGCCCTCAAGGACGCGGACTACGTCATCAACGCCATCCAGGTGGGCGGCTACAAGCCCGGCACGGTGACCGACTTCGAGATCCCCAAGAAGTACGGCCTGCGCCAGACCATCGCCGACACCCTGGGGATCGGGGGCATCTTCCGGGCCCTGCGCACCATCCCGGTGGTGCTCGATTTCTGCGAAGACATGAAGCAGGTCTGCCCGGACGCCTGGCTTTTGAACTACAGCAACCCCATGGCCATGCTCATGGGCGGCGTGCTGCGGGGAAGCGACATCCGCGGCGTGGGACTGTGCCACAGCGTGCAGGTCTGCGCCGAGCACCTGCTCAAGCCCTTGGGGCTCTGGGACGGTCTGCAGGACCTGAGCTGGCAGATCGCGGGCATCAACCACATGGCCTGGCTGCTGGAGATCAAGGACGGGGACAAGGACCTCTACCCGGAGATCAAGCGCCGGGCCGCCAAGATGAACGCCGCCGCACGCAAAAAGGGCGGGAAAAAGCATTGGGACATGGTGCGCTATGAGATGATGCGGCACTTCGGCTACTACACGACCGAGTCCTCCGAGCACAACGCCGAGTACACGCCCTATTGGATCAAGAAGGTGGCGCCCCAGCTGATCAGGGAATTCAACATCCCCCTGGACGAATACCCCCGCCGCTGCGTCCGCCAGATCAAGAACTGGAACAGCCGGCGCAAGGACCTGGTCTCGGCCAAGAACCTCGACCATACCCGCACCTTCGAGTACGGCTCCTACATCATGGAGGCCATGGAGACCGGCAAGCCCTTCAGGATCGCCGGCAACATCATGAACACGGGCCTGATCACCAACCTGCCGTCCAAGGCCGTGGTGGAGGTCCCCTGCCTCGTGGACAAGAACGGTGTGCAGGGCGTCTTCGTCGGCGACCTGCCCGAGCCCTGCGCGGCCCTGAACCGCACCAACATCAACGTCCAGAACCTGACCGTGGAGGCGGCCCTGACCAAGTCCAAGGACCGCATCTACCAGGCCGCCATGCTGGATCCGCACATGTCCAGCGAGCTGACCCTGGACCAGATCCGCTCCCTGTGCGACGACCTGATCAAGGCCCACGGCCGCCTGCTGCCCAAGTACCACTGACATGAAGGCGCGCGTCACCGGCAAAGGGCGAGTGACGGTTCCCTAGCCCATTCGGGATGCATTGGGCCTAAGAGCCGGTGCCGGCGTGGATTTCAGCGTCAACGCTGTGGGCGAGCTTGTCTTAGGTAAGCATGTTGGACGGCAAGGCAAAATGGCCCGTTTGGACCGCTTTGACGGCCCGTGGCGGGGCTGAGATTCACTGGCGGACAAAGGATCTTATGGCACTACTGCGGGGACGAAGTCCCCGCAGTTAACGCTTTTGATGGAAACACCGGTGGTGATCTTGTGGAGCCATAATGGAATTTTACCAAAGGATCTAAAGTAAAACTTTTTCCATCTTCGCCGCTTCCAAGCTCACCTCTTGATTCAGTTTGAATAGGCCGTCTGCCAATTTTTTGTAGCCCATTTTCAGATAAAAGGCTTCAGCCTGAATCGAAGAACTCAGATGCACGGACTTGAAACCGTTCCCGCGGGCGACAGCCTCCAAGGCTCCGCACAGTAGGCTGCCGGCCCCCAGGAGCACATGATCCGGCGAAACGTATACGGCCCGGATTTCATCGCGGCGAATGCCTCCGAAGCCCACCACCTGCCCGTTTTGGATGGCGACGAACATGCTTTCACCGTCCGACATGCTTTGGACATAGCTCTCCGGTCTTTTGCCCGCGCACCAGGTTTCAATTTGCTTGGAAGAATAGTGCGGCCCATCCAGCCGCCGGATGGAGTCCAAGTGCACCCGGCAGATGGCTTCGGCGTCCATCGCGTTCGCCTCCCTGACCGTCAGGTCCCTCATCCGCTTACCTCAAAAATTCCTCCACCGCCGCGTTGAACTCGTCCTTCGCGTCCACATGGATCCAGTGCCCGCCGGGAAGGTCCAGCACCCTCAAGGTGGGGAAAAAGCGCCGGGTCAGGGCCAGCCCTTCGGGGCCCACGATAGCGCTCTGCTTGCCGTGGATCAGCAGGGTCGGCCCGAGGTAGGGAGCGGCTTCGGGGACCTGGGCCAGGATTTTCGGGTGGTCCTCGCGCAGTCCTTCCAGGTCCAGGCGCCATTGGAAGCCGCCCGCGGGCGTGGACACGAGGTTCTTCAGCAGGAAGCGCCGGGTCTCAAGCAGGGGCTCGGCGTCGCGCAGGAAGGGCTCGGCTTCGTCGCGCCGGGTCAGGCCGGCGAGGGGCACCCGCGCCATGTCGTCCAGGAGGGCCGTGAACACGGGCGGGACCTGGGCCATGGTGATGTCTGCGAGGACCAGGCGCTCCACCAGGCCGGGATGGCGCAGGGCCAGGGCCATGGCCACCTTTCCGCCCAGGCTGTGCCCGAGCACCGCGGCCTTGGAAAGGCCCTCGGCGCCCATGGTCTCGGCCACGTCGTCGGCCATGCCGTCCAGGGTGTAGGGGCGGCCGTGGGGGCTGCGTCCGTGCCCCCGCAGGTCCATGAGCAGGCTGCGGTGCGAGGCCTTCAGGTGGTCGGCCAGGGGCCACAGGTTGTCCCCCGAACCCAGGAAGCCGTGCAGGCACACCAGGGGACTGCCCTGCCCGATGGCTTGGCTATACAGGATCATCGGGTCTGCACGGCTTTGGCCGCCTCGGCCTTCAGGTCCTTGCGCAGGATTTTGCCGATGTTGGATTTGGGGAGGTCGTCCGCGAACACGACCTTCTTGGGGACCTTGTAGCCGGTCAGGCTCAGGCGGCAATGCTCCCGCACCTTGGCCTCGGTGAGCCCGGCCGCGGGGTCGGCCACCACGAAGGCCACCACCTGCTCGCCGTGGTCGCCGTCCGGGGCGCCCACCACGGCCGCCATGCGCACGCCCTCCAGCTTGGCCAGGCAGTCCTCCACCTCATTGGGGAAGACCTTGAAGCCGCTGACCACCACGAGGTCCTTGAGGCGGTCCACGATGCGCAGGAAGCCGTCGGGCTCCATGCCCGCCACGTCCCCGGTGCGCAGCCATCCGTCCTGGAGCACCTGGGCGCTTTCCTCGGGCCGCTGCCAGTATCCCCGCATGACCTGGGGGCCGCGCACGCACAGCTCACCGATCTCCCCGGGACCGGCTTCGGAGCCGTTCTCCAGCAGCAGCTTCACGTCCGTGCCCGGCAGGGGCACGCCGATGCAGCCGATCCGGCCCTGGCCCAGGGGGTTGAAGCAGACCACCGGGGAGGCCTCGCTCAGGCCGTAGCCCTCAGTGGGGCTTTCACCCAGCAGCTGTTTCCAGCGCTCGGCCACGGCCCCCAGCAGGGCGGCGCCGCCGGCGATGGACACCTTCAGGCTGCGGGGCGGCTTTTTTTGGAACCAGGGCTCGTTGAGCAGGGCGGCGTAGAGCGTGTTGACCCCGCACATCCAGGTCACGTCGAAGCGCTTGAAAGCCGCCTTGAGGTTGTAGGGGGGGCGGGGGCTGGGGATGAGGATGCCGTGGGCCCCGGTGCGGTAGAAGGTCAGAAGGTTCACGGTGAAGGCGAAGACGTGGTACAGCGGCAGGGGCGCCAGGACGACCTCCTGCCCCAGGACGATGCGGTGCTTGCAGAACTGGTAGGCCTGTTCCACGTTGCTCAGGAGGTTGCCGTGGCTGAGCATGGCGCCCTTGCTCACCCCGGTGGTGCCGCCCGTGTACTGCAGGACCGCCAGGCTGTCCGGGCCCTGCCCGGCGATGTAGCCGTCCAGCCCCGCGCCCTGCCTCAATTTCGCCGCGCCCAGGGCCAGGGCCGCGCCGAATTCCCGGTGGGGCACCGGGCACTTGGGGACGCGGCGGTGCACATACTTCATCACCAGGCGCACCAGGGTCCCGGTGAAGAGGGGAAAGCCCTCGGTCAGCGAGGCGCATACCACGTGCTCGACCGCGGTGCCGTCCAGGGAGCTCTTGAGCTTGTTGGCGAAGAGATCCGAGATGACCAGCGCCTTGGCCCCGCTGTCCTTGAATTGGTAGGCCATTTCCGTGGGCGTATACAGCGGGTTCGTGTTCACCAGCACTAGGCCGGCCTTCAGCACGCCGAAAGCGGCGATGGGGAAGGCCAGGCAGTTGGGCAACTGCAGGGCCACCCGGTCGCCGGCCCGCAGCTTGAGCTCCTCGCGCAAAAACACCGCGAAGGCGTCGCTGCGCGCGTCCAGTTCCGCGAAGCTCAGGGTGCCGGTCTGGCCGCCCGGAAGGACGGTGCTGAAGGCGGGCTGGGGTCCGTGGACCGCGGCGTGCGCGCGCAGGAAGGGGGCCAGATGCGCCTGGGCCAGGGGGGGCAGGTCGAGGGGCGTTCCGGATGCGTAGCTGCTGGTCCAGGGGCGCGTGCTCATGGAAGCCTTGAGTTGGGGGGCGGTTTACCATAGCGCAAGCCCGGCGCCGGGGACAAGGGAAAGCGCGTGTGCCGGGGGGCCGAGGCTGCTACACTGAAGGCTCCTGCCGATGTGGGACCCCTATGAGGACCTTCCTGCCCCAGACCTGCCGAACCTTTTCCTTCAAGCAAAACCTCGCATTGGCCGTTCTGCCGCCCTGCATGGCCTTGGGGATAGGTTTGTTGGCCCGCACCTGGAGGGTGCGCTCCAGCATCCACCCCCATGCCGACCCCGGCCAGGGCGGCAAGCCGCTCATCTTCGCCCTGTGGCACGAGACCGTCATCACCATCATCGGGCATTGGCGCGGGTATCCGATCCAGGGCCTCGCCAGCCAGAGCTTCGACGGCGAGCTCACCGCGGGCATCATGCGGCATCTGGGCTATCCGCCGCCCACGCGCGGATCCAGCAGCAAGGGCGGCGCCGAGGCCATGCTGAGCCACGGCGAAGCCCTGCAGGCCGGCCGGCATGTGGCGATCACGGTGGACGGCCCCAGGGGCCCGGCCTACCACGCCAAGCCCGGCATCCTGCGCGTGGCCCGCGACTCGGGATTCAGCGTCGTGCCCACCGCCTGCGTGGCGAGCCCGGATTGGCGTTTGCGCACCTGGGACCGCACCCAGGTTCCGCCTCCATTTGCCAAAGTCGCATTCGTACTAGGTAGGCCTATTCCATCGACCTACTTGAGCGGGGAGGAGGGACTCAAACTCCTCCACTCGGCCATGGCCCGGGCCAATGCCCAAGCGGTTCAAATTCTGATGGATGAAACAAAAGCGAAATCATCGTTTGTATTAAAGTAAAGAATTTTGTCATATATCAACGTTTGAACGTTGAATATTTCCATATAGATTCCCACGTTTTTTGTTACGATCATTTAACAACGCGCTGATGCGAGGCAATACTATGTCCGCAGAAAACCGCCATTCCCGCCGCATGCCCCTACGCATGCGGGTGGATTGCAAGCCCCTCTCCGGTCCCGAGGTCCAGGACATCATGGAGGGCCGTGGCTATAGCGAACTGGCTTTCGCCAGCCTGGCCCTGAGCCGTCCCCGACAGGGGATGCTGCCCTCCCGGGTGAAGAACCTGAGCCTCTGTGGCCTGTGCATGGAAGGGCCCCTGGCCTTGAGCCAGGGCGAGGCCGCGGCGCTGGACCTGCATCTGCCCGACGAGCGCGTGGCGCTCAAGGCTTTGGTTGAGGTTATTTGGTCGCAGCCCTCCTCGGACGACGACAAGCCCCATGTCTGCGGCCTGCGTTTCGCCGCCATGGAGGAGGAGAGCACCAGGCGTTTGAAGCGCTATCTGTCCACCGCCGCCGGCAATGGATCCGATGAAGCGGCGGGCGTCACCCATAGAGCCCGCCGATAGAACACCGCATGCCATCGCCTTCTCCGGTCCTATGAACGCCGAATCTTCCCTGGAAAAGCGTGTCAGCCCCCGGGTTCCCGTGTGTTTGCGGGTGGACGCGCGCCTCGTCGACGAGCAGGAGCGCGACGCCATCCTGGCGGGCCTCGGTTTTTCCGAATTGAACAACGAGGGCCTGGCGCTCAGCCGCCCCCGCCACGGCCTGAGGCGCTCCGAAAGCCTGGACGTCTCCGCCTCGGGCCTGCGCCTGAAGGTGGACGGTCTCAGCGGCGTTGAAGCGGGGCGCTCGCTGTGCCTGGACATCCATCTGCCCGATGACCACCGCGTGGTGAAGCTGCTGGGCGACGTCATGTGGGTGGGCCAGCGCAACGACGAACCCGTGGCCGGACTGCGCATGGCCGCCCTCCAACAGGAAGGCCTGCATCGCCTTCTCGCGGCTTTGGAATAGCCCTTAATCATTAGTCCTTAATCCTTCGTTGACACCCCTGTATCTTGGGCCTAAATTCCTTGTTTCCACCATATCTTGTGAGTACTGGAGCCCCCCATGCCCGAAGATGTCATCCGTGAAGCCCTGACTTTTGACGATGTCCTTTTGCTGCCGGCGCGCAGCGACTTCATGCCCCGCGACGCGGACCTGCGCACGCCCCTGACCAAGGCCATCCAGCTCAACATACCCATCCTGTCCGCGGCCATGGACACGGTCACCGAGAGCGGACTCGCCATCGCCCTCGCGCGCGAAGGCGGGCTGGGCGTCATCCACAAGAACATGCCCCCGGAACAGCAGGCCTCGGAGGTGGACAAGGTCAAGCGCAGCGAATCCGGCATGATCAGCAACCCCGTGACCATGGGCCCCGACGAGCCGGTCAGCGCGGCCCTGGGCATGATGGCCCGCTTCCGCATCAGCGGCGTGCCCATCACGGACAAGGCCGGCAAATTGGTGGGCATCCTCACCAACCGCGACCTGCGTTTCCTCAAGGACACGGCCCAGCCGGTCAAGAACCTGATGACCAGCAAGGACCTCATCACCGCGTCGGTGGGGACCACCCTGGAGCAGGCCACCGCCATCCTCAGCCACCACCGCATCGAGAAGCTGCCGGTGGTGGACAAGGAGGGCAAGCTGCGCGGCCTCATCACCATCAAGGACATCGAGAAGCGCCTCAAATTCCCCGACGCCTGCAAGGACGGGAAGGGCCGCCTGCGCGTGGGCGCGGCCGTGGGCCCGAGCTCCGACATGGAGGAGCGCGTCAAGGCCCTGCTCGCGGCCGAGGTCGACGTCATCGTGGTGGACACCGCCCACGGGCACAGCGAGAACGTGCTCAAGGCCGTGGCCCTGATCAAGCGCAAGTTCTCCTCGGCGCAGGTGATCGCCGGCAACGTGGCCACGGCCGAGGGCGTGCGCGACCTGGTCAAGGCCGGCGCGGACGCGGTGAAGGTGGGCATCGGGCCGGGCAGCATATGCACCACGCGCGTGGTGGCCGGCATCGGCGTGCCGCAGATCACGGCGGTCATGGACTGCGCCAAGGAGGCGGCCAAGACCAGGACGCCGATCATCAGCGACGGCGGCATCAAGTATTCCGGCGACGTCGCCAAGGCCCTGGCCGTCGGCGCCAGCTGCGTCATGCTGGGCAACATCTTCGCCGGCACCACCGAGAGCCCGGGCCAGGTCGTCCTGCTTGAGGGCCGCCAGTTCAAGGTCTACCGCGGCATGGGCAGCCTCTCCGCCATGCGCCAGGGGAGCAAGGACCGCTACGCCCAGGCCGGGGTCGAGGACCAAAAGCTGGTTCCCGAAGGCATCGAGGGGCGGGTCCCCTACCGCGGGCCGCTGGGCGCCGTGGTGGCGCAATTGACGGGGGGCGTGCGCGCGGCCATGGGCTACACCGGCAGCCGGGCCCTGAGCGACCTGCGCAAGGCCAAGCTGATCCGCATCACCAACGCCGGTCTCAAGGAAAGCCATCCGCACGACGTCATCATCACGAACGAAGCGCCGAACTATTGGTTGAATTAGGGTCCGACTATTGCAGGGGAACGAAACTCAGGGCGCGGACGGTGGTGAAGGTAGGCCAGCGCGCGCGGTCCAGGGCCCCGTACTGCAGAATGCTTTCGGAGCTCGTGTCGTTCCAGTCTTCCGTCTCGTTCGGGTCGCCGGTGTCAGGCACCCAGTGCCGCAGCACCAGCGTCAGCGGCCGCTGCGGCACGGCCAGCGTGGTGGTCGCCAAGGTCCTCGCGTCCACGCTCCAGGTGACCCTCCCCGGCTCCCAGCGTATGCTCCAGGTGTGGAAGCCCGCGCCGGGGTCGAAGCCCAGCTTGACCCAGGTGGACAGGCCCTGGTCGCGGTCGTTGCTGTTGGCGTCCCACAGGGTGCGCAGCTGGACGCCGCCCAAATCCTTGCCCAGAAACCTGAGTTCGATCGCCTTTTGGGGGCCGTCCTGGGACAGGGCGTCGCCCAGCAGCAGGAGTTCTGCGGTCTCTCCGGGCTCGATCGGACACTTCAGCACCGCGCTGACGGTGCCGTATCCCAGAGGATGCTTGCTCCAGAGGCTTCCGTAGGCGCAGCTGTTGCGCCTCCAATTCCGCCGGCACAGGACCAGCCGCAGCCCATCGGGCGTCGTCTCCAGCAGGTCCGGATCCGCCCCGCAGGGGCCCTGCGTGGCCTGCTTGGGTTCGGATTCCCACAGGGCATTGTCCAAAGGCCGGCGGAGGTCGCAGTCGAAGCCGGCCGGCCCCGCGTCCGCGTGTTTCCAGGTCCCTTGCGGTGACGCGCAGGACAGGGACAGGGCCAGAGCCGCGAGCAGGGCGAGGCCGGGAGAAAGCGGATTTTTGATCATGCGCCATTCTAACCCGAGGACGCCGAGCGTCCAGAAGGCATTCAGCATGAGGCAGCCGGTTCCCAAAGCAGGGCAAGTGCGGTCCGCCCTGGCCGCCTTGGGCAGCGAAAAAAAGGCCCGCCTCTCGGCGCGCTTCTTCAAGACCGGGCCCGGCGGCTACAGCGAAGGGGACCGATTCCTGGGCGTGAGCAGCCCCGAACAACGCGTGGTGGCGGCCCGCTTCCGAGAATTGCCGCTGAAGGAAAGCCTGGCCCTGCTCAAGGACGGGGCCCACGAGGAACGGCTCACGGCCCTCATGATCTGGGGCCTCCAATTCCGCGGCGCCAAGGACGAGGCCGTCCGAGGACGGATCGTGAAGGCCTACCTGGCCGGCACCCGCTGGGTCAACAACTGGGACCTGGTCGACGACAGCGCGGCCCCCATCCTGGGCGCCTGGCTCCAAGACAAGGACCGCGCGCTTTTGCGCCGCCTGGCGGCCTCGCCTTCGCTGTGGGAGCGCCGCATCGCCATGGTGGCCTGCCACCATTTCATCAAGCGGGGGGAGTCCAAGGACGCCCTGCGCCTGGCCCGTCTCCTGATGGACGACCGCGAAGACCTGATGCACAAGGCCGTGGGATGGATGCTGCGCGAAGTGGGCAAGCGCGTGTCCCGCGAGGACTTGAGCGGTTTCTTAAGACGGAACGCCTATAGAATGCCGCGCACCATGCTGCGCTATGCCATTGAGCATTATTCCAAAGCCGAGCGCAAAGGCTGGTTGTCCGCGTCTTCGGCGCTCTAAGCGCCCCCTTCTGTCAGGGGGGTTTTCTTTTTAAGCCTCCTCCGCGACAATAGCACATCCCCAGCACCCACTTAGGCCGCCATGCCGCAACCCAAACAAGCCCTCGTCCTGATCCTCGATTTCGGCTCCCAGGTCACCCAGCTCATCGCCCGCAGGGTGCGGGAAGCCGGGGTCTACAGCGAAATCCACCCCTATTCCCTGAGCGCGGCCCAGATCAGGGCCCTGCAGCCCGCGGCCATCATCCTGTCGGGAGGCCCGGCCAGCGTCCACGCCAAGGGGAGCCCCAAGCCCGTGCAGGAGCTCTTCAGCCTGGGCGTGCCGGTGCTGGGCATCTGCTACGGCATGCAGCTCATGGGCCAGCTTCTGGGCGGGGCCGTGCGCCCGGCGAAGAGCCGCGAATACGGCCACGCCGTGGTCGACATCAAGGGCCAAAGCCCCCTCTTCCGCCGCCTGGGGGCCCGCCAAAAGGTCTGGATGAGCCACGGCGACCACGTGGACAAGCTGCCGACCGGCTTCAAAGTGCTGGCCCGGACCAGCGCGTCGGTGGCGGCCATGGCCGACGAAAAACGCCGATTCTACGCACTGCAGTTCCACCCCGAGGTGGCCCACACGGAACGCGGCATGGACATGCTGCGCAATTTCCTGTTCGCCGTTTCCGGGCTCAAGCCCACCTGGACCATGGCCGGCCTGCGCCAGCAGAAAATCCGGGACATCCGCGCCCAGGTCGGGAAGGGTCGCGTGCTCCTGGGCCTCTCCGGCGGCGTCGATTCCAGCGTGGCGGCCCTGCTCCTGCACGAGGCCATCGGAAAACAGCTCACCTGCTGCTTCGTGGACAACGGGCTCCTGCGCAAGGGCGAGGCCGACGAGGTGGAGACCATGTTCCGCCGCCGCTACAAGCTGGACCTGCGCGTGGCCAAGGCCGGCCCCCTCTTCCTGAAGCGGCTCAAAGGGGTCGAGGACCCCGAGAAAAAACGCAAGATCATCGGCGCCACCTTCATCGAGGTCTTCGAGAAGGAGGCCCGCAAGGTCGGCCGTTTCGATTTCCTGGCCCAGGGGACCCTCTATCCCGACGTGATCGAGTCCGTGTCGGTGAAGGGCCCCTCGGCGGTCATCAAGAGCCACCACAACGTCGGAGGCCTTCCCCTGGGGATGCGCTTCAAGCTGGTCGAGCCCCTGAGGGAGCTGTTCAAGGACGAGGTGCGCGCCTTGGGCGAGGAGATGGGCATGCCGGAGGCCTTCGTCTGGCGCCACCCCTTCCCGGGCCCCGGCCTGGCCATCCGCTGCCTGGGCGAGGTGAACGCCGCGAAGCTGGCCCTGCTGGCCGAAGCCGACGCCGTCGTCACGGCCGAGATCCGCGAGGCCGGCCTATACCGCAAACTGTGGCAGGCCTTCGCCGTGCTGCTGCCGGTGCGCAGCGTCGGCGTCATGGGCGACGAGCGCACCTACGAGTTCACCTGCGCGGTGCGCTGCGTGACCTCCTCCGACGCCATGACCGCGGACTGGGCGGAGATCCCGCGCGCGGTGCTGGCGCGCATTAGCAACCGCATCATCAACGAAGTGCGCGGCTTCAACCGCGTGGTCTACGACATCAGCAGCAAGCCGCCCGCCACCATCGAATGGGAATGACCCCGGAGCTGGGCTTCACCCTGAGCACGGGCCTTCTGATCCCGGACTTCGTGGAGCAGGCCCTGGGGCTCGACCTCTTCGCGCGGGGCGAGGGCGCCCAGCTCACCCCCCTGGACGACCTCAAGGAATGGATGCGCTCGGACCCCTGGCGGGAGGGCGAACTGTTCGAGGGCGTCGGGGAGCTTCTGCTGGGCGAGGAGCGCCTGGCGCGGGCCGCGGCCGAGAAGGCGGGCGCCGCGTTCGACCTCGCGGGCTTCGAGCTCGGCCAGATGGAAGCCGACCCGGGCTACGAATGTTTCGACCCCGCCCGGGCCGCGTCCATCCTGCGCCTGGTGGTGGAGGAAGCGGACGCCCTGCAGGCCTTCAACCGCAAGGCGCATGACGCCGATTTCGCCCTGGCGGTCAGCTTCCACCTGCCCGACCCCCGCCGGCATCCGCGCTTCAGCCGCGAAGCCATCGCCCGGGCCCTGGCCGGGCACGGCATGAGCGCGGCCGAAGCCCTGGCCAAGGGGCGCGCGCCGCGCCTGGAACTCGACGGCGCCTTCCAAGTGGACCTGTCCGCGCCCGGAGGCGGCCCCGTCCTGGAGCGCGCCAACGGGGTGGGCTTCCTGCGGGTGCCCTGCGCGGACCCCCGGGTGGGGGACGAAACCGTGGCGCACCTGTCGCTGGCCTATCCCCTGGAATCGGAGGGATATTTCATGCTGACCTTCGACGCCCTGCGCCAGGCCCTTTCGCTGAAACCGGGGACCAATGCGTCCTGAACCCGCGGCTTTCGCGGCGCTCCTGGCCCTGCAGCTCCTGTTCACGCCGGCGCTCCGCGCGGACGACGAGGCCCCGCCGCAGGCCGCGACGGCCTGGAACCTGGCCGACGATTGGCCCACCTTCAAGGGCGACAACGCCCGCAGCGGGCGGGGGCCGGCCCTGGGCCTGCCCATCAGCGTCCTGTGGACCGACCACCTCAAGGGCCAGCTGTATTCCTCGCCCGTGGTGCAAAACGGCCTGGTGGTGCTGGGCTCCTCGGCCAAGCGGGTCTACGGCATCGATTTGGACAGCGGCGCGCAGCGCTGGATGCAGGCCCTTCCGGACAGGGTGTGGGGATCGGCACCGGCCCTGTATCAGGGGCGCGCCTATGTCGGCTGCGTGGACGGCTGCGTGTACTCGCTCTCCCAGGCCGACGGCAGCCTGGGGGCCTCCTACTGCGGCGGCTCGGACGTTCCGCACAGCGACGGCGACGTGCTCTCCCCCATGCTGGTCGACGGCGGCCACCTGGTTTTCGGGAGCGACGACCACTTCATCTACGGCTTCGACCTGAGGAGCCTGGTGCACTGGTCCCTGCGCACGGGAGGCATCCTGCACGACAACGGCGCCGCCGAGGAGGCGGGCCTGGTGGTGTTCCCATCCCACGATTCCGACGTCTACGGCATCGGGCTCAGCGACGGCCAGTTGCGCTGGAACTACCGCGCGCGGGACGCCTTCAACACCGTGCCGGCCATGGACACGGAGCGCGCCTACCTGGGCTGCGCGGACGGCCGCCTCTACGCGCTGACGCTCACCGACGGCGGCGTGGCCTGGACCTTCGCCACCTCCAAGGGAATCATGAGCAGCCCGGCGCTGGCCGCGGACGGCTCCCTGGTGTTCGGCTCCGCGGACGGCTCCGTGTACTGCCTGACCGCGAAGACCGGCGACCTGCGCTGGCGCTTCAAGACCAAGGACTACGTCCTGGCCTCCCCCCTGGTCAGCGGCGGCCTGGTCTGGGTCGGCTCCTTCGACGGCAACCTCTATGTGCTGGACCTGAAGACCGGCGCCAAGCTTTGGAGCATGCAGATCCCCGGCGGCGTCTTCGCAGCGCCCGCCGAGTCCGCCGGGCGCGTGCTGGTGGCGGGCCGCAGAGGCACCCTGGTCTGCCTTCAGGCCGCAGCAGCGCCCTGATTTTTTTCGCCTCCCTTTCCACGCGGCCCGGCCTTGGCCTACGTCCCCCTCCACGTCCATTCCGAATATAGCCTGCTCGACGGGGCCATCCGCCTGCCCGCGCTCGCCCGCCGTTGCCGCGAGCTGGGCATGCCGGCCTGCGCCCTCACGGACCACGGCAACCTCCACGGCGCGGTCGAATTCCACGACGCCTGCGTGGCCCAGGGGGTCCAGCCGATCCTTGGCTGCGAGCTCTACGTCGCGCCCGGCTCCCGCTTCGACCGCCAGGGGCGCCACGGCGCCTCCGACGCCGGGCACCACCTGGTGGTGCTGGCCCGCGACGCCGAAGGCTGGCGCAACCTGATGCAGTTGAGCAGCAAGGGCTACCTGGAGGGCTTCTACTACAAGCCCCGCGTGGACAAGGCCCTGCTGGCCCAGCACTCCCGAGGCCTGACCTGCCTGTCCGGCTGCCTGTCCGGCGAGATCGCCTCGCTGCTGCTGAGGGGCGAGGAAGCCCCGGCCCGCGCCGTGGCGGAGGCCTACCAGGACATCTTCGGCCGCGGCAATTTTTACCTGGAGGTCCAGGACCACGGGCTGGCCGACCAGGCCCGGGTCAACGCCGCCCTGGCCAAGCTCTCGCGCGACATGGATGCGCCCTTGGTGGCGACGCCCGACTGCCATTACCTGGACCGCGGCGACGCCGAGGCCCACGCGGTGCTGCTGTGCATCCAGACGGCGACCAGCGTCAACGACCCCAAGCGCATGCGCTTCGACAGCGAGGAGTTCTACCTCAAGAGCGAAGCCGAGATGCGCGCGCTGTTCTCCTGGGCGCCCCAGGCCGTGGACAACACCCTGGCCGTGGCCGCGGCCTGCTCCTTTGTCCTGCCCAAGACCGGCCTGCGGCTGCCCGCCTTCGACCTCCCCCCCGGCGCCCACGATCCCCTGGAGCACCTGCGCTCCCTCTGCCTGGGCGCCCTGCCCGGCCGCTACGGCAAGGCCGCCCAGGCCTTCGACCGCCTAGACCATGAGCTGGGGGTCATCGGGCGCCTGGGCTACGCGGGCTATTTTTTGGTGGTGGCCGATTTCGTCGCCGCCGCCCGCGCCATGGGCGTGCGCGTGGGTCCGGGCCGCGGGTCCGCGGCGGGCTCACTGGTGTCCTATCTGCTGGGGATCACGGCCATCGACCCCCTGGCCAAGGGGCTCCTTTTCGAGCGCTTCCTCAACCCCGAGCGGGTGAGCCCCCCGGACATCGACGTGGACTTCGCCGACACCGGGCGCGAAAAAGTCATCGCCTACGTGGTCCAAAAATACGGGCGCGAGCGGGTGGCCCAGATCATCGCCTTCGGCCGCATGGCCGCGCGCGCGGCCGTGCGGGACGTGGGCCGGGCCCTCGACCACCCCTACGGCGAGGTCGACGCCCTGGCCAAGCTGGTGCCGGCCGAGCCGGACATGACCCTGGAACGGGCCTTGGAGGCCAGCCCCGAGCTGAGGGCCGCCGCGGCCGAACCGCGGACCGCGCGCCTGCTCGACACGGCCAGGGCCCTGGAGGGCCTGGCCCGCCACGCCAGCACGCACGCCGCCGGGGTGGTCATCGGCCAGGGCCCCTTGGCCGACGAGGTGCCCCTCTGCGGCGGGGGTTCCGGGGACGCGGGCGTGGTGACCCAGTTCGACATGGCCTCCCTGGAACGCCTGGGCCTGGTGAAGATAGACTTTTTGGGCCTGCGCACCCTGTCCATCCTGGACGAGGCCTGCCGCCTGATCCTGGCCTCCGGCGGAAGGGTCCCCGACCTCGACAGGCTGCCGGACGGCGACGAGAAGGTCTTCGCCATGATGGGCCAGGGCGACAGCCACGGCGTGTTCCAGCTGGAAAGCTGGGGGATGCGCGACCTGCTCAAGCGCTTCAAGCCCCGCGGCGTCGACGACCTGGACCAGCTCATCGCGCTGTTCCGGCCCGGGCCCATGCGCATGATCGACGAGTACGTCGGCAGGCGGGAAGGCTCGGTGCCGGTGCGCTACGACCTGCCGGCCCTGGAGCCGATCCTCAAGGACACCTACGGCGTCATCGTGTACCAGGAGCAGGTCATGCGCGTGGCCATGGAGGTGGCGGGCTTCAGCGCCGGCGCCGCCGACCTGCTGCGCCGGGCCATGGGCAAGAAAGACCCGGAATTGCTCGAGAGGCAGCGCCGCTCCTTCGTGGAGGGCTGCGCCTCCAAAGGGGTGCCCGCGGCCAAGGCCGAGCCCCTTTTCGACCTGCTGGCGCGCTTCGCAGAGTACGGTTTCAACCGGGCCCACAGCGCGGCCTACGCCGCCCTGGCCTACCAGACCGCCTGGCTCAAGGCCCACCATCCCGGCGCCTTTTTCGCCGCGATCCTGAGCGCCGAGATGGGCAACCCGGACCGCGTGCAGGCCAGCCTGGCGGAGGCGCGCCGCGGAGGGGTCGGCGTGCTGGGCCCGGACGTGAACGCCTCCGGCGCGCGCTTCAGCCTGGAAGGGGACAGCCTGCGCTTCGGGCTGGCCGCGGTGCGGCATGTCGGCGAGGCCGCCATGGATTCCCTGGTGGCGGTGAGGGCCGCGGGGCCCTTCGCGTCCTTGCAGGACCTGCTGGAGCGCTGCGATCCGGCCTTGGCCAACGGCAAGGCCGTGGAATACCTGATCAAAGCCGGGGCCATGGACGGGCTTTCAGGCCAGGGTATCGCCGGCCGCGCCGCCCTGCTGGAGGGCCTGCCGCACAGCGTGGAACGCGCCGCGCGGGCGCGCGCGGAACGGGAGTCGGGCCAGGGCAGCCTCTTCGGCGACGAAAGCCTGACCGTGGAGCCGGAGGCCCAGGCCGGGCCCGCGGCCGCGCCGTGGGAGGACGCCCAGCGCCTGGCCCACGAGAAGGAGGCCCTGGGCTTCTACCTGAGCGGCCATCCCCTGGACCCCTGGCTGGGCGCCCTGAAGGCGCTTCGCTGCGCCCCGCTTTCCTCCCTGGCCGAGGGCAAGGACGGCTCCGCGGTCATCGCGGGGGGGCTGGTGTCGGCGGTGAAGCAGCAGACCACCAAACGCGGGGAAGCCATGGCCCGCTTGACGCTGGAGGATCTCGGCGGCTCCTGCGAGGTGATCCTGTGGCCGCGGGTCCTGGAGGGCGCCCGGCCCCAGGCCCGCAAGGACGCCCGGGTGCTGGTGCGCGGGCGCCTGGACATGAGCGGCGACGAGGCGAAAATCTCCGCGGAGGAGCTTTTGTCCCTGGACGAGGCCCTGGCCAGGGCCGGGGAACTGCACGTGCGTTTGCGCCCTGGCCAGGGCGGGGCCGAAGCCCTGCTGGCCTGGGCCAAGGCCCGGCCCGGCGCGGCGGCGCTGAGCTTGCACCTGGTCGACGGGCAGCGCAAAGTGGTGCAGAGGGCGGGCTTGAAGGTGGCCGTGGATCCGGAGGGTTTGCGGGCATTGGAGGATCTGGGCCTGGAGGCCTGGCTGTGAGATTCCTTTGGACAAGGGAGGCGCCATGATGACCGTTCTGTTTTGGATCGCGTTGGTGCTCGCGACGTTCCTCTTCCTGCTGGCTTTCGTCGGCGTTCTCGGGGTGCTCACCATGATGGCCTTCTATCTGGCCGGTTTGGTCGTCCTGGTCCTGGATATCTGGGCCATCGTTGAAATCCTGCGGTCCCGCGACGAGGGCGTGAAAAAGGCCATCTGGATCCTGATGATCTTTTTCCTGCCGGTGCTGGGCCTGGCGCTCTGGTATTTCCTTGGCCGCAAAAAATCCTGAACACATGAGCTATCTGGCGCTTTTGCGCGGCATCAACGTGGGGGGCAAGCACAGCCTGCCCATGCAGGACCTGGCGGCGATGCTGGAAAGCCTCGGCTGCGCGCAGGTGCGCACCTACATCCAGAGCGGCAACGCGGTGTTTGAGGCGTCCGAGCCGGCCGCGGCCAAACTGCCCGCGGCCCTGCAGGCCGCCATCCTGAAGAAGGCCGGCTTTGAGGCGCCGGTGGTCCTTCGCAGCTGCGCGCAGATGGCCGCCGTGCTCAAGGCGAACCCGTTCTTGGCGAAGGGCGCGGATCCCGGGCATCTCCACGTCGGGTTCATGGCGGACAAGCCGTCGGCCGCGGCCCTCAAGGCCCTGGATCCCGGGCGCTCCCCCGGCGACGCCTTCGCGGTGTCCGGCTGGGAGATCTACCTGCACTTCCCCAAGGGCAGCGCCCGCACAAAGCTCACCAACGCCTACTTCGACTCCGCGCTCAAGACCGTCTGCACCATGCGCAATTGGCGCACGGTCCAGGCGCTCGCGGCCATGGCCTCCGGGGCATGAGCCCCGTGGCGAAAGGGAAAACCCCGGCGCCGGACGGCGGGGCCGTCGTCCCCTTCCCCGCGGCGAAGGCCTGGGCCGCATGGCTGAAAAGGAACCACGCCGGGTCCCAGGGGATCTGGATACGCTTCTTCAAAAAAGGCAGCGGCGTCGCGAGCATCAGCTACGCCGAGGCCCTGGACGAGGCGCTGTGCTGGGGCTGGATCGACGGACAGGTCCGCTCCCTGGACGCGCTGTCCTGGATCCACCGCTTCAGCCCGCGCCGCGCGCGCAGCACCTGGTCCAAACTCAACCGGGGGCACGTGGCCCGGCTGATCAGGGAAGGGCGCATGCAAGCGGCGGGCCGGGCCCAGGTGGACGCGGCCAAGGCCGACGGGCGCTGGGACCTGGCCTATGAATCCCCGTCCGCCCATACCATCCCCGAGGATCTCCGCCGGGCCCTGGCCAAGGACAAAAAGGCCGGGGCTTTTTTCCTGACCCTGAACCGGGCCAACCTTTATGCCATCAGCTACCGCCTGCAGACGGCCAAGAAGCCTGGGACCCGGGCCCGCCGTTTCGAGGTGATCCTGGACATGCTGCGGCAGGGCAAGAAGTTCCACTAGCGACCGCGTTCCAGCTTCGAGGCCGTCCGTGAATCCCTACGCGCAAAGCGTCCGCTTCATCTGCCTGCTGTGGTGCGTCGTCTGGCTGGCCGCCGCCTTCAGCGCGAAAAAAACCGTCCGCCGCGAGAGCATCCCGTCCTTCGTGGCCCAGAGGATTTTCCTCATCCCGGGCTATTTCCTGCTCTTCTCGCCCTATTCGGCTTTCGGGCTGGGCGCGCCCTGGGTGCCGTCCGGGGCCCTCATCCAGGGGGGCGGGGTCGCGCTGTGCCTGCTGGGGCTCCTGTACAGCGTCTGGGCGCGGGCGGCCTTGGGCAGGAACTGGAGCGGCACGGTGACGCTGAAGGAGGACCACCAGCTCATCCAAAGCGGCCCCTACGCCTACAGCCGGCACCCGATCTACACGGGGATCCTGTGCGCGTCCTTCGGCGTGGCCCTGGAGGAGGGCCGGCGCGGGGCCCTGCTCGGCTTCGTGCTGGCGGCCATTTCCTTCCACCTGAAGATGGCCACGGAGGAGGCTTTCATGCGGGAGCAATTCGGTCCGGACTATGGGGCCTATGCGGCCAAGGTGAAGAAACTCATTCCGTTCGTGTATTGATGGCCTTTCCGGGCCTATAAACGGTTTTCCTTGATGAAATTTTTGGCCGCATCGAGCCCGGGGTCCAAGGCCAGGGCCTTGTGGGCCCATAGCCCGGCCTCGGCGCGGCGCCCGGCCTGCAGGTAGAAAACGCCCAGCGAAAGGGCGTAGGACGCGTTGGTGGGGTCGAGGGCCACGGCCCGGGCGGTCCAGTCCAGCTCCGCGGCCTGGGCCGCGGCCTTGGCCTGGGCGTTCCAGGCCGACAGGTTCGAGTCGCGCCACTGGAAGAAGGTGCCGGCGGCCTCCATGAGCAGGACCGGGGCCAGCTCCTTGTCCCGGGCCTCCACCGTGTCCATCAGCGCGTCGGCGTCGGCCACGTCCGCGAAGCTGGCCTGCATGCCCATCAGGTTCTCGTAGAAGAGGCGCGTGACCGGCGCCAGGGCGACGGCCTGGAGGTAATAGGCCTGGGCCTGCTCAAAGAACTGCCGGTTGCCGCCCTGGGCGGCCTGGCTCCACAGGCGCGCCAGGTTGCCGCGGTAGTAGGCGTTGCCTGGGTTGAGCTCGCAGCCGCGCGTGTAGGCGTTGTAGGCCGCCTGGAACCAGAGGGTCCGGCGCTCGGGGTCGCAGCGGCGGAAGAGCTCCTCGTAGCACAGGCCCAGGTAGACCTCGTACTTCACCTCGTCGGGGCAGAGGCGCACGGCCTCCTCCAGGTGGGCCGCGGCCAGGACCATCATCAGGGAGCCGGCGGCGCGCTGGTAGAAGGGGAGCGCGTCGTAGGTTGGGGCGGACTGGCTCAGGCGCGCCTCGGAGTCCGCGACGCTGCGGCGCCAGAGGGCGGCCTCCGCGTCCAGGTCCGGCGACAGGGGACCCCAGCTGTCCAGGCCGTTGAGCGTGAGGCTGACGGTGCCGCGCAGCTCGTCCAGCGGGGCGCTGTCCAGGGTGGGCAGGCCCTCCTGGAGCTCGTTGCCGAAGGCGTAGTCCATGTCCGCCTGCAGGGTCCGGCTGTCCAGCCAGATCCCGCCCGCGGCGAGCAGCGCCCCCAGGGCCAGGGCGGTCCCCCAGCCGAGCTTCGGGCCGCGGATGCGGGGCTCCGGCAAAGGGGAGGCGAAGAAGAGCAGGCCCAGGCAGATCCAGAACGGCGCGCTGATCGCGGACATGCCGAAGCTGACCAGGTTCTGCGCCAGGTAGGCGGCGGCCAGGGAACCCAGGCCCAGCAGGAGCACGCGTTCGGAGGGCTCGCCGTTCCCCTTCACGACGCGCCACCAGGCGATGAAGGCGGCCGCGCACAGCCACAGCCACAGCAGCAGGCCCACCGCGCCCTCGGTGGAGAGCACCTGCAGGGGCTCGCAATGCGCCATGCGCGAGGAGACGTTTTCGCCGTCGTACTTGGCGAAGCGCGAAAGGCTATAGGACGGGAAAACGGTCTTGAAGGTGTCCACCCCCGTGCCCGCGATCGGATTGGCCTTCCAAATTTTGAGCGCCGGCACCCAGATCTCCAAACGGGAGACCTCCAGTGCGCCGCCGGGATCCTTCAAGGAGGCCAGGGTCCGCTGGCGGAAGGCGGGACCCAGGCCGGTGAGGGCGGCCACCAGGGCCAGGGAAAGCAGTCCCAGGCCCGCGGCGGCGCGCAAGGCCGGGCGTCCGGGGTGGAGGAGGCTTTGCGGGCCCGCGGGGCGCAGGGCGAGCCAGCCCAGGGCCAGGACGGCCAGGCCCACCATGAGGCCCAGGAAGGCCCCCCGCGTAGCCGTGTTGGCAAGGGCCTGGAAGAACACCAGCAGGTCCGCGGCCTGGGCCAGGCAAAATGCCGTGCGCGGCCTGCCGGCGCGGCTCAGCAGCGGCGCCGCGGCCAGGGAAGCCAGCCACAGGCAGAGCACCGCCGCGCTGCTGGCGCTGGCCCCGGCGTGGGCCACGAAGGGGTCCAGCAGGTCGGCGCGGCCCTGGAAGACATAGGTGAGGACCAGGGCTCCGGCCACCAGCCAGCGCCAGGGGGCCTCCGTGTCCGCGGGTTTTTCCCTGCGGACGGCCTCGAGGTCCATGGCCAGCTTCAGGGGGATGGCCATGGCCATCAGGCCCCCCAGGAAATTGGGGTTGCCCAGGGAGCCGAAAAAGCGGTCCGCCACCACGGTCGAAGCGGACCAGCCGACCCAGTCGCGCTGCAGGGCCTGCATCAGGGCGTAGAGGGCGGAGCCCAGCGCGGCGGCCAGCAGGGCCTTGGCCGCCGTGAAGGCCTTGTCGGGGCGGTGGATGAACTGGACCGTGAGGAAAAACAGGGCCGAATAATTCAATTGGGTCAGGCTGCCGGCGAAATTCTCGTATTCGCCGCGCCAGCTGACCGCCGGGCTCACCGAATGGACGGTGTCCACGATCAGCCACAGGCTCCAGGCCAGCACGGGCCAGTCCAGGGGCGTGCGGCGCCAGCGCAGCTCCTTGTCCGCCAGGGCCAGGGCCAGCAGGCCGCCCAGGAGCAGGCTGCTTAGGGCCCTCAGCAGGAGCTGTTTGGGGAGTTCGAATTGGTCCTGGGTGCGGGTGCAGAATACCAGGGGCAGCGTCAAAAGGGCGGCGACCAACAGCCATTGGCCCCAAAGCATCAGGCGTCGGCGCCAAGCCGTGTCCTGGGCGTCCGCGGACAGGGACAAAGGGGTTTTCTGGGGCAAGGATTCCTCGTCGGTGGGGCGTCCACTTTAAACCCCGTCCCCGCTTCGGTCAACGTGGCGGCGCCGTCGCCCGGATGGTATTATCCGAGAACATGAGCCAGGCATCGCAAGCGATCTTCCAAAGCATCTCAACCCTGCTGACCCAGCGCCGGACGGCGGAGGCGCGCGCGGAGCTGGAGCGGCTGCTGGCGCTCGATCCCGAGGATCCCGAGGCGCGGTCCCAGGCCGGGGATGTCTACGCCTACACCGGCGCCCATTCCGCCGCCTACAAGCAGTACAACCAGGCGGCCGAAACCTACAACCGCCTGGGCCGGGCCGACATGGCCCTGGCCGTGCACCACAAGATCCTGGAGCTCGACCCCGGCACCCTCGACTCGGCGGCGCAGACCCGCCTCCGCCTCCTGAGCCTGCTGGTGGCCGCGGAGGACGCCGTGGTGGCGGGCCAGTACGACAAGGCCGTGGCCAGCTACCACGCGGCCATCGGGCAGTTCCCCAACCACACCATCAGCTACCAGCGCCTGGCCAGCCTCCTGGTCCGCCTGAACCGCGTCGACGAGGCGGCGGAGCAGTACCTCGTCGTGGCCCAGGCCTTTTACGCCCACGGGGTGAAGTCCAAGGCCCGCCCCTATTTCGAACGGGTGCTCGAGCTCAAGCCCGACCAGGCCGAATCCCTGGAAGCCCTGCTGGCATGCCTGAAGTTCGAGAACAAGGAGTCCGAAGGCATCCGCTACATCAAGGCGGCGGTCCTGGCCTCGCTGCAGGCCGGCTCCGCGGAGAGGGCCGTGGCGCTCTTCAAGCGCCTCCCCTCCCCGGCGGGGGAGGAGTCCGGGCCCCTGGCGGCGGCGCTCCTGCTGCAGGCGGGCGAAAGCGAGCGGGCCGACCGCCTGGCCGCCCGCCTGGACCTGGGCAACGTCGACGTGCAGAATTTTTTCAAGGGACTCGGGCGCGCTGCGCTGGAACGCGGCGACCGGGCCACGGCATCCGTGTATGTCCGCTGGACCCAGGGCCGCACCAGCGGCCTTGCGCCCGCCCCCGCTCCCGCTCCCGCCCCCCTCCCGCCCCCCGCTCCCGTCCCGCCGCCGCCCCTCCCGGTCGCCGCGGTCCCGGCTCCCCCAGCGCCGCTGGTCGCTCCGCTTCCCTTGCCGGCCCCGGCCGCGGGCCTCGCGCCCCAAGTCAAGAAGACCGTGCCGCAGCAGGACCGCACGGTTTTGCGGACCACCGGCGAAGTGTGCCTGGCCGAGGGAATGTTCGAGGAGGCCCGGCAGATCTTCGAGCGCCTGCACCAGGCCCAGATCGAGGACGCGCCGTACTGGGAGCTTTTGAACCGGGCCCGGGCAGGATTGGGATTGTCGCCGGAAAGCCTGGCTGTTCCGCCCCCTCCCTCCCCGCCCATGCAGCCTCTGGCGCGGCCCCTGGCTTCCGGACCCGGCGCCCCTCCCTCGAGGATGCTGCAGCGTCCTCGCAGCTCCGCGGTGCCGGCCGCGCCCGCGAGCTCGGTGGCCATATCCCGGACCGCCTACGTGGTGCAATTGGGCGAACTTCCTCCCGCGGTGGCCAGCGCCGTGGACCAAGCGGACGACCTGATCGAATGAGCGCCCTCCTCAAAACCCAGCCCTTTCCCAATTTGTTCCTCAAACGGCCGGACGGCACGTCCCTGGAGCTGGTGGACCTGCGCAAGAAACAGCACGCCCTGCTGCTGTTCCTCTCCAGGAACGATTCGGACGCCATGGCCTTCGTGTCCCATTTCCAGGACCAGGCCCGCTTGTTCGAGTGGCTGAACACGCGCCTGCTGGTGGTCTTCCGCAACCCCAAGGACATCGCCACGCCCTGGCCGGCCCCCGGGCATCCGCCCTGCCTGATTCCGGACATGCCCCTGCCCGCCGGCGTGGAATGGGACAAGGCCTACGTGGTCAGCAAGAACGGCACGCTGCTGGAGATCTACGAGGAACCGGCCCTCGTCAGCGTCGCTAAAGTTGAGCGTGATTTTTTATATTGGGAGGCGGGGCACTGTCTGCCCTGATTGGCCTTGGCCCGCGCCGCGCGGCTTAGGATTCTTCCTCATTCAATTCGCTCCAAGCCTCGGCCAGGCGCGCGCGGAATTCCGGCGCGCCTTCGCTGAAGCCCTGGTCCTGGACCGGGCAGACCAGCACCTGCCAGCCGCGTTCCCCGACCTCGGGGAGCAGGGCCTCCAGCAGGGCCTCCAAATCCAAGCGGCGGGGCACCTCGTCCGCGGAGCGGGAGGCCAGAGCGGCCAGCTCCTGGCGCGGCCACAGCGGCAGGGCCCAGGGGCTGCGGCCCTCCGGGGCCCCGTCCAGCTTGAAGACCACCCAGCCTTTGGCGTCGGCCAGGCCCCAGGCCTGCTCGTAGCGGGCGCAGTCCTCCAGGGTCCATTCGGCGCGCGTCTGCGCGTCCAGCGCCATCAGGCGGTCTATCTCCTGGGGCGCCAGGGGGCCGGCTGGGGATTCGTGGTCGTCTTGGTCCATGGCTGCTCCTTTTTTTTGACGGGCAAAGTATGCCCCCGCCGCCGTCCCCCCGTCAACGCGAGGCCGGGGGACTTTTGTCCAGTTCAGGAGTCACCTGCATGCTCGAGTCCACCCGATGAGCCACCCGGCGGTGGTGCTGGCGATCGGCGGCCTGGACCCCACGGGCCACGCCGGCCTGGCCGCGGACCTGCGCGCAGGGGCGGCGCTGAACGTGTTCGTGGCCCCGGTGGCCTCGGCGCTGACCGTCCAGGACCAGCAGGGCGTGAAGCGCGTGCAGCCCGTGGACGCGGACCTGCTCAAGGAGCAGATCGCCGCGGCCCTGCGCAGCCTGCCCGTGGGCGCGGTCAAGATCGGGCTCCTGCCCTCGGATCCCCTGGCCCGGGCCGTGGCCCAGGCCCTCTCCGGCTTCTCAGGCCCCTTGGTGCTGGATCCCGTCCTGTCCGCGACGCCCGGCGGCGCCCTTGCCGACGCGGGCATGGCGGGCTCCCTGCGGGGGCTCTTCGCTGCGAGGACCACGGTCCTGACGCCCAACCTCGCGGAGGCCGCGGTGCTGCTGGGCGGGGAGGCGGCCACGGACGCGGCGGGCATGGAAAGCGCGGCGCGCGACTTGGGGGCGCTCGGCTTCAAGGCCGTGCTCATGAAGGGCGGCCATCTGTCGGGGCCACGCGTGCCGGATTACCTGTTCGACACCGCGCCGGGGCTGTGGATCGACGGCGCCCGGCTGGAAACGCCCAACACCCGCGGCACGGGCTGCATCCTGGCCACCCTGGTGGCCGGTTTGCTGGCCCAGGGCCAGCCCCTGCGCCTGGCCTGCATCGGGGCCAAGAACGCGCTGGTGATTTTGCTGAGGAAGGGCGCGGCCGGCCGCTGGCCCCTGGGCCCGGGCCCGGTCTTGTGAAGGCCGTGCGCGGCCGGAATCGTTAACGAGAACGTCTCTTTCCATGCGGCCGCAGAGGGCATACAAGAAAGTCCGGGTCCCCGCTTTCGCCCAAAACGTGGAGGAGTCATGCCTAAACGGAGCTTACCGCCCATGAAAAACCTGATCCTGGCGGGCCTGTGCCTGCTGGCTTCCGTGGCCCGGGCCGCGCCGGACCATGTCGTGCTCGTGATCGAGGAGAACCATTCCTTTTCCCAGATCATCGGGTCCGTGGACTGCCCCACCATCAACCAATGGGCCCAGTCCGGCGCGCTGCTGACCCGTTCGCACGCGGTCACCCACCCCAGCGAACCCAACTACCTGGCCCTCTTCGCCGGGGACACCTTCGGATCCCCGCCGGACACCTGCCCTCCGCCGGGCAGCCCCTTCGCCGCGGACAACCTGGCTTCGCTCCTGCGCGCCGCCGGCCTGAGTTTCGTCGGCTATTCCGAGGACCTGCCCGCCGCGGGCGACACGGGCTGCGCGGACCTGAACCCCAACGGCTACCGCCGCAAGCACAATTCCTGGGTCGACTTCTCCAAGCTTCCGGCGGACTGCAACCAGCCCTTCTCCGCCTTTCCGGCCGACTTTTCCAGGCTTCCCACCGTGGCCTTCGTCGTTCCCAACCTCGAGAACGACATGCACAACGGCACGCCCACCGAAGCGGACGCCTGGCTCAGGGACAAGCTCTCGGCCTACAAGGATTGGTGCCTGACCCACAACAGCCTGCTCATCGTCACCTGGGACGAGGACAACGGCGCCGAGGGCAACCGCATCCCCACCTTCATCCTGGGCCAGGGCGTCAAGGTCGGCAAGATCAAGAGGAAGACGGACCACTACGGCGTGCTGCGGACCCTGTGCGGCTTCTACGGACTCAAAGCGCCGGGCCTGGCGGCCCATGCGAAACCCATCACCGGAATCTTCAACTAGGACGGGGGGCTAGACGGCCCTCCCCAAGGGAATTTGATGCCCTCCAGGCTTCGCTTCATCCTGCTTCTGTGCGGCAGCAACCTCTTCATGACCTTCGCCTGGTACGCGCACCTGAAGGATCTGCGTTCCAAGCCGCTGTGGATCGCCATTTTGGTTAGCTGGGGCATCGCCCTGTTTGAATATTGCCTGCAGGTGCCGGGGAACCGGGCCGGCGCGGAGACCTTGAGCCTGGGTCAGATGAAGATCACGCAGGAGATCATCACCCTGGCGGTCTTCGTACCTTTCGCGGTTTTGTACATGGGCCAGCCGATCAAATTGGACTACCTATGGGCGGGGCTGTGCCTGCTGGGGGCGGCCTACTTCGTGTTCCGGGGCTAGTCCGAGGAGCCCCGCAATTTTTTCAGGTCCTCCGGGTTCACGCCCAGGAAGGACACCCCGGCCCTGAACACTTCCGCGTCGCTGTCGACCTCCACCCAGGCCACTTCGCCCAGGCAGCGCACCGTGCCCTCGACGCGCGGGGGCTGGATCTCGATCTTCAAAAAGTCCCCTTCCTTGATCACCGGTCCGCCGCGGGGGTCCAGGCGCCCGTACAGGCCCAGGCCGCCCGAGGACAGGTTTTGGGTGTAGGATTCCGTGAGGGCGCTGCCGTGCTGGGCGGCCAGGCCCTGCTCAAGGTGGTCCAGGACCCGCAGCGCGTCATAGACGCCGAGCACGCAGAAGCGGACCTTGAAACAGAGATCGTCGCGCTGATGACAGCGGCGTTCATGCGCCTGGGGTACGACGGACGCGTCCGCTTCCATTTCGGTCCACATGAGGGGCCTCCTGCAGGCAAAGGATTGGCTGCTTGGTGATGATCCCGTGCGCGAGAACAGGGCGAGTGGTCAATTGTAATTTTCGTGTTAGATTTTAATAAAGTAAAGTTAAGAATTTCGGAATCTGCAGGCCCCTGATTTGAGTTTCAAAATATGGACTATGGCCGGAGCCGGCGCCCTGGGGCTTCCAAGCCTCCGGCACTTCGGTTATATTAGAAAATACTGTCCTGTTCTCTTTTGTGAAAATAATGACCCCCAGCCCTTCCATCGACCTTAAAAAAGACCTTTTGGGCCTGTCCAAAGCCAGCCTGATCGAGGAACTGGGGCGCCTGGGTGAAAAACCCTTCCGGGCCGGCCAGATTTTCGAGTGGGTCTACAAACACGGGGCCACGGATTTCAGCGGCATGCACAACCTCGGCAAGGCCCTGCGCGAACGCCTGTGCGCCGACTACCGGCTCTCCAGCCTGGGCGCCTACCGCGTCCAGCGCAGCCAGCGCGACGGCACGGCGAAGTACCTCTTCCAATGCGCCGACGGCCAGCTCGTGGAGTCCGTGTTCCTTCCCCATGAGGGGCGCAACACGGCCTGCCTTTCCACCCAGGTGGGCTGCGCCATGGGCTGCACCTTCTGCGCCACGGGCGAGAGCGGCTTCGCCCGCAATTTGAGCCCCGGAGAGATCGTGGCCCAGGTGCGGGCCATGGAGGCTGACCAGGGCGCGGAGCTGCACAACCTGGTGCTCATGGGCATGGGCGAGCCCCTGCACAACTGGGGGAACGTGCGCGAGGCCATGAGCGCCCTGCTCGACCCGGCGGGCCGGCAATGGGGCCCGCGCCACATCACCCTGTCCACCTGCGGCATCGCCTCCGGCATCGACGCCCTGCGCGAGAGCGGCCTCAAGCTGCGCCTGGCCATCAGCCTGCACGCGCCCGAGGACGGCCTGCGCGCGACGATCATGCCCATCAACCGCCGCTATCCCCTCAAAGAGCTCATGCGCTCGGTGCGCGACTACCAGGCCGCCACGGACCTGCAGGTCACCTTCGAGTACACCCTGTTCAAGGGGCTCAACGACTCGACCGACCAGGCCCACGCCGTGGCGGACCTGCTCAAGGGCGTCGACTCCAAGGTGAACCTCATCCCCTACAACACGGTGCAGGGGCTCGATTTCCGCGCGCCGGACTTCGACACGGTGGTGGCCTTCCAGTCCGTCCTCAAGAAACGCGGACTCATCGCCATGGTGCGCACCGAGAAGGGCGGCGACATCGACGCCGCCTGCGGCCAGCTGCGCAGGAGAGCGGCGTGAGGGAGCTGCTCTTCTGGCTCAAGCTGGCGGCCCTGGGATCGCTGCTGGGCCTGACCGTGTTCTTCTGCGTCATGCGCGTTTCCTTAAGGGGCGGCACGGTCACCATGCCCGACCTGCGGGGCCTGCCGCGCGGCTCCGCGGAGCAGAAGCTGCGCACGCTGGGCCTGGACATGGACGTGCGTGAGGAGCGCTACAGCACCACCGAACCCTACGGCGCCGTGCTGGAGCAGAACCTGGAGCCCGGGGTCACGCTCAAGCGCGGCCGCACCATCGCCGTGGTGGTGAGCATCGGCGACAAGGTGCTCAGCGTCCCCCAGCTGACCGGCAGCCCCTCCCAGCGCCAGGCCGAGCTCATTTTGGAACAGAACGGCCTCGCCCTCGGCCGCACCGCCACCATCACCAGCCCCGACCTCGCCGGCACGGTCCTGGCCCAGAGCCCCGAAGCCGGCCAAAAGGTCACGCGCGGCGAGGGCGTGAGCCTGCTGGTCAGCGCCGGGCCGGAGCCGGTGTCGCGGCTCATGCCCGAGCTGCGCGGGCGCAGCCTCGACGACGCCCGCGCCCTGGTGGGGCGCATGGGCCTGGTCCTGCGCAGGGTCCTCGAAGGCAGCGCCCAGGGCGCGGCCCCCGGCAGCGTGCTGGCGCAGAGCCTGAGCCCCTCCACGCGGGTGGCGATGGACAGCGAACTCACCCTGACCGTGGCGCCCGGAGGATCGGCCCAGGTGGCGGCCCGGCTCGCCACCCTCAGCTACACCATGCCGACCGACGGCTTCCAGGAGCGCCGCCTGCTGATCGTGGTGCAGGACAGCCTCGGCCAGCGTCCGGTGTACAACCGCATGCTGGAGCCCGGCGCCACCGTGAACCGGGACGTGCTGGTGCACGGCCCGGCCACGGCGCAGATCAGCGTGGCCGGCAACCTCGTGCAGAGCGTCAACATTCCCTGATGCCCCCGACCCTTCGGCCTCCGACCCCCAACGACCGCGGATCCCGCCCATGAGCATGGTTGCGCCCTCGATCCTTTCCGCCGATTTCGGCGCCCTGTCCCGCGACGTCGCCGCCGTGGACGCCGCAGGCGCCGACTGGATCCATCTGGACGTGATGGACGGCCACTTCGTGCCAAACCTCACCTTCGGCCCCTCCCTGGTCAAGGCCGTGCGCGGCGCCTCGAAAAAACCCTTCGACGCCCACCTCATGATCAGCCGCCCGTCCGAATATGCCCCGCGTTTCGCCGCCGCCGGGGCGGACCTGATCAGCTTCCACCTGGAATGCGAGGAGGCGCCCGCCGACGTCATCCGCTGCATCCGCGGCCTGGGCAAGAAGGTCGGCCTGGCCATCAAGCCCGCGACCCCGGTCCTGGCCGTCCTGGATTTCCTGAAGGGCCTAGATTTCGTGCTGGTCATGAGTGTTGAGCCGGGCTTCGGCGGGCAGGCCTTCATGGAGGAGGCGCTGCCCAAGGCCGCCGAGCTCCGGCGCTTGCGCAAGGAGCTGGGCCTGGATTTCCTCATCGAGATGGACGGGGGCATCGACGTGGACACCGCGCCCCTGGCCCTGGGCGCCGGGGTGGACGTGCTGGTGGCGGGCACCGCGGTGTTCTCCAAACCCGATTGGGGCGCGGCCATCGCGGCCTTGAAAGGGGCGCCACACCATGTTTGAGTCCTTGGGGCAGCGCCTGCAGGACGTGTTCCGCAAGCTGGCCGGAAACGCGCGCATCGACGAGGGCAACGTCGATGGAGCGCTGAAGGAAGTGCGGCTCGCCCTGCTCGAGGCGGACGTCCACTACAAGGTCGTGCAGGACCTGCTGGCGCGGGTGCGCGAACGGGCCCTTGGCGCGGAGGTGGTCCGCGGACTGGCGCCGGACCAGGTGCTGGCCAAGCTCGTGCAGGAGGAGCTCGTCGCCATGATGGGCGGCGCCGGACCCCGCCACCTGGCCTGGGCCAGCCTGCCGCCCACCGTGATCCTGCTGTGCGGCCTCCAGGGCACCGGCAAGACCACGACCGCCGCCAAGCTGGCGCGGCGCCTGATCGCGGACGGCCGCAAGGTGGCTTTGGTCGCCGGCGACCTCCAGCGGCCCGCCGCGGTGGAGCAGTTGAAGGTACTGGGGAAGGTCGTGGGCGCGCCGGTGTACACGGCCGCGCCCGGCGAGACGCCGGCGGCCCTGGCCGCGCGCGCGCGGCGCGAAGCCCTGGAAGGCGGCTTCGACGCCCTCATTGTGGACACGGCCGGGCGGCTGGCCGTGGACGAGGCCCTGATGGCCGAGTTGAAGGCGGTCAAGGCCGCAGCCCAGCCCCACGAAATCCTGCTGGTGCTCGACGCCATGCAGGGGCAGGACGCCCTGCCCACCGCCACGCGTTTCCACGAGGCGGTGGGGATCGACGGACTCGTGCTCACCAAGCTCGACGGCGACGCCCGCGGCGGCGCGGCCTTGTCGGCGCTGGCCGTGACGGGCAAGCCGGTGAAGTTCCTTGGCACCGGCGAGAAGACGGATGCCCTGGAGCCCTTCCATCCGGACCGCCTGGCGGGCCGCATCCTGGGCATGGGCGACGTGGTCGGCCTGGTCGAACGGGTGCAGTCGCAGGTGGACGCGGAGCAGGCCGAACGCCTGGCCAAGAAGGCCGGCAAACAGGGCCTGGACCTCCAGGATCTGCTGGACCAGTTCCTGCAGCTCAAAAAGATCGGCTCGCTCAAGGACCTGGCGGCCATGGTGCCCGGCGCGGCGAAGCTCGGCGCCGCGGACATGGACGAGGGGCGCCTGAAACGCAGCATCGCGGTCCTGCAGAGCATGACGGCCATGGAGCGGAGGAGGCCGGAGAGCATCCACGGGGAGCGGCGCAAGCGCATCGCCCGCGGCTCGGGCACGCGCCCCGAGGACGTCAACCAGGTCCTGCGCATGCACGAACAGATGCGCAAAATGATGAAGAAGATGTCCCAGGGCGGGGGCCGCCGGCGCGGGGCTTTCGGCATGCCTGGGGGCGGAGGCTTTCCGGGCCTGCCCGGTTTCTGAACCGTTTCACGAAAGGATGGACATGCGATCAGCCCTCAAAAGCGCGGCGTTTCGGACCCAGGTCTTCCTGCTGCTGGCCCTTCCTGCGGCTTCCTTGCTGGCCGACGCCTCGGCCACGGCGCTGAGCCCGTCCGCCTCGGCGCAGGCGTCCACTTCGACCGCCACGAGCCCCACGGCCGCGCCCGCTGCCCTGTCCAACACCGTTGCGGTCGCCGCGCCCTCGCCCGAAGCTTTGTCGTCCACCGCAGCCGCTGCGCCCCAGGCCTTGTCCTCCAGCGCCGCGGCCGCTGCGCCCCAGGCCCTGTCCTCCAGCGCCGCTGCGTCCCCGGCGCTTTCCTCGGATGTCAGCGCCACGGCCTCCGCGGCGCCCGTGGCCGACACCGGGACCGCCGCCGACTCCTCCCCCGCGGAACCCGCGGCGCCCTTGCCCGACATCCAGGACAACAGCGCGGCCGCCCAGGCCCCTGAGAGCCAGGCCGGCTCGGTCCAGTCCGACGACGAAAGCCCCTTCAGGTGGACGAATTTCCTTTTGGGATTCCTGGGCGGCGCTTTGCTGGGCGGAACCTATGGGCTGCTGGACGCCCCGCCGGACAATGCCAGGGTCCGCAACCAGGACATCCTCGTGTACGGCGGCGCGGCAGCGATCGGCCTGGGAACCGTCGCCATCTTTTTGGGAGGGACGACCCCGCAGCCGGCCAAGCCGCCCGAGGCGGGGCTCCGGCGTCCCATTCCTGAAGTGGTCCTGGCCTTGCGTTTTTAGGTGAATTTAGGAAGACCTTAGTCTTGGCATGCATCTTGCTCCAACAAGCTTCTGAAATGTCCCTTCAGGAGCCGGTGTGGAGTATTCCGAGTCCAATGCCCTAAAAAAATGCCTTTTGGTGGACGATGAGCCGTCCATTTGCCAGACCGTGTCCTTTGCCCTGGAAACCGAAGGCTGGTCTGTGCGTTCCTGCGCTGACCTGGCGTCGGGACGCAAGGCGGCCACGGACGAATCCTTTGACCTGGCTCTCGTCGACCTGAGGCTCGGCCGCCGCAGCGGACTGGACCTGCTGCCATTCCTCAGGGCCCAGCAGCCCGGCGTTCCCGTGGTGATCATCACGGCCTACGCCTCCATTCCCAGCGCCGTGGACGCGGTCCGGCGCGGCGCCACCGACTACCTGCGCAAACCCTTTGACCCCATTGAATTGCGGCGGGTCGTGGCCCAAGCGGGGGCGTCTACAGGGCGCCTGCGGCGCGACGGCGCGCTGTCGGTGCATCCGGCCCTGGAGAGCCGCGTCGCGGCGGTGCAGAGCCTCTTCGCCAAGATCCGCAAGCTGGCCCAAAGCGACACCAGCGCCATACTCCTGCGCGGCGAAACCGGCACCGGCAAGGGCATGCTGGCCAAGGCCATGCACGACCTCGGCGGGGGGCGCGGCGCCCCCTTCACGGTCCTGGCCTGCCCCGCGCTTTCCCCGGAAACGCTGGAAAACCGCCTCTTTGGGCGCGACAGCGGCGCCTTCGCCGGGCCCGTCCGGAGAGCCGGAGTTTCGGCCCAGGCCGGCGCCGGGACCCTCTTTTTGGACGAAGTGGGCGACCTTCCCCTCGAGCTCCAAGCCAGGCTGCTGCGCGTGCTGAGGGAACGGGAATATGAGCGAATGGGGGACCCCCGCGAGGGCAGGAACGCCGTGCGGATCATTTCCGCGACCAGCGTGGACCTGCCCGCCGCGGTCCGCGCCGGCCGCTTCCGGCAGGACCTCTACTACCGTTTGAGCGCGGTCGACCTGCGGATTCCGCCCTTGCGGGAGCGCATCGACGACCTGCCCGATCTCATCAGCGTCTTTTTGGGCGAACTGCGGCGGGAAATGGGGCGCGGGCCCACGGGGCTCAGCTCCCAGGCCCTGGCGCGCCTCAGGACCTACGCCTGGCCGGGCAATTTGAGGGAATTGCGCAATGTCCTTGAACGGGTCTGCGTCCTGGCGGACCAGGACGAGGTGCGCCTGGAGGACCTCGCCGGCTTCTTCGATCCCGCGGAGGGCCGGCAGGGAGGCGTTGCCGCGTCGTCCATGAACGACGTGGAGGCCGCCCACATACGCCAGGTCATCGCCCAGACCCGGACCCTGGATGAGGCCGCCAAGGTGCTGGGGCTCACCGGCGTCACCCTGTGGCGCAAACGCAAGAAATACGGGCTTTAGGGTGCGTCGCGAGGGAGGGATACGGCGGCGGCTATGGACGGGGATAGGCGGGCTGCTGCTGGTGCTGCTGATGACCGCGGGCCTGGCCCTGTGGACCAACAGGCGCGCCGACGCGGCCATCGAGCAGACCTTCAGGGACAACGGGGACTCCCTGGCCTACATGCACGCCTTGAACGGCGACATGGACGCCTTGGACGCCTTGGTCCAAAGCCGGATTCAAACGGCCCGCGCGGGGAGCTCGCCGGCGATCAAGGCTTTGAGCCTCAGCATCGCCCGGGACATTTCCGACGAACTCCATAACGTGACCGAGAAGGGGGAGCAGGAACCGGCGATGGGGTTGGGGGCCGCCTGGGCCGCATACCGGGCCGCCCTTCCCGGCGCATTCCGGCCCGGCATGGATCCGGCCCGGCGCCGGGACTACTACCGCCTGCGCCTGGCCCCGCTGCGCGACCGCATGCGCGGACTGGCCTGGCTCATCGCGGACCTGAACCTCAAGAACGTCCGCTTCAAGGACCACGGCCAGAGCCTGCTGGCCTCTGAACTCCGGCTCATGACCTTCATGCTGCTGGCGGGCGCCGCCGTGGGCGTGGTTTTCGTGCTGAACCTGGGGCGTTCGCTGGTCGAGCCCCTGCTCCAGCTCACCTCCGGCGTGCAGGACCTGGGCCGCGGGCACCTGGACGGAACCGTCGCCATCGAGGGCGACGACGAGCTCGCGGAGCTGGGAAAGGCCTTCAATTCCATGGCCCGCCGTCTGCGGGCCTACCAGCAGGGCTTCCGCGCCAAGCTCCTGCGCGTGCAGCGGACCACCCAGCTGGCCATCAACAGCTTCAGCGATCCGGTGGCGGTGCTGGGCCTGGACCGCAGGGTGGAGCTGTGCAACCGCGCCGCGGAGGACCTCTTCGGCCTGGGCCCCGGCCGCCGCCTGGACTTCGGCCCCCTGGCGGCGCTGGCGGCCAAGGTCCCCGCGGTCCTGGAGCTGGGCATCTGCCACGAGCCCACGGACTACGCCGGCGCGATCCCGATCCTGCGCCAGGGCAAGGAGCGCTACATCCTGCCGCGCCTTTCGCCGGTCATGGACACGCGCGGCCGCATCGTCGGCGCCACCCTGGTGCTGGCGGACGTGACCGGTCTGCGCCGCCTGGACGAGATGAAGAGCGGCCTCCTCTCCACCGTGTCCCACGAGCTGAAGAATCCCATGACCAGTTTGCGCATGGCTGCGCACCTGCTCAGGGAGGACATCGAGGCCGGGCGCGCGGGGCGCCTCCAGGCGCTGTCGGCGACCTTGAAGGACAACGCCGAGCGCATGCACGGCGTGCTGGAGGGCCTGCTGGAACTCGGCAGGCTGGAGTCCGGCGACCTGCTGCGCCTGGAGGTGAAGCCCGCGGGCGAGGTGCTCCAGGAAATGCTGGCGCCCTTGAGGCCGGCCCTGGAGCGCCAGGGGAACCCCGTGGAAGTGCGGGTCGAAGGGCAGCCGGCCTCCGTGGCCGTGGACCCCCCGCGCCTGCGGCTGGTCTTCTCCAATTTATTGGACAACGCCGCGCGCCATTCCCCGCCCAAGGGGCTGCTGACGGTGGGCGCCAGGGAGGAGGCCGGAGGCGTGCGTTTCTGGGTCCAGGACCAGGGACCGGGAGTCCCCAAGGGCTATGAAAAGCACATCTTTGAACGCTTCTTCAGGGTCCCGGGCCAGGCGCCGGCCAGCGGTCTTGGCCTGGGCCTGACCATTGCCAGGGAGATCACGGAACTGCATGGCGGCCACCTGGTGCTGGAGCCGGCGTCTGCAGGGGCATGTTTCAGCTTTCTTTTACCGAAAGCCGTGTCCGCGGCCTGAAGGCGGGCCAGGCTTTGGGGAAAAGATGAAAAGCTTTGTTGGATAATGTTTTTTTTGCATTTGAGGTTCCAAGGGCCCGGCCCGGTCATTTAAAAGCTTTGATTTATAAGCATAAAAGAGGATGGCTTTCTGCCGGTCTCCCCTTGGCTGGCCAGGCCGCTTTCGAAGCTAATTTGGCATAACAAAAATGTATAGAAACAAGTTATTGGCGTAAAAAAAACACAAAAATGTAACTAGTAACCATGGGGCATCCTAGTAAAATCTAGCCAGCTTCAGGTTTTTGGTTCTGGCACGATTCGTGCTTTTTGCAATGGTGATCCTTTCATAAGGATCGGGTTCGTCGTCCCCCGACGGCACCCCGGCCCGCCGGATCAGCTTCCCCGGCGGCCCTTAAAAGCCATCTCAGAGAGCGCCATGCCGACACCCCGCCAGAAGATAGCCTTGGATATCAGCACCTATCCCTCCAGCGTCGAAGATTACGCGGGCAAGCCGGGGCATGAAATCTACGGCACGGCGGTCTTCAACGAGGTCGCCCAGAAGCAATACCTGTCCAAAGGGGTCTTCAAGAAGCTCAAGGCCACCACCCAGTCCGGGGATCCCCTGGACGCCTCCATCGCCGACCAGGTGGCCCAGGGCATGAAGGAATGGGCCCTGGCGCAGGGCGCCAGCCATTACACCCACTGGTTCATCCCCCTCACGGGCGGCTCGGCCGAGAAGCACGACACTTTCCTTGAGCCGATGTCCAACGGCACGGCCATGGCCGAGTTCGACGGCAACACCCTGATCAAGGGCGAGCCGGACGCCTCGTCCTTCCCCTCGGGCGGCACCCGCGCCACGGCCGAGGCCCGCGGTTACACCGCCTGGGACCCCACCTCGCCCGCCTTCATCATGAAGGAGGTCAACGGGGCCACCCTCTACATCCCCACGGCCTTCGTCAGCTACACCGAAGAGGCCCTGGACCACAAGACCCCCCTGCTGCGGTCCATGGAGGCCCTCTCCACCCAGGCGGTGCGCCTGCTGAAGCTCTTCGGCAACAAGACGGTGAAGCGGGTCTTCACCACGCTGGGGCCCGAGCAGGAATACTTCCTCATCGACCGGCGCTACTACGAGCAGCGCCCCGACCTGATCGCCACGGGCCGCACCCTCTTCGGCGCGCCGCCTTACCGCGGCCAGGAGCTGGAGGACCACTACTTCGGCTCCATCCGTGAGCGCATCCTGGCCTTCATGATGGACTTCGACCGCGAATGCTGGCGCCTGGGCATCCCGGCCAAGACCCGGCACAACGAGGTCGCCCCGGCCCAGTTCGAGATCGCGCCCATCTTCGAGAAGAGCTCCATCACCGCGGACCACAACATGCTGGTCATGGAGCTGCTGCGCCGGGTGGCCCTGCGGCACGGCCTGGTCTGCCTCCTGCACGAGAAGCCCTTCGCGGCCCTCAACGGGAACGGCAAGCACAACAACTGGTCCATGGCCACGAACGAGGGCGAGAACCTGCTGGAGCCCGGCCACACCCCGCACGAGAACGCCCAGTTCCTGGCTTTCCTGACCGCCACCATCAGCGCCGTGGACAAGTACGCCGAGCTGCTGCGCATCGGCATCTCCGGCCCCGGCAACGACCACCGCCTCGGCGCCAACGAGGCGCCTCCGGCGATCATCTCGATCTTCCTGGGCGACCAGCTCGACGACGTCGTCAACCAGCTTGAGAAGGGCGCGGCCTCGAGCTCCAAGAAGGGCGGCACCATGGAGCTGGGCGTCACCGTCCTGCCGAAGCTGCCCATGGACGCCACGGACCGCAACCGCACCTCGCCCTTCGCCTTCACGGGCAACAAGTTCGAGTTCCGGGCGGTGGGGTCCACGGCCGCGGTCTACTTCCCCAACACCATCCTGAACACCATCGTGGCCGAGCAGATCGACGAGCTGGCCAGCGAGCTGGAAAAGGGGGGCGGCGACTTCAACGCCACGCTGGCCGGGGCCCTGCAGAAGCGCATCAAGGAGCACAAGAAGGTCATATTCAACGGCAACGGCTACAGCGAGGAATGGCACAAGGAGGCGGCCAAGCGCGGCCTGCCCAACCTCAAGACCACGATCGAATCCCTGCACGCCATGCCGAAGCCGGAATACAAGGCCCTCTTCGCCAAGTACAAGGTCCTCAACCACAAGGAATACGAGGCCAGGGAAGAGATCCTATGGGAGCGCTACGTCAAGGTGGTCAACATCGAGGCCCTGGCGGTGGCGGATATCGCCAGAAATCAGATCTTCCCGGTGGCCATGAAGTACCAGGCCGAACTGGCCTCCACGATCAAGTCCAGCGAGGGCCTGTCGGGCGTCGCGCAGACGGCCGGCAAGAAGGCCCTGGACGCGGTGATCGGGAACATCAACGAGCTCGACGCGAGCGTCGAAAAGCTGGTGAAGAGCCACGCCGCGGCCGAGGCCCAGGCCGGCCTTCCCAAGAAGGCGGAGCACTACAAGGACCATGTCCTGCCGGGCATGCTGGAAGTGCGGGCGGTGGTCGACGCGCTGGAAACCCTGGTTTCCGACGAGCTGTGGCCCCTGCCGAAGTACCGCGAGATGTTGTTCCAGTACTGACCAGGGCCCAAGGGCCCCGGGGGATCCGGGAAGCCCTGAAGGCACCGGGAGAACGCGAACACGGTCGATGGCGACCACACACGCTCCATCATTCTTTCTGTCCGTGCGACGGCGCCGGGATCTGCATTAGGAGAAGCCACAATGGCTGAATCAAAAGAAAACGCGTCGGGCATCGTCCCAACGCTGGGATTATTGGGTTCCTCCATGAACGCGATGGCCCTCATCGCGCCGGGCGCCTTTTTGTGGATCACCTACCAGGTCCAGGCTTCCGCCACCACGCCCAGCGGAGCATCCGCGACCCCGGACATGTGGGCGGGCATCCTGCTGGCCCTGGTGCTGGCCTTCCTGACGGCCCTGGCCTACGCGCAGTTGGCCAAGCTTTACCCCCAGGCCGGCTTCGCGAGCTGCACCTATTTCGCTGAGCAGGCCTTCCTGGACAGCCGCAAGGAAAAGCGCGCCATGCCCCATTCCCTGGCCCGCTACTCCAAGCTGGCCACGGGCTGGGCCGCCCACCTGTTCTACTGGGTCTATCCGGGCGTCATGGTGGCCATGTTCGCCATCCTGATCGGCTACGTGTACACCGCCTTCACCAACCAGACCCTGTCCAACGCGTCCCTGACCTTCATCGGCATCGTGTTCGCCGCCGTCGTCGGCTTCATCGCCTACCAGGGCGTCACCGGGTCCACCAACACCAACATCGTCATCAACATCATCCAGTGGGTGGCCCTGACCGTGTTCAGCATCCTGGCCATCTACTACCGCGTCGCCAATCCCGAGCACGCCACCCAGTGGGCCTTCAGCGACGGCTACGACATCGTCAAGTTCCACTCCGTGGCCGGCATCCTGGTGCAGTCCACCATCGCCATCCTGATCCTGGTCGGCTTTGAGAGCTCCACCGCCATGGCGCCGGAAACCAAGAACCCGGAGACCACCATCCCCAAGGCCATCGTGATCGCGCTGTTCGTTCAGGGCGTCTGCGCCTACCTGTTCGAATACTTCGCCGCCAACTACATGGTCAGCGAGAAGTTGACGGGCATCGCCAGCGTCGCGGCCCCGGCTCCGGCCGCGGTGTCCGGAACGGCGGCGGCGGCCTCCACGGCGGCTCCGGTCATGATCACCCAGACCGTCACGGGCATGGCCTCCATGTCGAACTCCTCGGCCCCCATCGGCGACATGTGCGTGGCGATCGGCAACCACGTGCTTCCTGGCATCGGTTTCGCGTTCATGCTCGTCATGGCGGCGACGGTCATCATCGCCGTCCTGGGCACGACCCTGAGCTGCATCAACACCGCGGTGCGCGTGACCAACGGCATGGCCGAGGGCAGGGAATTGCCCAAGTTCCTGGCCTTCCTGCACCCCAAGAACAAGACCCCCCACACCACGATCGGCGTGCTGGTCGTGATCTCCTGCATCATCGCCGGCATCGGCGTGCAGTCCGTGGACGGCCTGACCGGCATCACCCTGGCGTCGAACTTCGGCACCTTCGTGCTCTACGGCCTGGTCTGCATCTGGACCTTCATCGCCTACAAGGACCGCCCGGACTTCAGCATACTGAAGCACGTGCTCATCCCCTTTGTCGGCCTGGTCCTGAACGTGCTGATGTGCGGCGGAATCCTGTACCTGAACATGACCGGCACCCCGGACAACAAGATCGAAGCTGAGATCTGCTTCTACATCGCCGGCGGCTGGGCGCTCCTGAGCTTCGTCTACATCATGGTCACCACGGTCCACAAGAGCTACGGCCTGAAGATGGTGCAAGCCATCATCCGTCCGGACAACCTCGACGAGCTGGTCGACACCCTCACCAATGAAGGCCTGCTGCAGGGCATGACCGTCACGGACGTGAAGGGCTTCGGCCGCCAGCGCGGCGCCAAGGTCGACGGCGTCCTGGTGGAGAAGGTCAAGTTCCTGCCCAAGGTCCGGGTGGAGATCCTGGTCAACGAGTGGGACGTGCCCCACGTGATGGAGGTCATGCAGGCCGTCCTCAACACGGGCAAGTTCGGCGACGGCAAGGTCTTCGTCTTCGAGGCCGAAGAGGTGCTGCGCATACGCACCGGCGAGGCGGGCGTGGCCGCGGTCTAACAAAAACAGCAATTTTTATGGAAGGGGGGCCGGTCCGCGAGGACCGGTCCCCCCTTTTTTGCAGGAGACAGGCTTTGACCGAACCCCATCTGCCCCAAAACGTCGACCCGAGCCTCCACCCGGAGATCCCGGACGAGTACGACCTCAGCTGGAACATGCGGCTGTGGCGGCGCACGCGCCGGGCCCTCATCGGCGACGCCAAGGACCTCAACGACCGGGGCATCTTCCACACCGTGG
>DATHOE010000036.1:0-39909 GCA_035485275.1 bacterium
CTTCCTCCGCCTCCCCAACCAGAACCGACACGCCCTCGCCCACCGACACTTCCTCCGCCTCCCCAACCAGAACCGACACGCCCTCGCCCACCGACACTTCCTCCGCCTCTCCAACCAGAACCATCACGCCCTCGCCCACCGACACTTCCACCCCCTCCCCCACCAGGACCGACACGCCCTCGCCCACCGACACTCCCACCCCTTCCCCCACCAGGACCATCACAGCCTCGCCCACCGACAGCTCGACCCCATCCCCAACCAGGACCATCACCGTCTCGCCGACCGACAGCCCCAGCGTCACGCTGACGGACACAGCCACCCTGTCCCAGACCCGCACATCCACGGCCTCCCCGACGGACAGCCGCACCGTCAGCCCCACGGACACCGCCCCGGCGACCCCGACCGCGACCCCGACCGCCTCCCCCAGCTGGACCCTCAGCGAAACCCCCACCGTACGTCCCACGGGCTCCGCCACGGACACCGTCAGCTCCACCATGACGGCCACGGCCGACCCTTCGCCCCCGGACAGCGTGACGGACTCGCCCACGGCGACGGACAGCGCCAGCGTCACCTCCAGCACCACCCTGACCTGGACCTGCACCGCCAGCCCCACGCAGACGTCCACGGCCAGCCGGACCTCCACCTTCACGCCGCCTCCGACCGCCTCGTCCACGGACTCCGCCACGGCCAGCCCCACCCGCTCCGCCAGCCCGAGCCAGACCTGGACCGCGACGTCCACCTCGACCTGGACTTCGAGCGCGACCGCCACGGACAGCCCCAGCGCCACCTCCAGCCGGACCCGGACCCCCACCGCGAGCTCCACCCTGACCTCGAGCCTCACGGCGACCCCGACCATCACGGAATCGGCGACGGCGGAGCCCTCGCCCTACATGGTCACGGTGGCCATCTACAACAGCGCGGGGGAGCTGGTGCGAAGCCTGTACCAGGGCGGCGCCGCGAATCCTGCGAACCAGGTCCAGGTGCTCGAAAGCGTCGGCCCCGGCGGGGCCCTCCAGGTGGACGTCACGGGCTTGGACGGCCAGGCGGGGAGCGACCTGATATGGAACGCCACCAACAACGGCGGCCAGTCGGTCGCGGCCGGCGTTTACACCGTGCAGGTCGCGACCACGAATCCGTTCGGGCAGGTCCAGACCCAGACAAAAATGGTGGCGGTGACGGCAGGGGCCGGGCCGGTGAGCCTGGGCATCTTCAACAGCGCCGGCGAGCTGGTCGCCAACCTCAGCGCGGAGATGGCGGGCCAGGACTCCGAACCCGTCTCCATGAGCCTGGCGCCGCCGGACGGGCAGGCGGGAAACGGGGTGGTGGCGGTCTCCGGCGCGGCCGCGGGCAGCGGCTCCGGGGGCCTGATCATAAAAATAACCTTCGCCAACGGCGACACCAAGACGGTCCTATGGGACGGGCTGGGCACCCAGGGCCAGCCGCTCCAGCCCGGGAACTACCTGGCCACCCTGTACCAGGCCGAGCCGGGCTCGGACACCGTGGTGAAATCCCAGCCCTTCGTCCTCCTGGGCGCCGCGGACGGGTCCGCCAACAGCATGGCCCAAAGCGCGATCGTGGTGCCCAATCCCGTGGACGGGGACTGGTTCACGGTCCAATTCCAGCCCGACGCGACCGACAGCGCGGCGGCCAGGCTCTACACCCTGGACGGGGGCGTCGCCGCCGAGGGCGCCTCCAACGGCCCCGGGAGCCTGCGCCTATCCGGCGACTGGAGCGGCGGCGTGTACCTGCTCGACTTCGAGGTGCACGGCGGCCCCGGCGGGACCCTCGCCCGGCGCGTCCTGAAGGTGGCGATCGTGCGCTGAACGCGCTACAATTCTGTCCATGCCATAGTTTTGTTTTTCGTGCCGGGACCTTCCTGAATGCTGTTCGCCTACGACATCCTCCTCGCCACATTGCTGGGCTCCGTCATCGGGCTTGAGCGCCAATGGCGCCAACGCTTCGCGGGCCTGCGCACCAACGCCCTGGTGGCCGCGGGCGCGGCCGCCTTCGCCGCGGCCGCGGTGAGCCCCCTGTGCAGGAGCAATCCCAGCCCCGTGATCGGAGCCATCGTCACCGGCATCGGCTTCCTGGGCGCGGGCGTCATTTTCAAGGAGGACTTCAGCGTCAGCGGGCTCAACACCGCCGCCACCCTGTGGTGCTCCTCGGCCGTGGGCGCGCTGAGCGGCATGGACCTCAAGGCCGAGGCCCTGGTGCTGGCGGCCGTGGTCATAGGGATCAACGTGGTGCTGCGGCCCCTGGCGCGGCACTTCGCCCAGGGATCCGCCGACTCCGCCTCGGAAATGGAAAGCACCTACCGCATCTACGGGCTGTGCACGCACCGCGGGGAGCACGGCCTGCGTACGGCCCTGCTCCAGGAGGCCGCCAACGCCAAGCTGCGGGTCCGGGACCTGCACAGCGAAGCCGCCCCGCGCGGCCAGTCGCGCGTCAGCGTCGACTTCGTGCTGGTGGGCAGGGACGACAAGAGGATCGACGACGCCACCCTACGCCTCAGCGCCATGCCGGGAGTGCGTTCCATACGCTGGCAGTTGGAGCGCAGCGCGAGCCATTTCGAGTAGGGTTGCGGCGGAGGCCGGGCCAGGGCGAGAGGAGCGGGGGGATTTTGTGGCGAACGAAGTGGTGATACGCTGGCTGGACGCGCCCGAGGACAAGGACTACCCGGCCGCGGCCTCGTACCTGAGCCTGGCCTTCTCGTTCGACCAGGTCCAGGTCCTGGTCGAACGCCTGAAGGCGGCTCCCCTGACGCGCTTCAAGGCCAAGGACATCTTCAGGGCCTCGGGCCTTTCCCTGCTGGGCGTGAGCAACGGGCACGTGGAAAAGGACCGGAAAAAGCTCCAGGACGGGGGCGCGCTGTCGCCCGTGCTCCTGGTGCGCCAAACCGAACTCGGCAAAGTGGTGGTGGCCGACGGCTACCACCGCATTTGCGCCGTCTATTCCTTCAGCGAAGACGAATGGATACCCTGCAAAATCGTGTGACCTAAGCCGCCCCGGCGGCCGTCCTCATAAATTATTCGTCAAGCCCGTCATTTCCCGCCGAAACGCCAGCACAAGCCGCCCGACACCGTCTGTTCCAGCAAGTTCCCCGTGGGGAGCGTGGCGTGGTAGTCGGCGTAGAGGTCCAGGCTCCCCGTCATCTGCGCGCTGATGCGCTCGCCCAGGCTCAGCTGGACCGCGGCCAGGGCCGGCCCGTCCACGGTGAAGGTCCCCCCGCCCACGGTCACCGTGCTGGACGGATCCTGGTCCCCGCTTTCATAGCTGAAAGCCAGGTCCGTTTGGGGCAGGAAACGGATCCCCCAGGCCGACAGCGGCGCCGCCGCGCTCAGGCCCACGAAGGGCGCCAGCGAGTCGCTGCCGTGGCCGGCCACGGCCAGGTCGAAGCCCGGGGATCCGCTTTCGTCGAAGCCCTGCGAGCTCAGGTATCCGAAGTCCACGCCGACCTTGGGCAGCAGGGTCAGGCCCCCCAGCCTGAAGGCCGTGTCCGCCTGCAGGGCGGCGCTCAGCTCCCCTGCCGAGTAGCCGGCCGCCGCCGTCTGGCCCACCTCGCTGATCGGCCTGCGGGTCCCGATGGAACCCAGGCCGTAACCCACCACGCCGTCGATCCAGAATCGTCCGACCGCCTCGCTGCCGTAGAGGTCCGCGCGCGGCGTGTTGACGCCGGCGGTCTCTCCGTCGCTGAGCGTGACGTTCGTCTGCCTGTCTCCCGCCGAGATGCCGGCGATAAAATCGTCCCCCAAACGCCGGTCCAGGCCCACCGTCAATCCGCCCCCCTGGGACGAGAAGCCGGTCAGGCCCCCGCTGCCCTTGACCGTGTCGAAGCTTCCCTGCGCCTGGAACCAGCCGCCCATGTGGGAGGCCGCGTCCGCCAAACCGAGCCAGGGGCCGCTCCCCTCCTGGCCCCCGGCCAGGGCGCCCTGCATCCCCGCGTCCCGGCCTCCCAGGCCCAGGGCCATGTCGTCCAGGCGTCCGAGCAGGGTCGCGTCGGATTCCCGCGCGTCGAGGAAGGCCTGGTCCTGCAGGTCGCTGAACACCGCCGCGTCGGCGGGCGCGACCACCTGGACCAGGGTGAGGTCCACGAAGGAGAGCCCGTAGAACAGCCTCTGGGCGAAGTCCACGGGCGCCGTGCCGGTGACGTCGGAAAAGGCCCCGCTGACGCCGCCGGCGGCGCTCAGGAGGGTGTAGGTGTTGCCGGTGTAGATGCCCGGGTCATAGACCAGGTCCAGGTTTCCCGCGAGGCTGGCCGTGCCGCCCACCGCGAGCTTGGAGGCCCCTCCCGGGGCCACCTCGATGAGCAGGCTGCTGGTGGAGCCCTGGGCGTAGTCCCCGCCGACGCTGAGCGTGCCGACGACGACGCCGCCCGGCGCCACCGTGCCTCCGGTGGTGTTCTCCACGTCGCCCCCGACCGTGCCGTGGCCGGACAGGGTGCCGGCGCTGTCCACCAAGACCGTGCCTTCGATGCTCGCGCCGGGGTTCAGGCTGTCCCCGATCTCCAGGGTCCCGGCGCCGACCGAGGTGACGCCGCCGCTGTAGGTGTCCGCCCCGTCCAGGACCAGGGTCCCGGTCCCGGCCTTGGTCAGGCTGCCCGCGCCGGAAATCACGCCGGACAGGGTGGCGTCGTAGCCGTTGGTGTCGAAGGTCTGCGACCCGGAGTCCAGGGTGATGGGGCGCGCGGTGTTGAAGGAGGCGCCCCATTGAAGGATGCCGCCGTCGAGGGTCAGCGCGCCCTCCGGGGCGTCGGCGCCCAGGGCGCCGTCGCTGCTGACATTGAGCGTGCCCCCCAGGAGCGTCCAGGGGGTGTCATAAAGGTTCGAGCCGCTCAGGGTCCAGGTGCTGGTCCCGGTCTTCTGGAACACGCCGAAGCCCTGGTACTGGCTCCCGATCTGGGACGCGTCGAAGGCCGCGTCCGTGTCGCCGCCGAGGATGAGCGTGTCGGCGGCGCTGTAGGCGTAGACGCTGCCGACGATGTTGGAGCCGGATTCCAGCGTCAGGCTGTTGACGCCGCCGCTGAAGAGGATGGCCTCCGCGCGTATGGTCGGCACGTTGTCGTCGCTGTCGACGTCGGGGCCGCCGCCGAATCCGATCCCGCCGACGATGGTGCCGCTGTTGACCAGGTCGAGGCTTCCGCCTTCGACGGCCACGCCGCCGGCGCCGTTGTAGCCGCTGCCGCAGTTGGGGCAGCTCTCCCCGCCGAGCCCGCCGGCGCCGCCGGAAATGGTCCCGGAATTGGTCAGGGAGACGCCGATGACCCCGAACTGGATGCCGTTGCCGCCGCTGCCGCCCGTTCCGCCGACGCCGATCAGTCCGTTGACGTTGCCGGCGCCGCCGTTGCCGCCGGTGCCGCCGGTGACGGTCCCCGAATTGCTGAAGCTGACGGCCCCCGTGAACTGCGCGCCCAGGCCGCCGTCCCCCCCCACGCCGCCGCCCGCGCCCGTGGTGGATCCCCCGTCGCCGCCGGCCCCGCCGAGGACCGTGCTGTTGTTGCTGACGGCCCCGCTTCCCGTGACGACGGCCCCGTAGCCTCCGGCGCCGCCGCCGCCGCCGCCCGTGTCGTCGGCGCTGGACCCGCCGTCCCCGCCGTTGCCGCCGACGGAGGGGCCGGAAAGGCCGGCGCTCCCGCTGCCGTTGCCGTTGTATCCGCCCCCGCCGCCGCCCCCGCCGCCGTTGTCCCCGCCCGCGCCGCCCGCGCCGCCGTCCGGGGTGCCCGAGACCCCTCCGGCCCCGCCGCTGCCCCCCGCGCTGACCCCGCCTCCGGTTCCGCCGGCCCCGCCGCCCGAGCCTCCGCCGCCTCCCCCGCTGCCGTCAAAGCCCAGGCCCGCGGGATCGTTGTCGCCGCCGTTGGCTCCGGGCAAACCGCTGTACCCTGAGCCGCCGCCAAAGCCGCCCGGGGTGCCGTAGTAGTCGGCGCCGCCGGAGCCGCCCTGGGAGAGCAGGGCCGCGGGCGAGGCGAGCAGGCTGAAAACGCCTAAGGCAGCGAAAATTCCTGGGACACGGAGGTTCGGGATCGAAGCCTGCAGACAAAACGGAACAGCGTTCCGGGTTCTTGGCATGTCGCCGTCTCCTTTGACTCGCTAGGAACCAAACAGCCAAAATGAAGGGGGGCGCCGCTTCACGGCCCGGGCTGATCCTATCAGGTTTTTTTCAGAACTTCCAGCCGCGCAGGCGGGGGTCCACGACCATGGTGCGTTCGCGTTCCGCGCCGACGCTGACCAGGGCCACCTTCACCCCGGACTCCCGCTCAATGAAGCTCAGATAGGCCCTGGCCTTGGCCGGCAATTGGGCCAGGCTGCGCGCCCCGCCGGTGGGCGCCTGCCAACCCTTGACCTTGACCGTAATCGGCTTGGCCCGGGCCAGCTCCGCGGAGGTCGCCGGGAAATGGCGTATGGTCTTGCCGTCGACGCGGTAGGCGACGCAGACCTCGATCTCCTTGAAGCTGTCCAGCACGTCCAGTTTTGTGATGGCCAGTCCGTCTAGGCCGTTGACCTGGGCGGCGTAGCGCAGCGCCACCATGTCGAGCCAGCCGCAGCGCCGGGCGCGGCCCGTCGTGCGGCCGTATTCCCCGCCCAGCTCGCGCAGGGCCTGGTTGCGTTTGGCGTCCAGTTCGCTGGGGAAGGGCCCCTCACCAACGCGGGTGGTGTAGGCCTTGCAGACCCCCAGGACATAGCCGATGCGGGTGGGGCCCAGCCCCGTGCCCGTGGCGCTTCCGCCGGCCGTGGAATTGCTGGCGGTCACGTAGGGATAGGTCCCGAAATCGACGTCCAGCAGGGTGCCCTGGGCGCCTTCCATCAGCACCCGCTTGCCGGACTTCCAGGCCGCGTCCAGCATGCCCTCGGTGTCGGCCATGTAGGGCAGCAGGGCCTTGGAGGCCCTGGCTATCTCTTTCCACAGGACCTTGGCCGTCAGGGGCTTGACCTTGTACAGGTGCTTGAAGAGGACGTTCTTCTCCTGCAGGCTGGTCTTGAGCTGGGACATGCAATACGCGGGGTCCTGCACGTCCGCCAGGCGCAGGCCCACGCGCCCCGCCTTGTCCATGTAGGTGGGGCTGATGCCGCGCTTGGTGGATCCGATGGTCTTCTGGCTGGCGCTGCCCTCGCGGGCCGCGTCCAGGGCCTTGTGCAGGGGCAGGGTCAGGTGGGCGCGCGGGCTGACGAAGAGGCGCCCCTCCACCTTGATGCCGCGTTTGCGCAGGCCTTCGACCTCGCCCAAGAAGCTGTCCGGATCGAGCACCACCCCGTTGCCCACGATGTTCAGGGTGCCGGAGTGGAGGATGCCGCTGGGGACCAGGTGCAGGACGTAGTTCTCGCCGCCCACCACCACCTCGTGGCCGGCGTTGGCGCCGCCCTGGTAGCGCACGACATAGCCGGCCTGCTCGGCGAGCAGGTCCACGATCTTGCCCTTGCCTTCGTCGCCCCACTGGGCCCCGACCACCGTCAATACCGGCATGAAATCCCTTTCGCCTTGGAACCGCTGACTCAGCCCAGGTGGACCAAACGGACGCCCCGCAGACCCGGGATGGCTTCGAGCTTCTTGAGGGTGGGCTCTTCCACGCCCTGGTCGAGGCTGAACACGCTCAGGGCCTCGCCGCCCTTCGCCCCGCGCCCGTTGGTGAGGCTGGCGATGTTGACGCCGGCGTCGCCCAGCACGGTGCCGACCTTGCCCACCATGCCCGGGACGTCCTTGTTGAAGAACAGCAGCAGCGTGCCGCTGGTGCGGATGTCGACCCTGAAGCCGTCGATCCCGACGATGCGCGGCTCGCTGCCGGACAGGGCCGCCTCGATCTCGTGCGCGCCCGCGGGCGTCTCGAGCTTGACCGCGATGCTGGTGGAGAAGGTGCCTTCCCCGCTCATCACCTCGCGCACGGCGATGCCGCGCTCCTTGGCCAGCACCGGGGCGTTCACCAGGTTCACGGCGTCGTCGAAGTGGCTGCCCAGGAGCTCCATCAGGAGCACGGGGGTCAGGGCCTGGGGCTTCTGGTGCGCCACCGCGCCCTGATAATGGATCTCCACGCTCTTGAGCCCTGAGCCCGCGTACTGCGAGGCGAAGGCGCCCAGGCGGCCGGCCAGCTGGTAGAAGGGCTGGATCTCCTTCCACTGCTCGGCGCTGATGGAGGGGATGTTGACCGCGTTGGCGATGGTGTGGCCGCGCAGGGCGTCCACGATCTGGCGGGCCACCACGTCGGCCACGTTGACCTGGGCCTCCTCGGTGCTGGCGCCCAGGTGGGGGGTGAGTACCACCTTGTCGCTGTCCAGCAGGGGGTTGCCCGTGGGGGGCTCCTCGGTGAAGACGTCGATGGCCGCGCCGGCCACGTGGCCGTCCTTGATGGCCTGGGCCAGGTCGGCCTCGTTGATGATGCCGCCGCGCGCCACGTTGACGAAGCGCACGCCCTTTTTGCAGGTCTTGAGCTGGGCCGCCGCGATCATGTTGGCGGTCTCCTTGGTCTTGGGCACGTGCACGGTGATGATGTCGGCCTCCTTCAGGATGGCCTCCACCGTGGTCAGCTCGGCGTCGATGCTGCGGGCCCGCTCAGGGGTGCAGAAGGGGTCGAAGGCCAGTATCCTCATGTTGAAGGCGCGCAGGCGCTTGGCGACCTCGAAGCCGATGCGGCCCAGGCCGATCACGCCCAGGGTCTTGCCGTAGATCTCGATGCCCGTGAACTTGTTGCGCTCCCACTTCTTGTCCTTCAGGGAGGCGTGGGCCTGGGGGATGTTGCGGGCCATGGCCAGGATCAGGGCCACGGTGTGCTCCGCGGCCGAGATGGTGTTGCCGTCGGGGGTGTTCATCACGATCACCCCGCGCCGGGTGGCGGCCGGGATGTCGACGTTGTCCAGGCCCACGCCGGCCCGGCCCACGACCTTGAGGCTCTTGGCGGCCTCCAAAAGGTCCGCGGTCACGGTGGTGGCGGAACGGATCACCAGGGCGTCGTAGCCGACAATGAGCTTTTTCAGCTCTTCGGGGCTCGGGGTGGGGTAGACGTCGGCCTGGAAGTCAGGCTCGGCCTTGAACACCGCGACTCCCTTGTCACTCAGCTTGTCCGTGATGAAAACCTTGAACATAGGGCGCTCCCAGGGTATAAAGTTTGGCCTTCGAATACTTTGTGAAATTTTTCACAAACCCGATGGGGAGTGTATCCGAAGGCTATGGCCAGGGCAAGAACTTTCAGGGGGCGGCACCATGAAGAGAATCTATAATTTTGCGGCGGGACCGGCCATTTTACCGGTTCCGGTGCTTGAAGAAGCCTCGAAAAACGTGTTGGAAATCGCCGGTTCGGGCATGTCCGTGCTGGAACTCAGCCACCGTGGCAAGATCTACGAGACCCTGCACCAGGAAGCCCGGAGCCATTGCCTGGCCCTGATGGGCCTCAAGCCCGAGGACTACACGGTCCTCTTCCTGGGCGGCGGCGCCAGCCAGCAGTTCGCCACCATCCCCATGAACTTCCTGCGCCCCGGCGCCACCGCGGACTATGTCGACGGCGGGGAATGGGGCTCCAAGGCCATCAAGGAGGCCAAGGGCCTGGGCACCGTGAACGTGGCGGCCAGCAGCGCCGCGAACAAGCACTCCAGCCTGCCCGTGGACTTCAAATGGACCCCCGGGGCGGCCTACGCCCACCTGACCACCAACAACACCATCGAGGGCACTCAGATGCGCGTGTCCCCGGAAACGGGCTCGCCCCTGATCCTGGACGCCAGCTCGGACTTCCTGAGCCACGGCATGGACTGGAGCAAGGCTTCCCTGGTCTATGCCGGCGCCCAGAAGAACGCCGGCCCGGCGGGCCTCACCATCGTGGTCATCAAGAAGAGCTTCCTGGCCACGGCCAAGACCGACATCCCGGCCATATTCCAATACGCGGTCCACGACAAGGCCGACAGCCTCTACAACACCCCGCCGGCCTTCCCGATCTACGTCTTCGGCCTGGTGCTGAAGTGGATCGAATCCCAGGGCGGGATCGCGGGCATCGAGAAGCGCAACCAGCGCAAGGCCCAGCTCATCTACGACGCGCTGGACTCCAATGCCGACTTCTACGACGCGGCCGTGACCAAGAAGGAGGACCGCAGCTGGATGAACATCACCTGGCGCGTGCGGGACGCGGCGAAGGAGGAGGCCTTCCTGAAGGGCGCCAAGGAGCGCCAGATGGACGGGCTGAAGGGCCACCGCAACGTGGGCGGCTTCCGCGCCAGCGTCTACAACGCCTTCCCCGAGGAAGGCTGCGCGGCCTTGGCCCAGTACCTGAAGGAATTCGCGAAGCAGTAAAAATAGAGGAACCAAGAACGATTACCATGAAGGCTGGGGGATATCCCCCAGCCTTCATGGTTTGTCGGTTTCCCTAACGCCGATCAGCTCCGTTCGCCTGCCTGAACATTTGTAGGGAAATGTCTGTTGGAAGCCGATGGTCCCAGCCGGGCTTCAAGCCTCCAACACTTCGCAGGCCTTGGCAGACAAAATTTTACGGTCCGCGGTCACCAGCACCAAGCCCAGAACGTTGGCCGTGGCCACGATGAAACGGTCCGCGGGGTCGCCGTGAGGAAGGGCTAGGCATTCACTCTCCAACGCAATTTCATGAGTGAGGGACGCTTCCCTCACTCCGGAATCTCGAAGCGCCCTGCGAATCCAAGCCAAAGGGGTTTCGCCCTTTCCTATTCCAAGCTTTCCGCTGCGCCCCAAAACCATTGTTTCCCAAACACTCGCCGAGGAAAGCCAAATTTCGTTTTGTCCCAGAAGTCTGGATACCCCGGGTGAAAGACGTTTAGGGTCCCCCAGGTTCCAAATCCAGACATGTGTATCCAACAGCAGGCGCATCAGCGCAGGACTTCCCATTCCTCGCCCGTAGGGCCGACTATATCCCCAAGAATTTCAAATGTACCCGCCATACATCCCGCCCAATTTTTCCGCTTCTCGGCCTTGGCTGGGACAATCTCGGCCACCGGCTTGCCGAAACGCGTCACCAGCAAGGGCTTGCCCGAGACGCGCACTTCCTCCATCACCGAAAGGCATTCCGCCTTGAATTTAGAAATCGCCATCTGTCTCATCGTCGGCCCCGGAGCTTGAAAGGAATCGATTTATTGTATTATGGTCAAAAAAAGTGGTCAAACTAAAATTACCTGTCAGGCTCGCGCCAATTCCTTCAATTTCACCACCAATTCGATCCGTCCTTCGCCGGTGAGGCTGCTGAAGGCGATGGGCTTGTGGTTCAGCTTCAGCTCGGCCTTGAGCATGGCCATCTGGGCGGGCTTCTCGTTGCCGCTGAGCTTGTCGACCTTCGTGGCCACGCACAGGGCGTTCTTTTTGAGGCTGTTGAGCCAGTCGAACAGGCCGCGGTCCTCGGGGCTGGGCTCGTGGCGGCTGTCCACCAGCACGGCCACGGCCTTGAGGGCGTTGCGGCGGCTGAGGTAGGCCTCGATGAGGGCCTTCCAGGCGTCCCGGTCCCTCGAGGGGCCCTTGGCGAAGCCGTAGCCAGGGAAGTCGACCAGGGTGAGGCCCACGTCGGTTTTGAAGAAATGGAGGGCCCGGGTGCGGCCGGGCGTCTTGGACACGCGGGCCAGGGCCACATGCCCGCATAAGGCGTTCAACAAGGAGCTCTTGCCCACGTTGCTGCGGCCCGCCAGCGCGATCTCCGGGCCGTCTTCGGGCAGGAATTCCTCCGGCTTGTGGGCGGCCCCCAGCCAAGTCGCGTTGAGTTGCTTCAAAAAAACTCCTACTGCTTCGTCATCCGTTCCTGCCACTCTTCCATGGCCGGCACGGCGCGTTCCGCGGCCCTTCTCTGCTTGTCCGTGGCCTTGTTGGGGGCCAGCGCAAGCTTGAGCACCTGGTCCATGCTCGACACCAGGTGCCAGCGCATGGCCCTGCGGGCCTCCTCGGGGATCTCGCTGAGGTCCTTGCGGTTGCCCAGGGGCACGACCAGGGTGGTGATGCCTTCCCTGCGCGCGGCCAGGCTCTTTTCCTTCAGGCCGCCGATGGCCAGGACCCTGCCCCGGAGGGTGATCTCCCCGGTCATGGCCAGGTCGTGGCGCACGGGCCGCCGCGTGAAGGCGCTGGCCAGGGCCGTGCACAGCGTGATGCCCGCCGAGGGGCCGTCCTTGGGCGTGGCGCCCTCGGGCACATGCACGTGGATGTCGGTCTTGGCCTGGAAATCCGGCTTCAGGCCCAGTTCCTGGGCGTGGGCCCTCAGGTAGGAGAGGGCCGCCTGGACGCTCTCCTTCATGACCTCTCCCAGCTGCCCCGTGATCTGCAGGCTCCCCTTGCCCGGCGCCAGGCTCACCTCCACGGCCAGGGTCTCCCCGCCGGAGGGCGTCCAGGCCAGGCCGGTGGCGATGCCCACCATGGGGCGGCGCGAGGCCTCGTCGCGGGCGTAGCGCGCCACGCCCAGGTGCTTGGCCAGGGAGGCCTCGTCCACCTTGAAGACCGTCCCCGCCCCCTTGGAGACCACCTCGCGCGCGGCCTTGCGGCAGAGCGCGGCGATCTTGCGCTCCAGCTCGCGCACCCCCGCTTCGCGGGTGTAGTCGCGCACGATGCGCCCCAGGACCGCGTCGCCCAGGGGCAATTGCGCCGGGTTCAGGCCGTGCTCCTTGATCTGGCGCGGCAGAAGGAAGCGCCGCGCGATGCCCACCTTCTCCTCTTCCAGGTATCCGGGGATGTCGATGATCTCCAGGCGGTCCTTCAGGGGGCCCGGTATGGAGCCGAGGTCGTTGCCGGTGCAAAGGAAAAGCACCTGGCTCAGGTCCACGGGCAGGTCCAGGTAGTGGTCGGTGAAGGCGGTGTTCTGCTCCGGGTCCAGGACCTCGAGCAGGGCCGAGGAGGGGTCGCCGCGGAAATCCGCGGCCATCTTGTCGACCTCGTCGAGCAGGATCACCGGATTGGAGGTGCCGGCGCGCTTCAGGGCCTGCACCAGGCGGCCCGGCATGGCGCCGATGTAGGTGCGGCGGTGCCCGCGGATCTCGGCCTCGTCGCGCACGCCGCCCAGGCTCACCCGCTCGAATTTGCGGCCCAGCGCGCGCGCGATGCTGCGGGCCAGGCTGGTCTTGCCCACGCCCGGGGGCCCGATGAGGCAGAGGATGGGGCCCTTGAGGTCGCCCTTGAGCTGGTGCACGGCCAGGTATTCGAGCACCCGCGTCTTGGGCTTGGCCAGGCCTTCATGGTCGGTCTCCAGCACCTGCTCCGCCTTGGCGAGGTCCTGGGTGTCCTTGCTGGCCCGGCCCCAGGGCAGGGCCAATATCCAGTCGAGGTAGGTGCGCACCACCGTGGCTTCCGCCGACAGCGGGGTCATGCGCTCCAGGCGCCCGAGCTCCTTGAGGGCCTTTTCCTTGACCTCCTTGGGCATCTTGCGGGCCTTCAGCTTGATCTTGAGCTCGGCCGCCTCGCTGTTCTCGTCGGAGCGCGATCCCAGCTCCTGCTGGATGGCCCGCAGCTGCTCCTGCAGCCAGGCCTCCCGCTGGTGCTTCTCCATGCGCTTGCGCACGCGGCTGTTGATCTGCTTCTCCAGGGCCAGCACCTGGTTCTCGGCGCTCAAGGCCTTGGCGACGGCGTCCACGCGTTCGCGGGGGTCGGTCTTCTCGAGCAGGGCCTGCTTGGCGGCCGGGCGCAGGGTCAGGTGGGCGGCGACGATGTCGGCCAGGCGCCCCAGCCCGTCCACCCCGGCCAGCGCCTGGGTGGTCTCCATGGGAAGCTTGGGGTGGAGGCGGACGTACTCCTCGAAGAGGTCCAGCAGGCTGCGCAGGGCCGCCTCCTCCTCCTGGGTGGCCGCCCCGCGCTCGTCCTCGGGCAGCAGCGTGGCGCGCGCGCGCAGGGTGTCGGAGGCGTCCCGGACGCCGTCGAGGTGGACGCGCTGCTTCCCCTCCACGATCAGGCGCAGCCCGTCGGGCAGGCGCAGGACCTGCACGATCTCGGCCGTCACGCCGATGGGGTAGATGCCGTCGGCGGCGGGGTCCTCCAGGAGGGGGTTGCGCTGCGTCGCCAGCACCAGGGGGTGGCGGCTGCGGCTGGCTTCCTCGACCGCGGCGATGCTGCGCGGGCGGCCCACGAAGAGGGGCAGGATCTGGTTGGGGAAAACCACCACATCCTTCAGGGGCAGCAGGGGCCATTCGGCCGTCGCGGCCGCGCTTTTCACCGCTTTGGGGGATTTTTTCGGGGTCGGCATCGGTGCCTCACCTAAAGCCAGGGGGCGGACCAGGGTCAGGGGTGGATCAGGCGGTTTTTTCGGATTCGTCCAGGACCAAAATGGGCTCTTCCTTGCCCAACACGGCTTCCTTGCTCACGATGACCTCGCGCACGTCCTCGCGGGAGGGCACCTGGTACATGATCGGCAGCAGCACGTCCTCCAGGATCGCGCGCAGCCCCCGCGCCCCGGTCTTGCGCTCGCGGGCCTGGCGCGCGACGGCGTGGAGCGCCTCGTCCGTGAAGGTCAGCTTCACCTTGTCCATGGCGAAGAGGGCCTGGAACTGCTTGACCACGGCGTTGCGCGGCTCGGTCAGGATGCGGACCAGGCTGGCCTCGTCGAGCTCGTCGAGCGCCGCGGACACCGGCAGGCGGCCCACGAACTCCGGGATCAGGCCGTAGCGGATCAGGTCCTCGGGCTGGACCTGGGCCAGCAGGTCGCGCTTGTCCTTGTCCTTATCCCGGTTCCTGTCCCCGTCCGGATCGGCGGCGAAGCCCATCTGCTTCTTGCCGACGCGCCTGCCCACGATCTCGTCGAGCCCGATGAAGGCCCCGCCGCAGATGAAGAGTATGTTGGTGGTGTCGACCTTGATGTATTCCTGGTGCGGATGCTTGCGGCCGCCCTTGGGCGGGATGTTGGCGACCGTCCCCTCGAGGATCTTGAGCAGGGCCTGCTGCACTCCCTCGCCGGACACGTCGCGGGTGATGCTGGCGCTCTCGCTCTTGCGCGAGATCTTGTCGATCTCGTCGATGTACACGATGCCGCGCTCGGTGGGCTCCACCTCGTAGTTGGCGTTCTGCAGGAGCCTCAGGATGATGTTCTCGACGTCCTCGCCCACGTAGCCGGCCTCGGTCAGGGTCGTGGCGTCCACGATGGCGAAGGGCACGTGCAGGAGCCGGGCCAGGGTCTGGGCCAGCAGGGTCTTGCCCGTGCCGGTGGGGCCGATGAACAGCACGTTGCTCTTGCCGATCTCGACCGCGGCCGGGCCGGGCACGACCGGGCGGTTGAGGCGCTTGTAGTGGTTGTAGACCGCCACGCTCAGGGCGCGCTTGGCGGCGTCCTGGCCGATGACGTACTCGTCAAGCACCGCCTTGATCTCGGTGGGCTTGGGCAGGGACTTGGGCCGCGCCGCGCGCCCGTCGCCCGGGTGCTCCTCGGCCAGTATGTCCGCGCACAGGGCGATGCATTCGTTGCAGATGTTGGACGCGGGCCCTATGACGAGTTTCTTGACCTCGTCCTCGGGCTTGTTGCAAAAGGTGCATTTCATCTTCGCCATAACCCGTCCCTCGTGTTGAAACGCCGCGCGCCCGCCTTCCGGCGCAAAGCGGCCGCTAAAGGCCTGCGGGGCCTTTAGTCCTTCTTAACCGACTTTTCGCGGTAGGCCAGCACTTCGTCGACCAGGCCGTAGTTCTTGGCCTCTTCGGCGGACATGAAATTGTCCCGCTCGGTGTCGCGGTTGATGGTTTGCGCGTCCTTGCCCGAGTGGCGGGCCAGGATCTCGTTGAGGATGTCGCGGACCCGCTGGGTCTCCTTGGCCTGGATCTGGATGTCCGTGCTCTGGCCCTGGGCCCCGCCCGAAGGCTGGTGGATCATGACGCGCGCGTAGGGGAGGCATTTGCGCTTGCCCTTGGCCCCAGCCGCAAGCAGCACCGCGCCCATGCTGGCCGCCTGGCCGATGCAGATGGTCGCCACCGGGCACTTGACGTACTGCATGGTGTCGTAGATGCCCATGCCGGCGCTGACGCTGCCGCCCGGCGAGTTGATGTAGAAGAAAATGTCCTTTTCCTCGTCTTCGCTCTGCAAAAACAGCATCTGCGCGATGATGAGGTTGGCCACGTAGTCGTCCACCGGCGTGCCCAGGAACACGATGCGGTCCTTCAGCAGGCGCGAATAGATGTCGTAGCCGCGCTCGCCGCGCGCGGTGGTTTCAATGACATACGGTACGAGGCCCATGGTTCCCCTTTGTGTGTTCCGGGTTGCGCTCTAGGAATCGGCCCCCTCCTGGGGGGCCCTTTCAACACTCTACGCGATCGCCGTGACTTTGGCCTTTTCCACGACCCATTCCAGGGCCTTGCGCTCCCTGATCTGGGCGCGCACACCGCTCTCGCGGCCGCTCTGGCGGATGTAACGGGCGGCTTCCGCCGCGCTGGCCTTCATCTGTACGGCCAAATTGCGTATTTCCGCCTCGAAATCCTCGTCCGCGGCCTCGATTTTGTTGTTTTCGGCGATCTTTTCCAGCACCAGGGAGAGCCGGGCCCGCTTCTCGGCGGGCTCGCGCAGGGCCTTGTGCAGGGCCGCATGGCCCTCCTCGCCGTTGAGCTCCATGCCCTGGCTGGCCAGCCGGCCCATCTCGCCCTGTTCCATGGCGTGGGCCTCCGCGTCGATCAGGGAGGGCGGCACCGCGAAGACGTGGCGCTTGAGGAGCTCCTCGGCGGCCGCGTCCATGAGGCGCTGCGCCCGGAAGCGCGATTTCTGCAGGGCCAGGGCCTCCTTCAGGCGCTCGCGCAGGAAGGCCAGGTCCACGACCTCGGCACCGAAGGTCTTGGCGAAGGCGTCGTCCGCCACGGGCAGTTCCAGCAGGCGCACTTCCTTGACCGTGACGATGAACTCGGCCGCCTTGCCGGCCACGTCCTTGGCCGGATAGTCGCCCGGGAAGTCGACCTTGACCTGGCGGGTCTCGCCCACAGCGGCGCCCACCAACTGCTCCTCAAAGCCGGGGATCAGCTGTTTGCGGCCCAGGACCAGGCCGTAGTCCGTGGCGTTGCCGCCCGTGAAGGGCTTGTTGTCGATGAAACCCTGGAAATCCACCTTGATGAGGTCGCCCAGGGCCGCCGGTGCCGCCTTGATTTCGCCCTCTTTCGCCGCGCGCTGGCGCAGGGACTCGACCTGTTCGTCCACTTCCGCCTCGGAGACCTCGGCGGAATGGCCCTTCAGGGTCAGGCCTTCGACCGATCCGAGGCTGAAGTTCGGCTTCACCTCGACCACGGCCTTGAAGCTGAGCGGCCCCTGGCCGTCGTATTTGAGGTCCTCGATGCTGGGGCGGCCCACCGCCTTCAGCGATTCCTGGGTCACGGCGTCGTGGGTGGCCTGGGGGAGCAGGCTTTCAAGCACCTGCTGGTGCACCGAATCGCGCAGGCGGGGCTCCAGGATGGCCCGGGGCGCCTTGCCCTTGCGGAAACCGGGCAGTGCCGCGGTCCGGGACAGGCGGGCGTAGACCTTCTCGTACTCGACGGCCACGGCTTCCGCCGGGACTTCGATGCTCAGGGTGCGGGAGACTTCGCCGTTGGAAACAACACTGACCTTCATGGTCTGGGCCTTTCGCTGAAACCGGAAAGAAGAGGGCGGAAGGCAAGGCCTTCCGCCCGGCAAGGACGTCCAAGATTATAGGTAGAGGGGCCCATGACGGTCAAGCCGCGCCCTCAGGCGTCGTGGCCCCAGAACTGGGCCCCGTCCTGCGTTTCGGGCGGCCTGATCTGCGCGACCCCGAGCGCGAAACGCTGCTTCAGGTCGCCGTCGAGGAGTATCTCCACCGAATAGTGGCCGGGTTCCGGGAACACCACGTTCCTCAGGAGGGTCACCGCGGTGAAGGTGGCCCGCATGTCCGCCAAACGCAGCACGTTCTCGGAGGTCTCCACCAAAACCCTGTTTTTGGAGTCCACCATGCGCACCCTCTGCTTGAACTCCCCTTCCCCGTTGCACCAGCGGTTGACCACCGCCATGCCCGGATAGGCCAGCGGGAAGTCCAGGCCTCCCAGGATCTCGAAGAGTCCGATCAACATGAGCTTGCCGTTGTCCTCGCGCCGGACCTCATCGCAAAGGACCGAGAATAGCAGGTCGGGTTTCATGGGGTCCGTGAGAGTGTGGTGCGGACGGAGGGACTCGAACCCTCAAGCCTTTTGGGCACCAGATCCTAAGTCTGGCGCGTATGCCATTCCGCCACGTCCGCGCTTAAGGGCATATTAACCAGTATAACACTTGCGGGATATACGTTTTTCGATCCGCGAGGGCGATCGGGCCAAGGCCCTCCCGGAACGCCGGCGGGCGGGCCTTGCTGGGACAAAAAAAGCGCCATCCGCTTCCGGCCGGATGGCGCTTGGGGCTTGGTTTTTATCCGTTCCGGTCAGGCGCCGGAACGCTCAAACACCGAAAGGACCGGCAGGGCCCCCCGCTAATGGGCCGGAGTGGAGTCCGTGGGAAGCTCGCCGTAGTCCTCCCCCTTGGAGACCGGCTCGTCGCTCCACAATCCCAGGGTGATGGCGATGTGGGGCCCTGAAAAATTCAAGGAGGTCTTGGGTCCCTGCTGGCCCGAAGGGGTCGTGTCGTAGGCGGTGCCGTTCATCCCGCTGTAGGTGCCGGTTCCCTTGCTGTTGCTGACGTCGTTGAAGACAATGTAGTCATAACCGAGTTCAAGCCCGATGCTGAAATGGTGGGCGAAAATCGCAGAACTGCGCGCCAAAACCCCTATGACCGGCGCGGTGCCTTCCTGGTCATAGGATCCGTCGCCCGCATCCGCCGTGCTGTTGACCTTCCCGTCCAGACTCGAGACGCCCAAGCGCAAACCGAGGAAATTGACGGTCCCCGGCCAGGCCCAGGTGATGGCGGGCGTGAGCGTATAGGTGAGGAGGGTCCAGTTCGTCTTCACCTGGCTGAAACCAAGGGAAGGATTATTGGAGTTGTAGTTGACGACCTCGTAATTCCGGAAGGGCCCAGCGTTGAAGCTCGCCTCCAGGGCCGCCATCCGGCCGAATTGGAGGCCCAAGTGCAGCACCCCGTCCCCGTATCCCTGGGTGCCGATCTGTCCGGGTTTAACGCCGAAATAGCTGTTGGCGTCGCTGTTGGCGAGGATGACGGCGTCCCCGCCGGCCAGCAGATACATGGCGCTGTTGGTCTCCTCGGCGCGGAGCCCGGATCCGGCCAGGCAGGCCGTTAGCAGGAACGCTCCGATCAGGTTCTTCGCCGTCAGCACCTGCGCAATGGGAAGTTTATGCCGCATGGCTCCTCCTGGGGTGAAAACCGGGTGAACTACGGTTATTTCTTCGCCAATCGATTTTTTACCGTGTGGATTCGGCGCACAGAAGGGAAATTACTGCGATCGACTTGACCCAAAAAATCCGGTCCGTATAAAAAAATGTGAAGCTCGCGGGTGTGCGCACCCGGACACTCCCCTGATACGCCTGAGCCCTATTATTTGCAACATAAAAACAGCTGACAAATTCAAATCGGTAAATCGCATTTTCAAAATGAATCAATTCTGGTCGTTTATTGTCCGGGATCATAAATTCCGGACTGCGAACAACTCGACATCTCGCAAAGTGGAATGTCGTTCCAGTCATAGCGGCCGACGTGACCCCCAAAACTGAGCCACTCAAAAATGTAATTTTTGAGCTTTTGGGTTAGCTTCCGGTTGTTGGTTTTCGGCCATCCACTTGAGCGTGAACTCGTGTGGAGTCAGGCCGTCGAGCGAGCTGTGCGGGCGTTGACGGTTGTAATCCTCACGCCAAGTTTCGATCAGATCTCGTGCTTGGTCGAGGGTGTTGAAGATGTGCTGGTTCAGGAACTCGTCCCTGTAGCGACCGTTGAAGTTCTCGATGTAGCAGTTCTGGTTTGGCTTGCCGGGCTGGATGAAGTGAAGGGCCACGTTGTTTTCGTGCGCCCAGGTATCCAGTGCTCGGCTCACAAACTCGGTCCCGTTGTCGACGATGATCGTTTCGGGGAGCCCGTGAGTTTCCCGAAGCCAGTCCAAAACTCGTGCGACTCTGGTGCCGGGCAAAGAGAAATCCGCTTCGATCGCCGGCGACAACTTGGTGAAATTGTCCACGATGGTCAAACTGCGGAAGGCTCTGCCCGTGGCCAGGGTGTCGTAGACGAAATCCATGGACCAGATCTGGTTCGGTCGAACTGGCGCCGCCAGGATATTCTCCCGACGCCCAGAGAGGCGCTTCCGCTTGCGGCGCCGTACTTGCAGCCCTTCTTCTCGGTACAGGCGTTCGACACGCTTGTGGTTGATGATTACGCCATTCCTGCGCATCATCCGCCATAGGCGCCTTTGCCCGAAACGAGGTCGTTGGGCCGCCAACTCCCTCAGACGAGCCTTCATCGCGTCGTCGTCGTTGGGAACGGGCTTGAGCCGCTTGGTGGAGCGTTGGAGGCCGACCAGCTTGCAGGCTCGTCGTTCAGAACGCCCCAGCTCCATTGCCACGTCCACGGCGGCTCTCTTTTGCGGACGGGTCAGAATTTTTTTGCGTTGATCGCCTTCAGAGCCAGAATATCCAGGGCTTGGTCGGCGACCAGGCGCTTGAGCTGGCTGTTCTCACCTTCCAGCTCTTTCATGCGTTTGAGATCGCTCGGGGTCATACCGCCGTATCGGGACCGCCATTTGTAGATCGTGTTGGCACTGAGCCCGTGCTTCCGGCAGGTTTCGGAGACCTTGCCCGACTCCGCTTCCCGGAGGATCTCGAAAATCTGGGTTTCGGTGAACCGGCTTTTTTTCATGTGCTGCTCCTTGGTTAGGAATCCTAACCCACGAGCCTCACATTTTCAAATGGACCAGATTTTGGGGGTCACGTCGCGGCGAACACCCTATGTCCGCATCCTCACGGAGCACCATACTTTTCAATGCACTATGGCCAATTTTACCGTTTCAGCTGGGATCATTCCCCCGCCACAATCCTTGAACTACCTCTACCCCTTGCCCCGCTTCAATGGGACCACAGCATCTATTTTCTTGCACCTCCGACAAGTCCATCTGCTATCTCGCCTTCGTGTCTTTTCAGGTATTTATCTGCAATCTGGCCAATAGAAATTTTGTTGATTTTGATGATACGGATCCTACCCAAAGGAATTCTTAAATCTCCTTCAATGTTCCTACTTAGCTCAACATGAACATTTCCAAAAAATGCGTCAATCAATTCGTATGGAGCAATACTCGATCCATCTCTTTTTTCTCGAACGACCCGGTGTTTAATCACGACAACTTTAAAAAATGGAGGAAAATTATTTTTAAGCCAAACAAGATATAATGACGGTGTTGTACCCGGATTATCTGCGACCTGTCTTATAAATTTAATGCATTGGCAATCGGACTGCTTAGCAGGGTCCCCCCAGCCGCGCTCTTTGCACAACGCTAATTGAAATTCAACTTCTGCCTCGTCCCCTTCGCCATTTGCCTCATTGTATTCAAGCACAGTCGGAATATGATCACGGGCAAATAAACCAGCATACCAATTCAAATCAGTGGTCATGCCCGTACAAAAGCCTGGCGGCATTCCAAAAAAAACACAGCGAACATGATCCAAAATTTATTCATTTTCCACCTCACTGGGTCACTTGAAGGGTATTATCTCCCGCATTCACTGCAGCGTTCAAAGCTCCCTCCAGTCCGGCGGTGTCGCCACAAGTCGCACCAACGCAACCAGCAGTCCCTGGCGTACCACCATCCGGGTGAATCATCCACGCCCGCAGTTTCAATCATGATATGACCTAAAAAATGGAGCCAACGAAAAAATAGCTAAAATAACAAAAATCAAACCCTGCAATATAATAATGCATTTACCAAAATTTTTCTTGAAGTTGTCTCCATAATATCCACCGCTCAAGGAGTTGAAAAATAAATATAACTTTTCAGCAAAAATAATTTCTAAAATTCCAATAACTAGAATTGAAAAAGAAACTATTGCGCCTTCATCTGGAGTTAGCTTCATACTTCCGCTCCAAACCGAGAAAGATGTAATGAAACTTCATGTACACGGATATCCAGAATTGTCAAAAGAATTTCACTGGCCACCAAGGCTCCCTCCAACAGGCAAACCAATTCCCACCCCAACCGAGACATGTCTATATCTGGGAATAATTTCATGACCTCTCCAGTGATAACTAGGCCAAGTGTCAAAGAACCGATTGCCACCCAAACCAAGAGATTGGTAAAAAAATTATATGAATTATCACTCGGATCGAGTGACTCTCTTTTAATAAGAAAGTAACGAAACAAAAAAAATAGCGCTATCCCCATTGGAACCGCACAGAGATACCCCATATTTTTCTCCTCGAAATTATCGTTTACAGGGTTGATTGCCTTCTCGCTTACTATGGAAAAGACTTTCAGTGATTCTGTCCGTCGTCCAACCGAAAACCCCTCCGAATAGGTCATTTAGGTTTCTCCCAATATCCCCTAAATTACCACTCAGAGAATACTGTGGAATTGGCGAAAAATTATTCTCAGTGCTATCAAATGGGTCGGCAGTATAGGTTGTATCAACACCTCCAAGTCCTTCGGCCGCCTCTCCTAAGGCCAACAAACCGTTTACGCCAGCAGCAATAATGTGATGCCGATATTTCCAGGGCGGCCTGACAGTCCCCTGCCGAATCTCAGCGAAAGAATGCTCGAGTCGAAAAAAATCCCAACTCACTTAGGGACGCTATATTCATGGGAGTGCTCCGGTTGTAGCTGGCATTTGTCGTTCTGACAGCTTTGCTACACCCTTCCAGGACCGATATTTCGTCTCAGGGGCGGCTCCATTCCGCAAAAAAGCCATATTATCCCGGTCGTCGGGACGGCACAGCGCCGGAATATAGCCACAATTCCGTACCTGGCCCGCGGAGCACCTGGGAAGGCGATCCCAAGGTGGTGCGGATAGCCTGGGGGTCCAATCCACCCGGCACCACGAACTGGACCTTGGTACCGGACGAGAAAACGCCGCGATCCACCATCCAGACATAGGGCTGCAGGCGCCCCGATACCACAGTGGCCGGGGCGACTTGCAGATCCCCCTCGCTCAGGACATTCAGTTGTCTCGCGGAATCATAGTCCGCCAAACCGGACTTGAGCCCGCGCGGAGCAAGCTGGGCCTGCACCCATTGGACTCGGCCCAGGACCGGAAGCGCCAGGGGCCTCAAAGAATCCAGGTACAGGAGCCCGAACAACCCGGCCGCAAGCAACGGCAAAGGCTTCCCTTCCAGCATCCTGCTCAGCTCCAAGGGAAGCAGGGGAACACTCAGCCAGATGAAGGCGATGAAATAACGGCCGGTGAACTGGCCCCCCAGGGCGGACACCCCGAAGCCCGACAGGACCATCAGGGCCACGGCAAGCGCGAACCATCCGTCCAAAGGGCGCGTCCTGAAGCGGCCCAGCAGCAGGACCAGGACCGCGGCGCCCAAGACAGCGGCCCAGGAAGGGCTCTTGAACGCGGCCAGGGCCTGGGCCGTGAAAGCATCCAGCATTGCGGCCCCGTGTCCCGCGAAGTAGGACCACTGGAAATGGGCGATCTGCATGCCCAAACGCTTCCAGTACCAAAGCGTCGCGTAACGGACTCCCACGGACAAGGCCGCCGCCGACCAAATACGGCGTCGGGCTTTGCCGCTCAGGCCCAAACTGAGGGTCAAAGCCGGAAGCAGCACCCATGCCGGGACGATCTGGTCGGAGGCCCAGGTCAGGCCGGTCCATAAAGCGGCCCAAAGCACCGCTATCCAGGAGGATAGACGCTTGTCCTGCCCCAGTGCCCAGGTCAAGAAAGCCAGGCAGCACAGCAGGGCGCCGCCGTGGTATCCCGGAACCAGGGCCCCGTCCAATCCGTTGGCGCCGTTCAGAAAGGGCAGCAGAAGGAGCAGGCCGGCCGCGGCATAGGCGCGGGCGGCGGAACCGTCCAAATTCCAAAGGCGCTTCATCAGCCGGGCGAGGAACCACCACACAAGAAAACCGAAAATCATGCCGCAGCAGGCCTGGCGACCGACGGGATCCGGGCAGCACTGCGCCGATATCCCGTAGATCAGGACGTCCGGAAACAGGTAGGGCTGCGGGCCCATGGTCCAAGCGCCGAGATGCCCGCCGCTTTGGAGCCTGTTCCAAAGGTCGGCCACGACCAGGGCGTCCCCGTCCAGGGCCAGGTGGACCCCCAACCAGGCTTTTAGGGCCGCCAACCAAAGGAATCCGAAGAGCCAACCCAACATCCGTCCACCACCTCAATTGCGGTTCTGCCATTGGAGCCGAAAAACGGCATTTTAGAAATCTGCTGCTCTATCCAGCTGAGCTACGGGACCTTGGCGTTTACGGGCCTTTTTGAGTTCGCTCTATCTGCCAGAAGCCTGAGGTAACACCTGAGTACCAAGATTTTGAACCGAACTCCAGGTTTCCCTCATAAGAGACGCAGTATCCCCAAGTTGCCTGTGGCCTTCAACCTGATCCTTTTCCGCCCGCAAACAGCGTTGGCTGCGGTATGGATCATCGCCCGGGTGGCGCGGCGACTGCCCACGAACTCCTTGAACGCGGTCGTGCGGTGCCGGTGCAGGTCTTCAGAGTTGATTCGGTTTGAGCCTTTTTTTGCCGGAAGCCGAACCAGGGGCCTCAAACGGCGTTCCATCTGGCTCCCACTCCCGTTTAAACGTTATATCGAGTCAGCCATTTGCGGGCCAGTTCCTTGAACAGCGTGTTCACCCCGCCGGCGCGAAAATACGGGAAAGCCGACGCCGTACAGGGCCGTCCCATACCTGGTCGAGCCAGCCAGCCAGGGCCACGACTGCCGCCATGGCGGCGAGACCCAGCATGGGCGATCCCGATGGAGATAAATGTAGGGCCGCAAAGGCCCAATAGCTAAGCAATAAAATTTGCACGTGCAAAATATAGATGCCGTAGCTGGTGGCCCCCAGAAAAGCCAAGAACCCGGTCTGACGGTCCCCGGATGACTCGCTGACCGCACCCAGGAGGACGCAGCAAGGAAGCAGGACCAGCACAGCGACCATCTCATAGACCGGCCGCCATGCCAAGGACGGCTCCGCGCTGAGCACCAGAAAGGCCAGCAACAACACAATCCAGGGATTCAATTTCGGTACCTTGACCTTGTCCATCCGCTGTATCACCAGGCCCAGGCCGAAGGAGTAGAGGACCCTGCAGGTTCCAAACCCGGCCTGGATCCAACCCCAGGACATTCCGCCGTTGCTGCCGCCGGCATTCACCAGATAGGCGAACCCGACGCCGGCCAGGACCACCACTGTTCCCAGAATGACCGGCCTCAAAAAGGCCTTTAGCCGCGCCCATAACAGGTTCACCAGCAGTTCATAGGCCAGGGTCCATGCCGGCAAGAGGGGATACAATAGGGGGGTAAAGGGGGTGGGCAGCATCAATACGGTGAGAACGCCGCAGCCGAAGAGGGCGCCGGGGGTCCACCCAAGGGTGTTGCCGCCATACCGCATGTCGAAGAACCGCAGCGCAATGGCCAGCACGGCACCGACGGCGTAGAGGGGATAAAAACGTATTATGCGTATCTTCAAAAAACCTGACAGGCTTAGGCCAGCCTCCAGGCGTCCCGAGTAGGCGTCGGCGATGACCACCCCGCTGAGGACGTAAAACAGGTCGACCGCGAGAAAGCCTTCGTAAAAATGGTATCCGAAATAGCGCATTGGGGCGGAAAGGCCGACATGGAAGAGCATCACCATAAGGGCTCCCACGCCCCTGAGGCCGTCCAAGGTATAGAAGCGACGATGGGAGACTAATTTGGCGCCGTCCCTTAAGGGCGCATGCGTGGACGCCCCCGTGCCCATCAATACCCCTTCGTCGCGATGTATGCCGTGATCATTTCGTAATTCCTTGGATAGTGTGAACGCAGGTCGAATACTGTCATGTTTCAAGAGAGGCCTACACCAAGAAGCAGGGTGCCCCAATTTTTTTGGACTTTCCTGCGGCTAGTTTTCCAATCCGGGTCTAGCTCCCAGCAAATTCGCCATCTCGGAAAAAATCCGGCGGCTTTCCCCGACTAGGGCAGCGCGAACATTGCCTTGGAACGCCCGGCCAACCAACGCCGGACCGGCAGATCATAGGCCCGCCCCAGGCCGTCGGCCAGCAGAACGACCAGCCCCATGGTCGCCACCGCGAACCAGAAACCGGGCGTCGGGCCAAGGGGCGCAAGCAGCCTGTAGCACAGGGCCACCACCGGCAGGTGCAGCATGTAGATCCCGTAACTGGCGTCGCCGAAAAAGGCGAAGCCCCGCGATTCCCATCGATACAGGGGCTCGCTGTTGGAGGCCAAGAGCACGACCATCGGCAGGACCACCAGCACGGCGCAGAGGTCGAAGCCGGAGCCGAAACGGGCGGGATCCGCGGTCAGGACCGCCAGAGCCAGGCCCAGCGGGATCCACGGATTCACCCCAAACGGAAAACCCCTGCGGAAACGGCTGATGAACAGCCCCATCCCGAAGGAGTACAGGATCCGGCAGCTCGCCATCCCCACGGAGTCCCTGCTCCACACCGAATCCGTGTTCACGCTGACCGAACGCGCCAGAACCAGGTACAGCATCCCGCAGGCGGCCGCGGCCACGACGAGCGCAAGGCCCGCGGCGCGGACCTTGGGGCGCAGGAGGGCCCAGGCCAGGTTCACCAGAAGTTCGTAGGCCAGGGACCAGGCCGCGATGAGCAGGGGATAGAGGCTGATGAAGCCGAGCAGGGGCGGCGTCGGCAGAAGGAGGGCCGAAAAAGCCAGGCTGCCGGCCAGGTCGCCCGGGTTCCAGTCGGGGTTGTGGGCCCCGAAACGGCTGGCCAGGACCCCGGCCAGCAGGCCCAGGAGGGTGGAGATCGCGTAGAACGGATACAGGCGGATGAAGCGGATCGCCATGAAGCCGCCCACGCTCAGGCGGGCCGCCAGGCGCTCCCCGTAGGCTTCGGCGAGGACCAGCCCGCTCAGGACAAAAAACAGGTCGACCGCAAGGCAGCCGTGGGGGCAGAAGGACCGCAGGTAGTCGTTGTGGAAGGCCATCACGGTCAAGGCCCCCAGTCCGCGCAGGGCGTCGACCGTCATGAAACGATGGGTGCGCATCCCTGTCATTTCCGGCATAGGTCCTCGGAGGTACTTCCTAAAGCTCCGCCAGCCACTCTCGCGCCTTGGTTTCGTCCTCAAAATAGGCCATCTTCAGGTCCACCTCCACGCCCCGGACGCGGGCGTAGAAGCGGTAGGCCGCGATCACGACCTTCATGCTCCCCGTGACCCTCAGCAGGGCCAGCTTGGTCACGATGCGGTCGTGGGAGGGGATGGCCTCCTTCCACATGCGGGTCAGGGCGATGTCGTGCGACCCGTTCTCCAGGTCCGCCAGGACCCGCACCGAGCCTTCCGGCTGCGACAGGACGGCGTCCTGGAAGGCGTGGAAAAGCGCGTAGGCCTCCTCCAGGCTGTTGTTGGAGCAGTCAAAAACCAGGATCCGCCCCAGCTTGTCCTTTTCCCACCGCACGCGCCGTCCCAGGGACGGCTTCGCAGCGCTTCCCGCCACGCCGACCCCTACTTCCCTAGCTCGCAGCTGATGGCGCCGGCCACGGGCAGGTAGGCGTTGAGCATGTAGTCCTTCACCATGCGCGAGGCGCTGTAGCGCCACACCAGGCTCTCGAGGGTGTGCTTCATGCGGCGCACCCAATGGCGCGGGATGCCGTCGCTCCCCCGGTCATAGAACAGGGGCAGCACCTGGGCCTCCAGGACCTCGTACAGCGAGCCCGCGTCGCGGCCGCGCTGGACCTGGTTGTCGGCGTGCACCATGGTCGAACCGATGGCGAAGCCGTTCATGCCGTCGAAGGCCTCGTCCCACCAGCCGTCCAGGATGCTCAGGTTCAGGTTGCCGTTGAGGGAGACCTTCATGCCGCTGGTGCCGCAGGCCTCCAGCGGGCGCTCGGGGTTGTTCAGCCACACGTCCACGCCCTGCACCAGCTGGCGCGAGATGCCGATGTCGTAGTCCTCGACGAAGACCAGCTTCCCGAAGAACTCCGGGCTGTGGCTGAGCTGGTAGAGCTGCTTGATCAGGCCCTTGCCGGGCTCGTCCGCGGGGTGGGCCTTGCCGGCGTAGATGAACTGCACCGGACGGGCGGGGTCGTTCACCACGCGCCTGAGCCGCTCCACGTCCTCCATGATCAGGGTGGCGCGCTTGTAGGTGGCGAAACGCCGCGAGAAGCCGATGGTCAGCTTGGCGGGGTCGAGCGCCTTGTCCCAGGGCGCGGCGGCCTCCCCGCGGCGCAGGGCCGACTTCTTCAGGTTTTCGCGCACCGCGTGGATCATGTTGCTCTTCAACAGGACGTGGGTCTCCCACAGCTCCCCCGGGTGCATGTCCCTGATGCCCGCCATGAGGGAGGGCAGGTCGCTCACCCGCTGTTCCCAGTCGCGGCCCAGCTCCTTCTCGAAGAGGCGGTGCAGGACCGGCGCCATCCAGGTCCCCATGTGCACGCCGTTGGTGACGTGCCCGATGGGGATCTCGTCCACAGGGCGGCCCGGCCACAGGACCTGCCACATGTCGCGGCTGACCTTGCCGTGCAGGTTGCTCACCGCGTTGTGGCGGCTGCTTCCCTTCAGGCAGAGCACCGTCATGCAGAAGGGCTCCCCCTCGTTGTCCACGGATTCGCGGCCGAGCCCCATGAAGCCCTTGCTGTCCAGGCGCAGCCGGGCGCGCATCCAGCCCAGGTGCTTCTCCATGAGCTCGGCGCCGAAACGGTCGTGGCCCGCGGGCACGGGCGTGTGGGTGGTGAAGCAGGTCTGGCGCTTGGTGTCGGACCAGGCGTGGTGGAAGTCGAGCCCGTCGTCGTCCATGCGCTCGCGGGCGCGCTCCAGCGTGGCGAATCCGCAGTGACCCTCGTTGAGGTGCAGGACCGTGGGGCGTATTCCGGCGAGGCGCAGCGCCCGCAGGCCGCCGACGCCCAGGACGATCTCCTGGCGCAGGCGTTTTTCGTGGTCCCCGCTGTACAGGCGGTCGGTCAGTCCGCGGCCTTCGTCGTCGTTCTCGGGGAGGTCCGTGTCCATCAGGAAGAGGCGCACGCGGCCGACCTGCACCTGCCAGACCCGCACGTGCAGGGGCGATCCCGCGGTCTCGATGGTGAAACGGATGTCCTTGCCGGCGGGCGTCTGGGCCGGCCGCACGGGCAGGTTCTCCAGCACGTTGGCCTCGTAGCGCTCCTGCTGGCGGCCGGTCGCGTCGATCCACTGGTGGAAGTAGCCGTTGGCGTAGAGCAGGCCGACGCCCACCAGGGGGATCCCCATGTCGCTGGAGGCCTTCAAGTGGTCCCCGGCCAGGATGCCCAGGCCCCCGGAATAGATGGGCAGGCACTCATGGATGCCGAATTCCGCGGAAAAATAGGCCACCGGCGCGGCGTTCAGGGGGCCGGCCTTGATGCCGCCCAGGAGCCCCGCGCTTTCCATGTAGTCGCGCTGGCGGCGGTGGGCGTAAAGGATGCGGGTGTTGAGGGGGGATTCCCCGCCGCGCCGCTCGACCTCCGCTTCGGGCATCTGTTTCAAGAGGGCCACGGGATTGTGGTTGGTGGACTCCCACAGTTCCGGGTCGAGCTGGCGGAAGAGCTCCTGCAGTTCCGGCTGCCAGGACCAGTGCAGGTTCATGGCGATGTCCCACAGGCGCTGGGTCAGGGTCAATTCATTCGACATGGAATCCCTTTCAAATCGGGCGAAAAACGCCAATACCGGCCGTGAATAATGGCGATGATTTTAAGGCATCATACCCAAGGGGCAAAGGCCTTTGACAAGAAAACTGACAAGGCTCCCTCCGGACCTAGGCCGGCTTGCTGGCCCCCTGTTCCTGCCACCTTTTGTCCACGGCCGCGACCTTGTCCTCGTTGGACTTGCGCCAGGCCTTCAAGCGCGTGGCCAGGGCCGGATCGGCCAGGGAAATCATCTGGGCCGCGAGCAGGCCCGCGTTCTTGCCCGCGTTCACGCCCACCGTGGCCACCGGCACACCCGCGGGCATCTGCACGATGCTCAGCAGGCTGTCCAGGCCGTTGAGCGCCTTGCCCAGCACGGGCACGCCCACCACCGGCAGGGCGGTCAGCGCCGCGGTGACGCCGGGCAGGTGGGCCGCGCCGCCGGCGCCGGCGATGATGACCTTCAGCCCGCGGCCCTCTGCCTCCTGGGCGTACTGCATGGCCCTCAAGGGCGTGCGGTGGGCCGACACCACGCGCAATTCGCTGGCCACGCCCAATTCCGTGAGGATGTCCGCGGCCGGACGCATGACGTCCAGGTCCGAATCGCTGCCCATGATGATGCCCACCAAGGTCTTTTCCATGTCCGCTCCTTTAATAGGTTTTGAGTAATTCCAAAGTGTGCCCGGGATCGCGCACCGCGACGCAGTCCACCACGCGCCGCGCCGGGCTGTCGTTCCCCCCCTCCTGGAGGTTGTCGCCGAAAAACAACGCCTCTTCGGGCTTCAGGCCGCTGTGCTCGAGAAAGCGGCGGATGCCCCATTCCTTGTCCACGCCCGCGGGCGTGATGTCGATGCTGCTGGTCCCGCCGCGCCGGATGTTGTAGCCCTGGCCCAGCTCCCGGACCAGCTCCACGATCCAGGCCTCGCGCCGCCCGCCGTCCGGGTCAAAGGCCCGTTTGGCCGCGTCGTCGGCGTTCCTGCCGATGGCCGACAGGGTGATCTGGGCCCCCCGGTCCTGCAATTGGTCCTCGCGGGTGGTCTGGGAACGGATGTCGTGGCGCAGGATGAGGCGCTCGAAGGCCCCCAGCACCGCGGCCTTTTCCCCGGGACTGAACTCCCGGCGCAGGATCTCCCTGGAGCGCGGCTTGCCGTCCTCGAAGCCGACCTCGGCGTAATGGCCGCCGGACACGCCCAGGAGGTGGTGGGGGACCCGCAAAATGGGCGTGATCTGGGCGGATATCTGGGCCAGGGTGCTGCCGCTGATGAAGGCGAAGATCCTGCCTTCCCGCACGATGCGCCCGATCTCCGCGGCCATGGCGGGCTCCATGGGCCGCGTGCTGGGGCAGACCGTGTCGTCGACGTCCGCGATAAATGCCTTCTTCAACGCGCCTCCGCGCAAATGAGCTGGGCCCCCCCGGGGCCGGCTTGGACGCGGCAGGGCAGGGCGGACGGGACCAGGCTGCAGGCGCCGTGGGCCATGGGCCAGGCCGCGGGATCCCCCGCCGTCCGGATCTCCGCCCCGCCCCTCACCGGGAAAAGCACCCGCATGCGGCCCTGGACCTCCACCGACGCGTCGGCGTCCAGGGTCCAGCGTTCCACCAGGAAATCCCCGTTCGACACGAGCTCCTCGCGCCGCCCCCAGGGCTGCGGGATCGCGGCCGGGGCCACCAGCCCCTGGCCCGTGCCCAGGGCGTCGAAACGCAGGGCCCGCTCCGCCTCGCGCAGATGGAGCGCGCGGGCCTGTCCCCTTTCCAGGCGCCCGTAGTCCCAAAGGCGGTAGGTCCAGTCGCTGTTGGACTGGACCTCCAGCACCAAACATCCGGCCCCCAGCGCGTGGGGGCGCCCGGCGGGGACGTCGATGACGTCCCCGGCCTTGACCGGGACGCGGTGCAGAAGATCGACGACCGCGTGCCCGGCGACCGCCGCCTTCAGCGCCGCCCAGGTGGTTCCGGGCTTGAACCCGTTGAGCACCGAAGCGCCGGGCGCGGCCTCCAGCACGACCCACATCTCGTTCTTGCCGCGGGCCTGGGGCCCGTGCAGGGCCTGGGCCAGGGCGTCGTCGGGGTGCACCTGCACGCTCAAGTTTTCGGCGGCGTCCAAAAGCTTGATCAGCAGGGGAAAGCGGCCCTGCACCGCGCCCCTTCCCTGCCCATAGAGGCCCTGGCCCCAGCTCCGGGCCAGCTCGGCCAGGGAACGGCCCCGGGCCGGGCCTTGGATGCACAGCGGGCTGCCTTCAGCGTCGTCGAAAAGCTCCCAGCATTCGCCGAAGGCGCCCCCCTCCGGGAGCTTTTTCCCCCAACGCCCGAGGTTCCTGGCTCCCCAAATCTTGGGCAAGAGGCGCGGTTCAAAGGCCGCCAGGCAAAGATCAGGCTGCATGCATCCCTTTCGAGGCCCCGCATAGGGCTTGTAAATCCTCAAGCCGGGCGCTGCGCCCGGTTTTCACGTAGTGCCCGGAGGCCAGCACCGCCAGTCCGGCCGCCCTCTCCGGAGGCAGGCCGTGCAGCCATCCGTAACAGAAAGCGGCGTTGAAGTGGTCCCCGCCGCCGGTGGAGAGCAGGGGCTTTTCGACCAGCTCTCCCGGCAGGGTCCGGGCCCCGCTTGAGTCCGCCACCACGGCGCCGCGGCGCGGATGGATCAGCACGAGATCCAGGGACAGCGCCTCGTGCAGTCGCCCTCCGAGTGCCTCCAGCCCTCCCTGCGCCGCATCCAGGCCCAAGAGCCCGGCCAGCTTCCGGGCCTCGTTCTCGTTCAGGCCCAGGGCCAGCTCGGCGTGCTTCCGGTAGCGGCGCAGCAGGGCGGCCAATTCGGAGATCTCCGCGGCGCCCGCGCGGCTGATGTCCGCCAGGTCCACGAACACTTTCTTCGGGGAGGCCGGACCCGCGCCGCCTTCAAGGGCCCTCTCCAAAAGGCCGCGCCACAGGTCCGTGGCCCGGGGCATGTTGGCCCAGCCCAAAAGGGCTATCAGGTCGCTGCCCGAGGCCAGCGAAGCCAGGCCTTCCTCCCCCGCCGCGGAGGCCACGCAAGGCCAGTCCAGCCCGTCGAAGGACCGGGAATCGTTGAACATGAGCTTTCCGTCGTCGAACTCCAGCGCCATGGTCCGGGCCGGCGGGGCCACGCTGTGCAGTTCGCAGCCGGCCGCGGCCAGCGGCGCGAAGATGGGGTCAATGGACGGCGGCGCACCCAGGGCGCCGACGCAGGCCGTGGAGACGCCCAGGGCGCTCAGTCCTGCGGCCATCAGCGGCGCATTCCCCCCGGCCCGCGCGCCCAGGAAGGACAGTTCGAAGCCTCCGCTGCGGCCCGCCCGGCCCAGGAGGTCCCGGGCGAAGTCGGGGATGGCGGGAAAGGCGTTTTTCGACCCGCCGGTGTGGTCCCGGATGACCCTGTACAGGGAGTCGACAAAACCGTCGAAGCCGAGCAAAGCCCGGCGCGGCGCCTTGGGGGCCCCGAAAAAATCCGCCCAGGCGAGATCCCGCGGCAAGGCGCCCACCTCAGGCCGCTCCAGCTTCGCGCTCCAGGGACGAAAGATGCAGGAGCTCCGGGAACACGCGGCCCGCCCCCAGCACCACCACCAGCACGGCGGCCCCGCCCAGCAGCACCGAGCCCACCGGCCCCAGCAGTCCGGCCGTGATGCCGCTTTCACATTCACCCAGCTCGTTGGAGGAGCCGATGAACAGGAAATTCACCGCCTGCACCCGGCCGCGAAGCGCCTCAGGCGTGCGCATCTGCACCATGGTCTGGCGCACGTAGACGCTGATCTGGTCGAGCATGCCGGAGACCACGAGGGCCGCGAGCGAAAGGTCCAGGCGCCGGGAGAGGCCGAAGACCAGCATGCAGACCCCGAATCCGCCCACGGCCCACAGCATGGCCCTGCCCGGACGCGGCAGGACGGGCCGGTGGGCGAGGCGGAAGCCCATCATCAGGGAGCCGGCGAAGGGGGCGGCCATCAGGGCGCCCTGGCCGAAGGCGCCGCAGTGCAGGATGTCCAAGGCGAACATCGGCGCGATGCCGGAGGCGCCGCCGAAGAGGACCGCCACCAGGTCCACGCTCATGGCCCCCAGGATGGGTTTCTGGGCCCACACGAACTTGAAGCCGCCCAGCAGCTTCTCGCGCAGGGGCTCCTGCGCCGGCGCGGGGACTTCCCGCAGGGTCTTGAGCCCGGGAAGCAGGGCCAGGTAGAGCAAGGGGCCGGCAACCGCGAACAAGAGCGCGTGCGGCACGCCGATGCAGTCCACGAGCAGGCCGCCGGTCAAGAGGCCTGTCAGGGTGCCGGCCTGGTTGGTGGCGCTGTTCCAGCTCACCCCGCGGGGCACCTCTTGGGGCTCCAAAAGCTGGGGATAGAGCGAGACCCCGGAAGGCGTCAGCGTGGCCCTGCCGCAGCCCGACAGGAACAAGAGCGGATACCAGGGCCACTCGGGCCCCCCCCATCCCGTCAGCAGGGCCAGGCCGGCCGCGGCCAGGACCTGCAAAACCAGTGCGCAGGCCATCACCCGGCGCCGGGGGAAATGGTCCGAAGCCCAGCCCGCGGGGAGGCTCAACAGGAAAGTGGGCAGGTAGCTCATCAGGCCCACCAGGGCCAGGGGCCAGGCGGACTTGGTGATTTGGTACAGATGGTAGCCGGCCGCCACCCGCAGGATCTGGGCGGCGATTTCGGTCACCAAGGACCCGGAAACGTAACGGCGGAAGGGCGCCCGGCGCAGCGGGCCATAGGGATCGTTGGGGGGCGTCGTCATTCAGGCGACTCAGTCCCCGCTGCGCAGCGCCTTAGTGGCCACGGCCTTGACGGTCTCCATCAGCTCCAAAGGCACGGCGATCACGACCGTATTGGAGGCCGTAGGCCCCAGGCCGTCGATGGTCTGGAGCGTGCGCAGCTGCATGGCCCCGGGGCTCTTGGCCATGGTCTCCGCGGCGGCGGCCAGGTTGTCCGCGGCTTCGCGGTCGCCCTGGGCCTTGGTGATGGTGGCGCGCTTTTCGCGCTCGGCCGAGGCCTGGCGGGACATCATCTTCTTGAGGTCCTCGGGCATGTCCACGTCCTGGATGTTGATGCCCGTGACCTCCAGGCCCCAGCCCAAGGTGTCGTCGACCACGGCCTTCTTGATCATCTTGGCGATCTGCTCCCGTTCGCTGAGCAGCTGGTCCAGGCTCATCTGCCCGATCACGTCGCGCAGGGCCGTCTGCGCGTACTGGGAAATGGCGTAACGGTAGTCCTGCACCTTGATGATGGCGTCCTCGACCTTGTCGACCCGGAAATAGATGACGCCGTTGATCTTCACCGGGACATTGTCCTTGGTGATCACCTGCTGGGAGGGGATGTCCATGGCCCGGATGCGCGTGTCCACCAGGGTCACGGTGTCCACGATGGGGATGACCAGGAAGAGGCCGGGCCCCTTGGTTTCAAGGTATTTCCCCAGGCGGAACACCACCGCCCGCTCCCATTGGGCGGCCAAGCGCACGCCATTGGCCACGATGATGTCTGCGATGAGCCAGCCCAGGCCCAGCAGCGTGCCGGCCACGGGGTTGTTTTGGCCGACGGCGGCGGCCAGGGCCGCGCCCACCAGCAGGAGCAGGAAAAAGATGAGCATGGAAAGGTAGTTAGTCATGGGTCTCCCTAAAGGGGCCTCACGGCGTGATTCGAAGGCGGCCATTGTACCAGAACCCTAGGGTCTGCGCGGCCCCTAGTCTTTCCCTTCCCTTTTTGCGAACGCCGAGGGGGGCAATCCCCGCCCCAAGCCCGGGCAAAGCAGGAGGTGGCGTCCGAAGCGCGGCCGGGGCAGCCCGGCGCGTCCGGCCAGGGCCCGGATCATGGAATTGCAGTTGTATCCCCTGCCGCTGATCCGGCTCCAGGCCGTGAAATCCAGGGCCTGGGCATAGGCGTCCGCGGCTTCCAGCAGGGCCGAAATGCGGCCGTTCTCCTCAAGGGCGTCCGCGCAGGGGATGGGCTCCTCAAAGCCCACCGGATCCCCCAGGTCGAAGCCCCGGTTGAACTCCAAAAACAGCTTTCCGGCCCGCGGCCCCGCGCCCAGGGTGCAGTACGAGGATCCGGCCGCGTCCCTGCGGATGAAAAGGTCCGGACGGCGACCGGCCCAGCCCTGGTCCGTGGGCGTGATGCGGATGAAGAGATGCTGGAATGGGAGGCGTTTGTCCGCGCGGTGCGAACAGTACCATAGGCCGGGCCTTGGGGGAGGCGCCGGAGGCAGGGGGATGCGCGGCGCCTCGAGGCTGTAGAGCCTCCACAAGAGGGCGCCCAGCAGGGCGAGGGGCGTCAGGATCACCAGCAGGAGGCAGGCCATTCCTCCTAATCCTATACCAGGAAGGCGCTTGGGGTTCCATAAGAAGAACCAAAAAAAATGCCTAAAAAAACGCGAAAAATATTTAAACCCCAGGCGCTTTTCAATACACTGCTGGCATGAAAAAAATGATCCAAGGCATCATGGAATTCCGACGTTCCCGCCGCGAAGGCATGCGGGAGCTTTTCGCCACCCTGGCCCTCGGCCAGAAGCCGGATTGCCTGTTCATCGCCTGTTCCGACAGCCGCGTGGCGGCCAATGTTTTCGCTTCCACGGACCCCGGCGACCTCTTCGTGATACGCAATCTTGGCAACATTATGCCGCCCTTCCCGGACGGCGGATCGGCCGTGGCGGCCCTCGAATTCGCCCTGGAATCCCTGAAGGTCAGCCACATCGTGGTCTGCGGCCATTCGGACTGCGGCGCCATGCTGGCCCTCACCAGGAGCCATGAAAGCCCCGGCAACACGCCCCTGGCCAAGTGGCTGCGCCACGCCCAGGCCGCGGATGTTCCCGAGGACGGCCACAACCAGGACTTCCTGTCCCAGCGCAACGTGTCCGTGCAATTGGAAAACCTGCGCAGCCACCCGATGGTCCGCGAACGGGAGGCCTCGGGAAGCCTGAAGCTCCATGGTTTGTGGTTCAACATCCGCCACGCGGAAGTGCACTATCTCGAGAACGCTCCCAAAAATTTTGTCCTCATCGACGACAAGGAAGGGGCCGCCATCCTGGACCGGCTCTAAGCGCCAAAAAATTTGTCCCAAACGCCTAACGGACGACGGCCACCTTCAGCACCCGCCTGGCCAGCACTCCGCCGGAAGCCCCTCGGACCTCGAAATCAAGCAGGTAAACGCCGGCGCTCCAGCCGCCGGAAAGGCGCATGCTGCCGCTGCCGGTGGACACGCCATCCCCCACCCATTGCCCCGCCATGTCGTAGAGGCGGGCCGCGGCCGTGTCCGTGCCGTCGGAAGTGTACTGGACCGTGAACCATCCATCCTGCACCGGGTTGGGCCGGACCAGGGCGCTCCGCGCCATGCCGGCCGCGGACGTCGCCGCGACGTCCAGGAGCACAAAGGGCAGTGATTTGACCGTCACGCTCGCGCCGGGCATGGATTGGGACAGGACCGCCAGGTAGTTTCCCGGCTGCAGGGCCTGCCCCTGGCTGCCCATCCCGCTCCAAACCACCGTCTGGGTGGCGCCGCCGGAGAAGGTCAGCTTGATGCTCAGGCCTCCCAGCGCCGGATTGGAGGACGCGACCACGCCCGTGCCGCTCTGGCCGTTGGCCGGCGTCAGGCTCATTCCGACGGGCGCGCTGGTCTGTCCCGCCAGGGCCGGGCTCAAGTCCGCGACCAGCTCCCCGGAGCTGTTGTAGATCTTCAGCGAGGCCGAACCGGCCGGCTCCACCACCGACACGGCCTTGGACTGGGCCTGGACCTGGCCGAAGTCGTTCGTTGAGGTGATCTGCACCGTGTAGATGCCGCTGGCGACCGTCTGGCCGCCGTTGTTGTTGGTGTTCCAGACCAGGTTGGAGCCGGCGTTCCCGTCCAGGCCGGTGATGTCCACCTGCAGTCCCCCGGACGGATCCGCGGTCTCGACCACCTGGGCCTGGCCGGCAGGATTTTCCGAGGTGCCGTTGTACAGGCTGCGGACCAGCTCACCGGCGCTGTTGTAGATGTTGACCACGACCGAATAGGGCTCGGGCACGGGCGTCGCGGACGCGGTGAAGGTCTGCGTCATGGTGAAGGTCCGGGTGAGCGTGGGCGAGCTGGTCCGGGTCGCAGAGGGCGTGGCGGTCCGGCTCGGGGTCGAGCTCAGGGTCTCAGTGAGGCTGGGCGTGTCCGTGGCCGACGCGGTACGGGTGGGGCTGTGGGTGCGCGTGGCGGTCTCGCTGGGAGTGTCCGTGGACGTGTTCTGCGGGCTGTCCGTGGCTGTGGCGGTGAAGGTAGGGGTGTCCGAGGGCGTCGAGGTCTCGGTGAAGCTGGGTGTGTCGGTGGCCGTGGAGCTCTCGGTCGAGGTCTCGGTGAAGGTCTCGGTCGAGGTCCGGGTCGGCGAGGCCGTGAAGCTCGGGGTGTCCGTGGGCGAGTCCGTGGCGGAATCGACCGGCGAGGCGGTGAAGCTCGGCGTGGCGCTCAGGGTGTAGGTGCGCGTGTCGCTGACCGTGGAGGTGGAGGTCTGGGTGAAGCTCTCCGTGGGGGTCTGGGTCGAGGTCCTGGTCGGGGAGGCCGTGAAGCTGCTGGTCGGCGAGGCGCCCAGGGTCGGGGTCTCGGTCGAGGACTGGGTCCAGCTCTCCGTCGGCGACTCGGTGAAGGTCTTGGTCGACGACATCGTGGAGGTCTCGGTCGGCGAGAAGGTGAAGGTATAGGTGTTCGTCGCCGAACCCGTGGACTGCAGGGTGGAGGTCGGGCTGGCCGTGAAGGTCCTGGTCGGGGACACCGTGGAGGTCTGGGTGGGCGAGGCCGTGGACGTGAAGCTGTTGGTGGGTGAGGCGGTGAAGGTCCTGGTGGGCGAGGCCGTGGAGGTCTCGGTGGGCGACACGGTGAAGGTGTAGGTGTTCGTGGCCGAGCCCGTGGACTGCAGGGTGAAGGTCGGGCTGGCCGTGAAGGTCCTGGTCGGGGACGCGGTGGAGGTCTGGGTCGGCGAGGCCGTGAAAGTCCTGGTCGGGGAGGGCGTGAAGGATTGCGTGGGCGAGGCCGTGAAGCTGCTCGTGGGCGTGGCGCTGAAGCTGTTGGTGGGCGAGGCGGTGAAGGTCTTGGTGGGCGAGGCCGTGAAGGTTTCGGTCGGCGACACGGTGAAGGTGTAGGTGTTCGTGGCCGATCCCGTGGACTGCAGGGTGAAGGTCGGGCTGGCCGTGAAGGTGTTGGTCGGGGACACCGTGTCCGTCTTCGTCGGGGAGGCCGTGAAGGTCCTGGTCGGCGACGGCGTGAAGGACTGCGTGGGCGAGGCCGTGAAGCTGCTGGTCGGCGAGAAGGTGACCGTGTTCGTCGGCGAGGGCGTGAAGGTCTTGGTCGGCGAGGGGGTGAAGCTGCTGGTGGGCGAGGGAGTGAAGGTCAGGGTCGGGCTGGCCGTGAAGGTCCTGGTCGGCGAGACCGAGAACGTGGGGCTGTCCGTCACCGTGCCCGTGGGCAGCAGGGTCGGGGTGTCGCTCACGGTGAAGCTCTGGGTCGGCGACGGCGTGAAGGTCTTGGTCGGAGAAGCCGTGAAGGTGTTCGTGGGGGAGGGCGTGAAGCTGCTCGTCGGGGACACCGTGATCGACTTGGTCGGCGAGGGCGTGAAGGTGTTGGTCGGGGAGAAGGTGAAGGTGCTGGTCGAGGTCACCGTGAAGGTGTTCGTCGGCGACACCGTGTTCGTCTTCGTGGGGGAGTCCGTGAAGGTGTTGGTCGGGGACACCGTGTTCGTCTTCGTCGGGCTGTCCGTGAAGGTGCTCGTCGGCGAGAAGGTGACCGTGTTCGTCGGGGACACCGTGATCGTCTTGGTCGGCGAGGGCGTGAAGGTGTTGGTCGGGGAGTACGTGAAGGTGCTGGTCGACGAAACCGTGAAGGTGTTCGTCGGGGACACCGTGTTCGTCTTGGTCGGGGAGTCCGTGAAGGTCTTGGTCGGCGAGGGCGTGAAGGTGTTGGTCGGGGAGAACGTGAAGGTGTTCGTCGGCGACGGCGTGAAGGTCTTGGTCGGGGAGAACGTGAAGGTGTTGGTCGGCGACACCGTGAAGGTGTTGGTCGGCGAATCCGTGTTGGTGGGGCTCGGGGGCACGGTGAAGGTCTTGGTCGGGGACGGCGTGTAGGTCTTGGTGGGGGTGTCCGTGAAGGTGCTCGTGACGGTCTTGGTGAAGCTCGGCGTGTCGCTGGGCGTGCTGCAGTTCGGGGCAGCGTTGATTTCCACGGCCTCATAGGCCCAGGAGGACTCGTCCTGGTTGGTGTTGTAGGTGATGGGGTAGGTCACGTTGGCCGCGGCCGCCTGGTAGTAGGACCCGAAGGCGTAGTTGCCGTTGCCCGTGGAGGCGGCCGTGCTCCCCCACAGCGGCTGCCCGTTGCCCGTGTTGACCGTCGTGTTGGAATAGGCCACGTAGTCCTGGATCAGGCTGTTGGCGTTGTT
>DATHOE010000037.1:0-96278 GCA_035485275.1 bacterium
CCCGGCGCCTACTTCTCGGCCGACGTGTCGGCCATGGCCCAGTCCTACCTCGGTTCGGTGCTCTACGACAACGTGCTGCTGATGGGCGTGGCCCTGCAAAAGGGCCTGCTGCCGTTCAGCCTGGCCAGCTTCGAGTCCGCCCTGAAGAACTCGTTCTCGGGCCTGGCCCTCCAGCGCAACCTGCAGGCCCTGACCCTGGGCCGGGACCTGGCCGTGCACCCTGAACGCTACGGGATCGTGGAGACCGAGTCCCTGGACGCCTTCCTGGCCAAAAAAGAGGGCCTCTTGCGCCGCCTCGCCTCGGGTTCCGCGGCGCGCGCCTTCAGGGACCAGGTGGAGCGGGCGTTCAAGGCCTGGCCCGTGGACGACGACGAGGAACGCAAGCACCTGGCCCTGTGCCTGTACGAGCTGGCCCTCTACGAGGACAGCAAGTTCGCCGAACGCTACCTGCAGGCGGTGCTGGACGTCGCGGCCAAGGACTCGGCCGAAGCCGGATGGCCGGCCACCCGCGCCGTGGCCAGGGGCCTGTACAAGGTCATGGCCATCAAGGACGAGGTCTGGGTGGCGCACCTGCTCACCAGCCCCGAGAAGTACGAGCGCGACGCCGCGCGCTTGGGGCTCGACCTGGCCCGCGGGGACTCCGTGGAATACCGGCACTTCAACCGCCCGCGCTTCGAATTCCTCGGCTTCAAGTTCGAGTTCGACCTGGTTTCGCGGGACTGGATGCTGAACATCATGAAGCACGCCAAGTTCCTGCGCCCCCTGATGCCGGCCTGGCACCGCCGCGACCGGCAGTTCCGGGACTGGTACATAGGCCTGGTGAAGGACTGGCCCGGGGGGCCGGATCCGCGCTGGCTGGAGCTGCTGAGCCTGACCGCGGACGTGAAGGGCTACCGCGAGATCCGCTACAAGGGCGTGGACAAGGCCCTGGCCCGGGCCGCGGAGCTGCGCAAGGCTTTGGCGTGAGCGGGCAGGGCCAGCGGGAAACCGTCGGCCTGATCGCGGGGAACCGGACCCTGCCCTTTTTGTGGGCGCGCAGGGCGCGGGAAAGCGGGCTGAGGGTCGCGGCCCTGGGCTTCAGGGAGGAGACCGACCCGAAGCTGGCCCGCGAGGTGGACGCCTTTGAGATGGTTTCTTTGGGCGAATTGGGCAGGTTATTGAGGTTTTTCAGGGTCCAGGGCGTGCGCCGGGCCGTGATGCAGGGCCAAATCCAGCACAAGCAGATCTACAAGAACATCAAGGCGGACCTGCGCGCCAAATGGCTGCTGACGAAGCAGGCCCTTTTTGTGCGCGATTTCCGCACCGAGGCCATTTTGGGCGCCCTCGCCCGCGAACTGGAGGGCCACGGCGTGCACCTGGAGCCCGCCACCTGGCTCATGGAGCCTTGGCTGGCGCCGGCGGGCCGCATGGCCGGGCCCAAGCCCTCCTCGGCCCTGGCGCGCGACGTCGCCTTCGGAACGCGGCTTGCGCGGGAACTGAACCGCCTCGACCTGGGCCAGACCGTGGTGGTGAAGCGCCAAAGCTGCGTGGCGGTGGAGAGCATCGAGGGCACCGACGCCTGCATCGCCCGCGCCGCCAAGCTGGCCGGACCGGGCTGCGTGGTGGTGAAGCTGGCCCGGCCCAAGCAGGATATGCGCTTCGACCTGCCGGTGGTCGGCCCCAGGACCTTCAAGGTGCTGGCCAAGGCGGGAGCCGCGGCCCTGGTGCTGGAGGCGGGGAAGACCCTCTTCCTGGAGAAGCCGGAGTGCCTGGCTTTGGCCGGCGGGATGAAGCTGGCGGTGCTGGCGGTTTGATTTTTTGAGGCGCCCGGGCCTTTAGTTTTGACCGGAAGAGTCCACCGGGTTATGCTCTGAACCGTGAGCCCGACAAAGCAGGGAATCCCCCGCTTTGCCGGGCTTTTTCTTTTTTCTAGCTACCCCTACTTAGTTGTAGTATAACAAAGTAGGGGTAGCTGGAAGTCCTCTTACAAAGGATTGATCCAATGACACCCCCAGGGGAACCTCTGACGATCGGTAAAGGAAACGAAAGATTCAAGAAAGCGTTGGCTGATTATGGCCAGAATGGATTTGTCGGATTGGAAAATCAAATCGAGTCCGCCATCGTGAACCAGATCCCTGGCGAGACAGAGCTCCTTTGGGAGAAAAAGGGAAAAGGCCAGGTGTCACGAGGCTATATTTCCACTGTGGAAAGCTGCAATGAGTCCGGAAAAACCGCTGTTTTCTCGGTCCATTTTGTAGCGTGCAACGATATGCGATCCCCGACTTTGTTGACATTCGGGTCGATCGATGAAAAAGAAAAGGCAGCCCTTGCGGAACTGTTTGGAGGGCAGCGCATCAATGGAGGCAGGCCATGAGGCTTAAAAGATACAGATCTACAGCCACCGCCCAGGACCGCGAGGAGGCCCTCCAGTTGCTCGCTTCGATGTCCGACGAGCATGGCGCCAAACCGTTTCAGGGACGCCTGGTGTATGGTGCCAAAAGTATCAAGGCATTGCGCCAAACGCTGGGACTGACACAAAAAGGATTGGCGAAACTTCTGATGGTGGTGCCGGGAGCTGTTGAGAGTTGGGAGCAAGGACGGCGTGTTCCGGATACTGGGCGTATGGCGATGATCCATCTTTTGACGAGGCACCCTAAGGAGTTCAGACCTTTATTGGAATTGGCCGTGAAGGAACTGGTGCCGGAGAAGTCAAAGGCATTGGTCAAGTAGCCCAAGGCCCCTGGCTGACACGCTTCCGGGAAATCTATTAAAAAGAGGGATGTTCATGAAAAAATTAATGGTGGTTTTGGGCGCGTTTTTGATCCTGATCGGCTTAGCCTGGATCGGACAAGGAACCGGCCGGTTCCCTTATCCTGCGGGCAACATCATGAATAACAACATGGCTTGGGCCTACCGCGGGACGGGTTTGGCGGTGTTAGGAATCATTCTTGTCGTGTTTTCGCGCAAGCGTGGAAAAAAGTAAAAATTTGGTACGGGTTCGTTTTTGATAGGGGCGGAATAAAGGCGCGATCGACGACATAAGGTGCTGTGGGGATAAGTGCTGCGCCGCCCGGCCAGGGATGCGCTTCCCCGCAGGAGGTTCATCGATGAAGAAATTCATGAGCGCGGTGTTTCTAGGGCTCTTTTTTCTCAAGGTCGCGCCCCTGTCCGCCGAGGTCATCGTGGCGGTCCCGGGGATAGAGGTCGGCCATCCTTACCATCACCGGCACCACCACCACCACTGGCATCGGCGCCACGAAATGCACGGGGGCCCCACCCTGATCATACATCCCTGAGGGATGCGGTCGGCCCGGGCACCTACGGGTCGCCGGATTCAGGTCCGTTTTAGCCGCCCGCCCGGGTTTTGGATGCCCGGGCGGGCGCTACCATCTCCACCCTTGGACACCCGACGAGGCCCCTTTTGAGCGCCGACGCCAATTCCTTCGGCCCTATCCCCGGCTGCCGATCCTGGACAGCCACGCGCGGGCGGGTTTGTCCCACACGGAATTCAACCAATGTGCCGCCATCACGACAGCGAACATCGCCACCGCCGCGATCAAAAACGAGGGGCTGAAACCGAATTTGTTCAATACCCAATGGATGAGCATCGCGACCTCAAAATGGATCATGTAGATCCCGTAGCTGGAATCCCCTATGAAATCCAGGAAGCCGGATTGCATCCCTTGGGGCGGCTCGACCACCGTGGCGAACAGGACGCAACAAGGCAGGACCAGCAAAACGGCGGCCAGGTCGAACAAAGGCGACAGTGATGGGGGCGGGATCGCCCCCATCACGCAGAACGCCGCCAGCAGGATCACCCACGGGTTCAGTTTGGGTATCCGGGATTTGTCCATGTCATGGATGAGCAATCCGACGCTGAAGGAATAGAGCACGCGGAAAATCCCCATGTCGATTTGAAGCCAACTTCCGCCCCCGTCGAGGCTGGTCGAATGGCCCAGATAGATGAGGCCGGCGGCGGCGAAAATCGCGGTCATCCCCAAGCCGGCAGATTTGAGCCAGCTTCGCGTCCCGACCCAGAAAAAATTCACCAAGAGCTCGTAGAACAGGGACCAGGCCTGGTCCACGAAAGGGAATAAACGCGCCATGAAAGGGGAGGGCAGCATGAAGACGGCGAAGATCAGCGATCCGATGAAACCGCCCGGGGTCCAATGGACGGAATTGATCTTGAAGAAGCACAAGTAGATCAGCGTCATCGCCAGCGAACCCACCAAGGAAATAAAATAATACGGATACAGGCGGATAAAGCGGATTTTGAGGAAATTGGACGTGGTCAGTCCTTGGGACAGGCGGGCCGTGTAGGCCTCGGCGAGGACCACCCCGCTCAACACGAAGAACAAGTCCACGGCCAGATAGCCCTTGGTGAAAAACGCGCCCGGAAAGACCTTGAAGCAGTAAAAATGATAGGCCATGACAACCAGGGCTCCCATGCCCCGCAGTCCGTCCAAGGTCCGATACCTACGCATTGGGATTCTCTTCGTTTAGCGCAGCCGCCGGCCAAGACGCGCCGGGTGCGGGAGGACTTTACCGGTTCACTTTCCAAAGCACCATCGTCCCCACCACGGCGAAGACAAGGTCACCCAGCCACGCGCTCAGGACGATGGGCAGCGCGCTGCTGGTGCCCAGGCTCACGCCCACCTGGATGAAAACCAGGTAAAGCATGCCGCAGCTCAGGGAGACCACCAGGCCCACGGCCGCGCCGGTGAGGGCGCGTTTGCCGGAGGGGAAGAGGTAGGGAAGCCCCACGCCCAGCAGGGCCAGGATGAGGCAGCTGAAGGGGTAGCTGAGGCGCACCTGCATGCACACCCTTTCCTGGCGGTCGTCGGCGCCGGTTTCCCGCAGGCGGTCGGCCACGGATTTCAGCTCGGCGATGCTCAATTGCATCAGGTCCTCGACCCGGCGGTCCAGGTCCACCATGAAGTCGTCCGGGTTGGCGCCGAGATCCTCGGCCTTGCTGTCGAAGAAATGGATGGATTTTTCGCGCCCTTTCGCGTCGAAGACGCGCTCCACGCCTTTGCCCAGCAGCCAGCGGTCGTCCGCCTGCCAGTGGGCCCCCGCGGCGTCCAGGCGGCTCTGGGGCTGCCCGTCGCCGTTGTAGCCCATGACGATGAGGGGCCCCAGGGTCCCCCCCTGGGCGTCGAAGGTGGTGGTGTACATCTGGCGCCCGCCCGGCAGGTTCTTGGCCATGTGGTCCCGCCAGGGCTCGTCCCAGTCCACGTTCCTCTTTTCGATCTGGACCTTCTGTATATAGCGGGCGCGGGCGCTGGCGGCCGGAACCACGGTCTCGCTGACGAGGAGCAGGCCCAGGCTGATGGCCAGGGCCGCGGCCAGGATCGGCAGGGCCACCCGCATCCGGCTCACGCCCCCGGCGCCCATGGCGGTGAGTTCGCTGCCCCGCGCCAGGCCGCCCAGGGAGATGAGCGTGGCGAGCATGACCGCCACCGGCACCACCTGGGTCACCAGGTAGGGGATCTGGAAGACGTAGAACAGGGCCACCTGGGCGCCGGTCGGGTGCCACTCCCGCAGGCGCGGCAGCTGGTCGACCATCTGGACCATCAGCACGAGCGAGGCCAGGCCGGCCACCACCAGGGCGAGCGGGGAGAGGAATTCGGAGAGTATGTAGCGGTCGAGTTTTTTCACGCCTGCCCCACGCTCAGCCCCGCCCGAAGGCGAAGAAGCCGCGTTCCTTGAATGCGCTCCAGCCCGCCCACAGGGCCACCAGCCCCATGACGAAGTTGGGGATCCACATCGCCAGCCAGGCCGGCATGCGGGCGTCGTCGCCGTAGGTCTGCCCCAGGCTCAGCAGCAGGTAGTAGGTGAAGATGAGGCTGATGGCGAACACGAAGCCCATCATGCGCCCGCCCCTTCGCGTCAGCGTGCCGAGGGGGAAGCCGCAGAGCAGGAAGAACAGGCAGGCGAAGGGGATGGCGATTTTCTTGTACATCTCCGTGAGCCAGTGCGCCCGCCGGGGGTCGGCGGGCGCCATGGCCGACGCGCTCCTGTCGATCTCCCGGATCGTCATCTCGGAAGGGTCGCGGTCGCTGTCGCGGATCTGGCTGAGCGCGCCGCCCAGGTCCAGGTCGAAGCGGCTGTACTGGTAGGCCAGTGTGGTGAGGTTCTCGCCGCGGTCCCCTCCCAATATCTGCAGGGTTCCGTCGTAGAGGTCCAGGAACACGCGGTAGCCGGAGGGGTCGCTGTGCAGCTTGCCGCGGCGGGCGCGTATCCACTGCAGGGCCTGGCCCGGCTGCTCCAGGCGGATGATGGTAACGCCGCGCAGGTCCTTGCTTTCCGGGTCCTTGGAATCGACGTAGACGAGTATGCCCTCGAAATCCTTGATCCAGATCTTCTCCTGCAGGGCCACGTCGCTGCGCTGGTTCAGCACCTCATAGAAGAGCACCTTGTAGGCTTCGTTGAAGCGCGGCAGGGCGGTCTCGTTGAACACCAGCATGCCCAGGCTGAAGACCAGGCCGACCGCGATCATGGGCGCATACAGGCGGCTCAGGCTCACGCCCCCCGCGCGCAGGGCCACCAGTTCCATGTCGCTGGCCAGGCGGCCCAGCGCCATCAGGACGGCGACCAGCAGGCTCATGGGCACGGTGATGGCGAAGGTGGCGGGCACGATGTAGGCGACCAGGCGGAACACCACGCCCAAGGGCACGCCGTTTTTCAGGACTAGGTCGACCAGGTTCAAAAGCTGCCTCGTGAGCAGCAAAAAGCTGATGACGCTCAGCGCCATCCCGAAGGGAAGGACCATTTCGGCCAAAAGATAACGGTATATGCGCGGCATGGGGGCTATCATCACCAAGAAAGCGTTTAAAATCAAGGAAATCATAGGTTTCGTAAAATGAAACACTAGGTGCACCAGGCAAGATTTGTTTTGCCCCGTAAAGCGGCTGCATGGTAAATTGTGCTAAAGCCTCCCTAGGGCGATTTCAATCGGAATGGAAACCTCAGGAGCACCACCCATATGAGCGAGACCGCAGTGGCAAACCAAGTTTTTGACAAAGTCATGGAAGGTGCTTCACCCGAGGTGCGTGGCATTGTGGAAGACGCCCTTAAGATTTTCGGCAAGGACCCGGCCACCAACCCGGCCTTCACGGACAAGGTCAAAAGCGACCGCCTGCGCAAGGCCTTCGACTCGCTCACCCGCTCGCTGATCGACCGCATCGAATCCCTGAACGAAAACCAGATGCTGTTCCTGTGCACGGGCGCCCTGGCGGACCAGGTGGACCTGGGCGAAGGAAGCATCACCCTGCTGGACCGCGGCATCTACGACGCCCTGCTGGAAGCCTACAGGGACGTGCCCTCCAAGCTGCCGGAGCAGGCCGACTACGTCTACACCGCCTGGGACCGCGCGCGCATGATCGCCGCCGACGAGCTCTACGCTCTCGATCCCCAGCAGGCCGGCAAGCGCCGCCCCAAGAAGGAGGCCGCGGACCCCTCCCAGGACCCGAAGCTGGCGCGCGAGACCGCCATCGGCCGGCGCAACGCCTGCGTCAAGGACCTGGAAGCGGCGATGCCCAGCCTCCAGAAGCTGTTCGAGGCCGCCCAGACCGTGGATTCCACGGCCGCGGGCAAGGCCCTGGAGTGCATGAAGAGTTTCACGGACCAGGCCGGGGGCCGCGCGCCGGAGGCCGTGGGCTCGGCCAAGATGGACCTGGACCGCGAAGTGCTCAACGCGGCCCCGACGCTGAAGACCTACGCCGAGGCGGCCGCCACCAACCTCCTGAAGATCCGCCAGTTGGCGGAGAAGTACGGCCCGGTCCTGGCCGAGCTGCGCAAGACCCTGCGGGAGATCGAGGCCCTGAACGCGGTCAAGACCGACTCCATGCGCAAGCGCTTCGTCACCTTCGACATCGACCGCGTGGCCAAGATCAAGACCGACTTCGGCTACACCGGCGGCTTCGTCGCGGCCACCGCCGAGAACTCGGCCAACCGCGTGGCCACGTCCAGCTCGCGGGTGCTGCTCAACAGCCACCTGAACATGGAGCAGGACCCCCTCCGCAACCAGCTGTGCACGCCGGAAAACGTGCACGCGGCCATGCAGAAGATCCTCGCGGTGCACGTCAACGCCTTCCCCAAGAGCCCCAGCGGGGCCTTCCAGATACCGCCCGTCATCATCGAGCCCGTGCGTAACGTGGTGGACTGGCTGGAGGACCGCTTCATCATGTCGGCCGTCTCAGGCGAGATCATGCGCAAGGGGCCGCACTTCAGCCTCAGCCCGCTGGAAGCCCAGGTCATGAAGGCCATCGGCATGTACCTGTCGAAGGACTCCATCTACAACTTCCGCGGGGAGCAGAACGCGGGAACCTTCATGGGCGACTATTCCGGCAAGGTGGAAAAGAGCGCCAAGGTGGTCTTCGCCGGCGCGGACAAGAAGATGACCATGGTGGCCAGCGCCAAGCAGGTGGACGCGGCCGGGCGCGAGCAGGCCGTGTCGGACTACATCGAGTTCGTGTTCAACGTGCTGAACGGCCTCATGCCCAACCCCAAGATGAGCAAGCGCCGCATCGCCGTCCTTCTGCGTTACGTCATCATCAAGGACCTGCAGTTCACCGTCATTTTGATGCTGCGTTACGCGGCCATGACGGAGCTGCAGGAGGTGCGCGAAAGCCTGATGAAGCACGTCCAGAACAACTACAACGAGGCGAAGCGGCTGGTCGAGGAAAGCTGGAACGACGAGCAGGTCCCCCGCGTCCTCGGCCCCAAGCCGACCCAGTTCATGCAGAAGATGTTCGGCTAAGGCCAAGAAGGCCTTTATCAGGGCCGCGTTTGGCCCTATCATGTCCGTATGGAGCCCTTGGCAAACCCATCCAGCGTCGCCCAAGCAGCCGGCCGCGGTCTGAACCCGCGCCGGCTGCTGGTCTTGGCCGCGGCGGCGCTTTTTTCCACATTGTTCCTTTGGCGCAGCGATTTCTTTTGGAACGCGCTGTCGCCCGTGACCAACAAGGCCGTCCTCTACAGGCTTTCCGGCCAGACCAAGGTGGATCCCCTGCTTCTGGCCGCCATCGTGCGGGCCGAGAGCGGCTTCGACCCGGCCGCCCAGTCCTCCCGGGGCGCCCTGGGGCTCATGCAGCTCATGCCCGCCACCGCGCGGCAGATGGCCGGTGAGCTCAAGTTCAACTACCAGGACCAGGACGACCTCTACACCCAGGACATAAACCTGACCCTGGGAGCCTTCTATTTCGCCCGCCAGCTTAAAACCTTCCACGGCAACCTGGTCCTTGCCCTGGCTGCCTACAACGCCGGCCCGGCCAAGGTGCTGACCTGGGGGCTGTCCACCTGGGGGCGCGACCAGGATGACCTGATCGCGGCCATCCCCCTGCCGGCGACGCGCTCCTATGTCCGGCACGTGCTTTGGTATTACCGGCAATTCAAGAAGCTTCAGTCCGTGAAGCGTTTCCTCAACGGCGATTCCCAACTGTGATCCTGTCCGCATTGAGCCTTTGCCTGGCCCTCGGCGCGCCCCTGCAGGCCGGCCCCGTCGTGACCCCCCCTCCCCAGGACAGCCCCGTGGCCGCGTCTTCCGTGTCCGCGTCCGCCGCCCCCCTGTCCGAGTCCGGCGCCGCCGGCGGCGTTTCCGGGTCGGCCAAGGCCCTGTCCCAGGCCCGTTTGGACTATGCCCAAGGACGTCCGGACGCGGCCTTGGCCGAACTGGAGGGCGCGGACGCCCTGCCGAGGGACGCGTCGATCCAGCCGGAATGGCTGTATTGGCGCGGCCAGAGCCGCCTCGCGCTGAAGCTCTGGGGACCGGCTGAGGAGGATCTCCGGCAATTGAGGGCCTTGTGGCCCGGCGACCCGTATGCGGAAGCCGCCGAACTCGGGGTGGCGGATTGCGAGGCCGCCCTGAGGGAGGATGACGCCGCCGGCGAGTCCTACAGCGCCGTGGCCCAGGGCAAGGGGGCCTTTGTGGCCCAGGCCTTGTGGGGCCTTGGGATCCTGCGCCTGCGCCAGGGGCGCCTGGACGAGGCCCGCGGCGCCCTGGTCGCCCTGAGGACCGACTATCCGGAGAGCTTTGAGGCCCAGTCCGTGGGCGGACAGCTGGATAAAATCGCGGCACTCCGGCGCCGCCAGCCCCCCGCCCCGCTTGCGGCGCGCCTGCGGGGCCGCTGGAGCGTGCAGGTGGGGGCCTATTCCAGGCTGCGCTGGGCCTCGGACTTGGCGCGGCAACTGCGGCGCCACCACTTCAGGGTGAAAGTGCACCGGAAAAATCTGGACGGACGCGTCCTCTATCTGGTCCAGGTCGGCCCCTATGGGGCCCGCTCCTCAGCCGCCGCCGCCGCGGAGATCCTGCAGAGCAGGGAAAAGCTCCCCTACAATCTTGTCGCGGAATAGCCATGCCCTTGCGCGCGTACCATTTGTGAAGGCCCTCCGCCGCAAGCGCGTCAGCATCGTTGCCAGCCTGCGTTACGGCCTGCGCCTGACCCTGCGCCACATGCATTCCCTGGTGCCTGGGACGGTGGCCTTCTATCTTCCGGAGCTCTTCGCCCGTTACGGTCTGACCGCGCCGGGCGGGGAAGTGGCGTCCACGGTGTTCAAGGTCTTGGTGGGCTGCTGGCTGCTCTGGCACGCCCTGAAGCTGAGCGACCGTGAGACGCGCTCCAGCCGCTTCCACGAACCCGTGCTTCCGGCCCCCGGCTATCTCGGGCGTTTCCTAGGATCGACCCTTCTGTTCTGGGGCGTGCTGGGCCTGACCCTTTGGCCCGCCTGGCGCCTGGCCTCGGGCACCTGGGGGGCGGACCCCGGAGCGGCGGCCTGGCTGTATCGCCCCTGGTTGTGGACCGGACCCCAAGCCTTGACCGCGGCCTGGCTGGCCCTGGCGTCCCTGCCCGCCGGGTTGTGGACGGTCTACGGCTGGTTCCACGGCTATTACGTGGCCGACGAAGGCCAGGGGCCCTGGGAATCCATGCGCAGCAGCTTCAAGGCCGTGCGGGGGGCCTTCTGGCCCTGCGTGCTGTTCCTGGGGGTGATCGCGGTGGTGAACGCGCTCGGCCTGGCCCTGTGGGTGGTGGGCGTGTTCTTCGCGTTCCCGGTGACCCTGATGGCGACGACCTACGTGCATTTGGAATTGAAGCGCCAGACCCCGGAATTGAAAAAAGCGGGGCCAGGGAAGCCCAAGCGTTAGCACAAAAATTTTTTCACTTAATTTTCGTAAGTGTTCGGTGAATCAGTCAGGGGCGGACGGCCCGCGCTTACCGAGGTCCAGGGCCGCCCCGGGGCCACGGCCCCTGCCATCGAAGCCCAGCTCCGGAAAGCTCCTGGCTGCGTACACCTGTTCCCCCGTTCACTTGGCCTTCCTCACGACACGGACGTGGGAGACCGTCTTGGACGGGGTGAATTCGCTCACCTCGTAGCGTTCGTCCAAGCCGCCCAACCCTTCAAAGATCCGTTCTCCGTTGCCAAGCAGTATCGGGGCCAGGACCAGGTGCATCTCATCCACCAGGCCGGCCTTCAAGTACTGGCGCAGGGTCTCGGCGCCCCCTCCGATGCGGACGTCCCTCCCCTTTGCCGCGGCGAAAGCCTGCTTCAGCGCAGATTCGATGCCGTCGCTGACGAAGCTGAAACTGGTTCCGCCCTCCATGTCGAAGCTCGAATGTTGGTGATGGCTGAGCACGAAGACGGGGTGGTGGTAGGGCGGGTTGGGGCCCCACCAGCCTTTCCACTCCTCGTCGGGCCAGGGGCCGCGCTGCGGGCCGAACATATTGCGACCCATGATCGTGGCGCCCACATTGTCGTCGGCGCGGACCAGGAAGTCGTTGTCGAGGCCCTCGGCGCCGTCCGCTCGGCCGAGCATCTTGGCGAAGAATTTCGTGGCGAAGGCCCACTCCATCAGGCGCAGACCGTCCTTGCCGAAGGGGGCCTCCAGGGTCTGGCCCTTGGCCGCGGAATAAGCGTCCAAGGAGATGGTAAAGCAGCGGGCGACAAGTTTAGGCATGCTGGATCCTTGAGCGGGGTTCAGTCACGACGCGCCATCTTCGAACAGCCGGAGACGGCCTGCGGGCTCACGGCCCCTATAGGTCCACCAAAGGCGGGTTCTCCGCCGGATTGTCCCCCCGGTACTTGTGCTGCCCCAGGCGCTGGGCGGAATAGATCCCCGCGTGCCCCGAGAACAGGTAGCTGGCCACGCAGGCCAGGCCGGCGAAAACGCCCGCCTGGGGGCCGAACAGCTCGAAGGCCATGAAGGTGGAGGCCAGGGGCGTGTTGGCCGCGCCCGCGAAGACGGCCACAAAGCCCATGCCGGCCATGAGCGGCGCGGGCAGGGCCAATAGGGGCGCCAGGGCGTTGCCCAGGGTGGCGCCTATATAGAACAGGGGCGTGACCTCGCCGCCCTTGAAGCCGGCGCCCAGGCTCAGGGTGGTGAACAGGAATTTCCCGAGGAAGTCGAAGGGCCGGACCTGCCCGCTGAAGGACTGGGCGATAGCCGGGAGGCCCAGTCCGAGGTAGGCGGTGGAGCCGAGGGCGGCGGTGCCCATGAGAACCACGCAGCCTCCCCAAAAGGGCCGCATGGGGGCGTAGGGGACGAGCCGCTTGGCGAAGGCGGACAAGGCGTGGGTCGTCCTGGCGAAGGCCATGGCCACCAGGCCGAAGGCCGCGCCGGCCGCCAAGGCCTTTGCCATCCCGTCCAGGCCGAAATCCGGGACCGGCCCGATCTGGTAGACGCTGTGGTGGATGCCCCAGGCCTTGGTCACCAGGTTGGCGCAGAGGGAGGCCACGAAGCAGGGGAAGATGGCGTTGTAGCGGAGTTTGCCGATGGACAGGACCTCCAGGCCGAAGAGGGCGCCCGACATGGGCACCCCGAAGATGGAACCGAAGCCGGCGCTGATGCCGCACATGATGAGGATGCGCCGCTCCTCGGGATCCAGGCGCAGGGGCAGGGCCAGCTGGTCGGCCAGGGTGCCCCCCATCTGCACGGCGCTGCCCTCCCGGCCGACCGAGGCGCCGAAGAGGTGGCTGGCCACCGTCCCAAGGAAGATCATCGGGGTCATGCGCCGGGGCAGGCGGGTCCGGGGGTCGTGGATCTCGTCGATGAGGAGGTTGTTCCCGCGCTCGACGTCGCGCCCGTATTTCAGGTAGAGCCAGCCGACCGCGAAGCCGGCGGGGGGGAGCCCCAGCAGGATCCAGAGGTGGGATTCGCGCCAGGCGGTGGCCCAGTCCAGGGAGGCGAGCAGGGCGGCCGAAGCGCTGCCGGCGGCCACGGACACGGCCAAAGCGATCAGCAGCCATTTGAGCAAATAGGCCAGCATGGGGACTGTTTCGGAAAAATGTTTTGTCGGGGTGTTCATGGACTTCCACCTCCTCATGGCACAAAGGGTTTCAGGGGGTAGAAGTTATCAGCGTCAAGTCGGACGACCCAAGGCGGTTTCAGGCGAACTTCATCACCTTTGAATTTCGTCCATTTATACCTAAACGCAATGCGCTAGGCAAGCCCCTTCGCCGGGACTAGAATCCTCCCACTGCTCCCTGGTGCGCGGCTACGGCGACGGAACCGCGAGAATAGGGAAGCCCGTGAGAAGCGGGCGCGGTGCACGCCACTGTAAGCGAGGGGACCGACCCTTGTGAGCCAGGAGACCTGCCCGGGAGCTGGACCGTCTTCCTCCGTGCGCTGGGGCAGCGGCTCTCCGGGTCTTTTTTCGGGACAGGGGACGCTGCCGACAGCGTCCCCCTTTTTTTTGCGGACCCATGCGCCTCAGCAACGTTTCGCGCCCGCCTTTCGAGAAGCACACCCAATGGGCCGATGGCCCCCCCACCAAAATCCTTTTTGTGCGCCACGGCGAGACCGACTGGAACGTCAGGGGCGTCATCCAGGGCTGGAAAGGCGCGGGCCTGAACAGCCTGGGACTGCGCCAGGCCAGCCTCGCGGCGAAACGGGTCAAAGGCATGGACCTGGACATCAGCGTGGTGCTTTGCTCGGACCTCAAGCGCGCCCGCCAGACGGCCCAGACCCTGGGCAAGGCCGTGGGCGTCAAGGTCAAGGCGCGCAAAGACCTGCGCGAACGCCGCTTCGGGACCTGGGAGGGCCTCACCATCGGCCAGGTGCTGGAGCGCTTCAAGCTGGGCAAGGACGCGCGCCAGGACCCTTTCCTGGCCTTTGATCCGCGCGGCGGCGAGAGCATGACCGTGTTCGCCGGGCGCATGGACCGCTTCCTCAAGGCGGTGCTGAAGGAATACAAGGGCCGCACCGTCGCGGCGGTCACCCACGGCGGGCCCGTGCGCATCTGCTCCTGCCTGGCCACGGGCATCTCCCCGCAGCGGTATTTCCTGCTGGGACGGCCGGGGAACGTGAGCCTGACCGTGCTGGCCCACCAGGGCGGAGTGTGGTGGGTGGAGCTATACAACGACATGGCCCACCTGGAGGGCGCCGGCCCCAAGTCCAAAGGCCCCAAAGCCGCACGCGGGCCCAAGGCCAAGGGCCGGGGGTGAACCTGACCCTGGCCTTCATCGGCGGCATGCGTTCGGGCAAGAGCGCGCTCGCCCAGCGCCGTTTCAGCGAAGAGCTGGCCGGGCAAGGCCTGCGTTCGCCCGCATACCTGGGGACCCTGCTCGCGGATGCGTCCGAAAAGGACGGGGAGATGGACAGGCGCATAGCGGCGCACCGCGCGGCAAGGCCCGCGGCTTGGGCCTATGTCGACGTTGGACAGGACCTGCCCGGCGCCGCGAAACGCTGCCTCGAAGCCGGGCACGACGCATGGCTCCTGGACGGGCTGGGCGCCTGGGCTTCCTTGCGCCTGTCGCAGGCGCAGGCGGCCATGGCCGAATGGGAGGCCTTCATGGCCAGCGCCCGTGAGGTGCCGCTGCTGGTGCTGGTGCTGGACGAGGTCGGTTTGGGCGGGGTCCCGGGCCATCCCGCGGCGCGGGCCTTCGCCGACCTCAACGGCCTCTTGAACCAGTCCGCCTGCAAAGGGGCCGCGGAGGTTTGGGGCGCCCAGGCAGGGCTCGCGTGGAGGCTGAAGTGAGGCCTGCGCCTGCCTTCGCGACCCTGCTCCAGCTCCACGGCGCCGACGTGTACGACTCCAAGGGCGCGGCCTTGGCGGGTCGGGACTTCTCCAGCACCGTGGTCAGCCTGGGCCCCCCGCGGGGATGGAAACGCCGCGCCCGGGAGGCCATGGACAGCCTGACGCGCTATCCGCGGCCCCATGGAAGGGGTCTGGACGGTTTTCTCGCGGGAAAACTGGGCCTGGCCCCCTCCTGCGTGCTGGTTTCCAACGGGGCCAGCGAGGCGCTGGAATGGTGCGCCCGTTTGGCCGGTGGGCGGCGTGCCCGCCTGCTTGCCCCCTGCTTCGGCGAATACCGGGCCAAGCTGGAACGCGCCGGCGCCCGGGTGGACGAGGTCTGGTGGGACCTGTCCAAGGAGCTGGATGTCGACGCCTTGGCCGAGGGATTGGGCGTCGGGGACCAGGTCTGGGTGGCCAATCCCAGCAATCCCTTCGGCCGCGTGCTTGGGACCCTTGAACTCTCCCGTTTGGAAAGCCGTTGCCGTTCGCGGGGGGTGCTCCTGGTGCTGGACGAGGCGCTGATGGCCCAGCGGCTGGACAGCCCGAGTCACGCCGATCCCGGCGCTTTTCCAGGGCAAAAGGACAATCCCTGCCTGGTGGTGGTCCGCTCCCTGGGCAAGGGCCTGGGCCTTCCCGGCTTGCGTCTGGGCTATCTGGCCGCGGAGCGGGGCTTGGCGGCCCGCCTGAGGCGTTTCCAGGACCCCTGGAGCGTGAATTCCATGGCCCAGGAGCTGGGGGCCTGGGCTTTTGAGCAGGAGGCCCTCCTCGCTGCCGGCCGCCGTCGCCTGCTCCAGGGCCGGGCCCAGGACCTCTTCCAACGCCTTTCGGGCTGCCCTGATCTGCAGGCCGCGCCCACCCGCGCCACGGGCTATTTTTGCGTGCGCCTGAAGTCGCCCCGTGCCTCCGGCGTCGCCGCGCGCCTGGCGGACCTGGGCCTTTTTGTCCGGGATTGCTCCAGTTTCGGCCGCTGGGGCCGCTCCTGGTTGCGCCTGAATCCGCGCAGCGCGCCGGAGAACCAGGCCCTCGCGCGCGCTCTCCCCAAAGTTTTGGGCCGGGCATGACGCGCCGGCCCTACCAGGTCCTGGTCCTGGGCACCGGATCCCATGTGGGCAAGTCCATGGTGGCGGCCGGGCTCTGCCGGGTGCTGTCGGACCGGGGCTGGCGCGTGGCGCCCTTCAAGGCCCAGAATATGGCCCTCAATTCGGCGGTGGCGGACGACGGCAGCGAGATCGGCAGGGCCCAGTGGCTCCAGGCGATCGCGGCCAGGTCCCGTTCCGAGGCCCGCATGAACCCGGTCCTGCTCAAGCCCAGCGGTTCGAGGGGCAGCCAGGTGGTGGTCCTGGGGAAGTCCCAGGGCATCCACAGCACCCGCGCCTACTTCCGGCGCTGGCCCAGCGTGGCCAGGCAGGCCCAGAAGGCCTGGCAGGGTCTGGCCCGGGACTATGAGGCCCTGGTCATGGAGGGGGCCGGTTCCCCGGCCGAGGTGAATCTGAGCCACCGCGACCTGGCCAACCTTGAGACCGCGCGCTTCAGCGGAGCGCCCTTTATCCTGGTGGCGGACATAGAGCGGGGAGGGGCCTTTGCAGCGGTCGTTGGCACGCTGGGGCTTCTGCCCGCTTGGTTGCGGAAGCGCTGCCTGGGGGTCGTGTTCAACAAGTTCCGGGGTGACGTCAGCCTGATGGACAGTGGCCTTCTGTGGTTGAAGCGCCGGGGCATACGGCCCTTGGGGGTGCTGCCCTGGTGCGAAGACTTGGGATTGGAGGACGAAGACAGTCTGGGACTTCCTTCAACTAAAACTTTAGATAAATCAGAAAAATTATTGTTAATAGATGTCATTAGAAATCGATTCATTTCTAACTTTAACGATTTTTTGCCCCTGCAGGGACTAAAGGGTGTCCAGCTTCGCTGGTCAGCTCCGGGCCAGGTCCGTAGCCGTCCGGATCTGGTGATCCTGCCGGGCAGCAAAAATAGCCTCGCGGACATGCGGCATTTGAGGATCAGCGGGGAAGCCAGGCGGCTGGAGCAATGGCGCGGCCAGGGGACCTGGTTTTTGGGGATCTGCGGCGGATTCCAGATGTTGGGACAGTACCTTCAAGATCCCGGGGGCATGGACGGGGGGCGCAAGGGGGCCTCGGAACAGGGTCTGGGATGGCTGGAGGCCAGCACCTGCATGGCGCCCCACAAGATCCTGGCTCTGCGACGCCTGGTGGCCCGTACTTCCTTGGGAAGCCTGGACCTGGAAGGCTACGAGATCCACCACGGCCGTACAAGCTTGGGCCAGGGCCTGCGCGTGGAGGCCCAGACGGATAAAGGGGAGCCCCTTTTGGTGAGCGGGGCCAAGGGCGCGGTTTGGGGCGGCTACCTGCACGGGCTCCTGGACGGCCCGGACTTCCGCAACGCCTTCCTGGCCCGCCTGGCCCGCAGCCACGGCAAGGTCTTCCGCGGCGCCAGCGGGGAATCCCAAAACGATCGAAGGGAAGCGGGCCTGCGCCGTTGGAGCAGGCACATGGTCGAACACCTGGACCTGGGCTTTTTGCCGGCCGCGGGCCCGCAGGCATGACGAGCGGGGTTCTGGCCGCGGCCGCGGCCTTGGACCTGGCCCTGGGGGATCCGGAGGGCGCCTGGCACCCGGTGCGCCTCATGGGGGCCCTGATCATGCGGGCCGAAACCTGGGCCCGCGCCAGGCCGCAATACCTCAAACTGCGCGGAGTGGTCCTGGCGGCCGGGGTGCTGTCCACGACCTTTCTGGCCGGGGAGCTGGCCCTTTGGCTCGCCGCCGGCGCGGACAGGGCCTTAGGATCGAGCGGGGCGCTGGTCTTCGCGGTCCAGGCCTTGATGCTGTGGTCCTGCCTTGGCATCCGGAGCATGGTCCAGCACGCCCGGGCGGTCTTGGAGGCCCTGCGCCAGGGCGACATGGCCTGCGCCAGGGCCGCGGTGGCGCGCATCGTCGGTCGCGATGTTTCGGAGCTCGACGAGGCCGGAATCCGCCGCGCCTGCCTTGAGAGCGTGGCGGAAAGCCTGGGCGACGGGGTGATGGGGCCCCTGCTCTTCGCCCTCCTTGGGGGAGGCCCTTTGGCCCTGGTCTACCGGGCGGCCAACACCCTCGACAGCATGCTGGGGCACAAGGACGAACGATACCGTGAGTTGGGCTGGGCCTCGGCGCGGCTGGACGACCTGCTGAGCTGGCTTCCTGCCCGCCAGGCGGCCCTGGCCACCGTGTTGGGGGCGGCCTGCCTGAGGCTGGATTTCCGCGGCGCCTGGCTAGTGGCGCGCAGGGACGCCCCGGGACAGCCCTCGCCCAACAGCGGCTGGCCCGAGGGGGCCTTCGCGGGCGCCCTCGGGGTGCGCCTCGGCGGGCCCCTCAGCTACCGCGGCCGGGTTGTGGAGAAAGCCTTTCTGGGCCGGGCCACGCGCATTCTGGACCAGGCGGTTTGTGAGGAAGGCCTGAAACTGTTCCTGGCGGCCTGCCTGGCGGCCTTGCTCGTCGACGAAGCCCTCCTCTGGTGCCTTTCGCGCTGAGGCCGCCGCAAGCGGCTGGAGCGCTTGAATCAAGAAAAGGAATGCGATGAAACTGGAACGGGGTCTGATCCACGTCTATACCGGCGAAGGCAAGGGCAAGACCAGCGCCGCCCTTGGGCTGGCCATGCGGGCGGTGGGCCGCGGCCTGAACGTGCTGGTGCAGCAGTATTTCAAGCTGGAAAGCGAGCCCAGCGGGGAGCAGGCCTGGCACGAAGGCCTGCGCCCGAAGCCCGCGCTGGACGGCGGCGAGGCAGGGCACCTGATCTTCCGGCGCGGCGACTACCGCCATCCTTTCTTCGACAAGGAGGCGGACCGCGAGGCCATCCGGGGGAAGGTCCTGGAGCAGACCGCCCTGGTGGCGGCCGAGATGAAGGCGGGATACTGGGACGTGGTGATCCTGGACGAGGTGAACAACGCCCTGCGGGACAAATTCCTGCTTTTTGAGGAGTTGGAGGCCGTCCTGGAAGCGCGTCCGCCCCAGGTCGAGCTGGTTTGCACGGGCCGCGGCGCGCCCGCCGCACTCGTCGCCATCGCCGACTACGTCACCGAATTATCCGCGGTGAAGCACCCCGGAGCGCGCAAGATAGCCGCCCGCAAGGGCATCGAATTCTAATCACCATCGTATAGGAGCTAAGCATGGCCTCGACCATTCCGGCCTTGAGCAGCACGGCCGCATCCGAAGTCCAGAGCCGCCTGGACCGCAAGACCAAGCCCACAGGCTCCCTGGGGCGCCTGGAGGAGCTCGCCGTCAGCCTGGCCGCCATGAGCGGCAAGGTCGACGGGGTCTTCGCCCGCAAGGTCGTGCTGGTGGCGGCGGGTGACCACGGGGTGGCCCGCCAAGGGGTGAGCCTGTATCCGCCGGAGGTGACTCCGCAGATGGTGCTCAATTTCCTGTCCGGCGGGGCGGCCATCAACGTGCTGGCCCGGCGGGCCGGAGCGCGCGTGGTGGTGGCCGACGCGGGCGTGAACAGCGAGGCCCTGCCGAAGCATCCGGGCCTGCTGAACTTCAGCGCGGGCAGGGGCACGGCAGATTTCAGCCAGGGGCCGGCCATGAGCAAAGCCTTGGCGCAGACCTGCGTCGACAATGGCCGCGCGGCCCTGCGCATTTTGGCCGCGGAAGGGCTGGATCTGCTTGCCTTGGGCGAGATGGGCATCGGCAACACCAGCGCCTCCTCGGCCCTGTGCGCCTGCCTGCTGGGCCTGGATGTCGAGGCCGTCACGGGCAGAGGCACGGGCCTGGACGCCGAAGCACGTCAACGCAAGGTGGAGGTCCTGCGCAAGGCCCTGAAGCTCAACGCGCCGGATCCCGCGGACCCGCTGGATTGCCTGGCCAAGGTGGGTGGCTTCGAGATCGGCCTTCTCGCGGGGGCCATGCTGGAGGCGGCCAGCCACCGTATCCCCGTGGTGCTGGACGGTTTCATCACCGGCGCGGCGGCCCTGGTGGCCTGCCGCATGGATCCGGCTCTGAAGGGCTTTCTTCTGGCCTCGCACCAGGGCCGGGAGCCGGGCCACCGCCTGGTGCTGGAGCACCTGGGTCTGCGCGCCTACCTCAACCTCGACCTGCGCCTGGGCGAGGGCAGCGGCGCGGCCCTGTTCCTGCCGCTGGTGGACGTGACCCACTCGCTTTTGGCGGAGATGGCCACTTTTGAGAGCGCGGGTGTGAGCGACAAGGCATGAGGTCCCTGCTGCTGGCGCTCCAGTTCCTGACGCGCTATCCCGTGCGGCTTCCCGACGGATACGAGCCGGGCGCGCGCGAGTTGGGCCGCGCCACGCGCTGTTTCCCCCTGGTGGGCCTCTTTGTGGGCCTCGACCTGCTGCTCCTGCGCTTCCTGCTGCAGTGGATGGGGGTCCTGGCCCGCTGGCCCCTGGCGGCCGCAGTCCTTTTGCTGGGCTATTGGGTCTGGTCCTGCGACAGCCTGCACCTGGACGGCCTGTCCGACACCACCGACGGCCTGGCCTCCCACCGCCTGGGGCCCGACATGCTGGCGGTGATGCACGACAGCCGCAGCGGGGCCTTCGGCGTGCAGGCCACGGTGCTGGTGCTGGCCCTGAAGGGGGCCTGGCTTGCCAGCCTTCCCCTGGGCTTGTGGTGGGCGCTGCCCCTGCCCCTGCTGTTCTCGCGCCTGTTGGCGGCCCTCTTGTGCCAGGCCCGGCCCTACGCGGGCAGGCAGGGAAGCCTGAGCGGCGGCTTCATTGAAGGCGCCCTGCCCGAGGACGGGCATGCGGCGGTGGCCTTCGCCTTCCTGGGCTTCGCAGCCTTGGCCGGGGCCGCAGTGCTTTCGGGCTTGGCCGATGCCCTGGATTGCTTCAAGGCCCTGGCCGTGTGCCTGGCGGCCATGGCCGCCGGCTGGAGCCTGGTGATGGTGCCGCGGCGGCGCTTGGGCGGGGTCAGCGGGGATCTCATCGGCTACGGCATACAGGCCTGCGAAGTGGCTGCGGCCTTCGGCCTGCTCTTCCTCAAGCTGTGAGGCGCCGATTTTGAAGCTGCCGCGCCTGCTCATCGCCGCGCCGGGTTCCAGTTCCGGCAAAACATGCGTCGCCCTCCTGGCGGCGGCCTGGGCGCGCAAGCAGGGACTGGATGTGCGCGCCTTCAAGGCGGGGCCGGATTTCATCGATCCCCAATACCTGTCCGCGGTCACGGCCCGACCGGTGCCAAGCCTGGATCCCTGGTTCCTGCCCCCACCGGCCTTGAAAAGGCACTTCATGCGCTGGGGGGCGGGCGCGGATCTGGCCTTGGTGGAGGGCGTGATGGGCCTCTACGACGGCAAACGGGACGAGCCCTTTGGCCGCTATTCCAGCGCGGAAGTGGCGCGGACCCTGGATCTCCCGGTTCTGCTGGTCCTCAATGCGCGCAAGGCCGGCCCCACCTTGGCGACGCAGGCCCTGGGCCTGGTGCGCGCGGACCCGCGCCTCCGTTTCTGCGGCGTGGTCCTGAACCACGTTTCCAGCGCCAAGGGGGCGGTCCCCATCGCGTCGGCGATCAAGAAGCTCACCGGCCTTCCGACCCTGGGCTGGCTGCCGACTTTGAGGGACTTGGACCTCCCGGAGCGGCACCTGGGTTTGACCGCGGCGAGCGAAATGGCCCAATGGCAGGCGCGCCTGGAGGCGGCGCTGCCCGAAGCCGCCAAGAATTTGGATTTCAAAGCCCTGCTGAGGGCCGCCCAAAGCGCCCGGCCCTGGTCCCAGGCCGCGGTAGCGGAACCGCGGACCCGCAAACCTAGCTTTCGTTTGGCCGTGGCGCGGGATGAGGCCTTCCATTTCTATTACCCCGAAAACCTGCGCCTGTGGGAGGACCTGGGCGCGGAATTGGCCTTTTTCAGCCCCCTGCATGACACCTGCCTGCCTGAGGGCGTCCAAGGCCTCCTGTTGGGCGGCGGCTTTCCGGAGAGCTTCGGCGCGGCCCTGGCCGCCAATGTGCGGCTCATGGCCGCGGTGCGAGAGGCTATCGCCGGCGGCCTGCCCTTCTGGGCGGAATGCGGCGGACTCATGTGGTTGTGCGAACACATGGTCGACGCCGAAGGGAAGAGCCATGCCCTGGTCGGGGCCCTTCCCGCCACCGTGAGCATGGGGGCAAGGCTGCAGAATTTCGGTTATACCCAGGCGCAGGCGAGGCCGGGCAAAGCCTGGCCCAAGGGCCTCTTCCTGCTCAAAGGGCACGAGTTCCACCACAGCAGCCTGGTCGCGCGCCTCCCACTCCAGAGCGCCTGGACCTTAAGTCAAAGCAAGAGGCCCGACCGCTCCGAGGGCTGGACCCGGAAGCGCGGCGTGGCGACCTATTTCCACGCCTACCTGCCTTCCGCCCCGGCTGCGGCGAAGGCTTTCGCGCGGCTTTGCAAGGATTGACAGGTCCCATTTATTTATAGTTAAATGCTATTTAAATGCTATAGGAGGAATTATGCCCGATATATTGATCAAAGATTTGCCGCCGCTTCTCCATCGCCGCCTTAAAGAGGAGGCGAAGTCGCATCATCGTTCGATGAACCAGGAGATTCGGCAGATTCTTGAAATTCATCTTGAACGTCCAGGAATTCCGGACATAAAGCCCTTTGTGCTCGGTGAGCCGCTAACCGATGACTATATAAAAAAAGCCCGCCGTGAAGGCCGAGCGTGATCATCGTCGACACGGATATCCTGGCCTATTACCTGATCCAAGGGGAACGGACGGACCAGGCGCAGCAACTGAAAAATATCGACCAAGATTGGCGAGCCCCTCAACTGTGGCGGGCGGAATTCGTCAGCGTGGTGAATAAGCAGCTCAAATCCAAGCGCATTACCTTGGCGCAGGCGCACGAGATTTTGGCCGCCGCTTCCAGCATATACAACGGAATCGACATGGTGGTCGATATGTCCGAGGTATTGGACGTCGCTTCAGCGACAGGGGCTAGCACCTACGACGCCCATTTTTTGGCACTGGCCCATCGCAGCGGCAAGCCTTTGGTTACCGGTGAAAAGCGTCATCCCGGTGCTTCGCATCGTTGGGCGGTCAATATAGATGATTTTTTGGCCTCAAAGCGGATGGTTTGATCTGATAGGACGGCTCCTGCGTATAGAAGGCATGGGCGTCACCGACACGAGGAGGCTGTATGGACAAGATGCAAAAGGCGGAAGCGGAGTGGAAGGCCGAGCTGCCTGAGAAGAGTTTTTGCGTGTTGCGCCGTCACGACACGGAGCGGCCCTTTACGGGCGAGTATTGGGACAAGCATGACGACGGGGTCTATCTCTGCCGGGGCTGCGGTGCGGAACTCTTCGGTTCCAACACCAAATTCGACAGCGGGACAGGCTGGCCCAGCTATTTCCAGCCCCTTGGCGAGGATTCCGTGGCCTTCACCCGTGACGTGACCCTGGGCATGGAGCGGGTTGAGGTGCACTGCGCCCGTTGCGATGGGCACCTTGGACACGTGTTCAACGACGGTCCGCCCCCGACCGGCCGGCGCTATTGCATCAACTCCGCGTCCCTGACTTTCAAGCCGACGGAGGGGAAGTGAAGAAGACGGAGACCGCCATTTTCGCCATGGGCTGCTTCTGGCAGCCCGACGAATTTTTCCGCACCGTGCCCGGCGTGCTGGCCACGGAGGTCGGCTATATCGGCGGGAGCGTCGAGGAGCCCAGTTATGAGCAGGTCTGCGGCCACAGGACGGGCCATGCCGAGGCTGTGAAGATCACCTTCGACCCATCGGTCGTGAGCTATGGAAAGCTCCTGGACCTTTTTTGGAACAACCACGATCCCACCACCCTGAACCGCCAAGGACCGGACATAGGGGACCAATACCGCAGCGCCGTGTTCTGCGCGGACGAGGATCAGCGCCTGGAGGCCGTCGCCAGCCGCGGGCGGGTGGCCCGTGAAAAGCTTTGGGGGGATGATCCCCTGGTCACTGAGATCGTGGTTGCGCCCCAGTGGTGGCCGGCTGAACAGTACCACCAGAAATACCTGATGAAACGGGGCGTCACCCGTTGCCATCTGCCCACGCCGCCTAGGGGCCGGGCCTGAAGATCTGAGTTCGTATAAAGGTCTATCAGCTTCGAATTTTAATTTTCTTGTCAATTTTTCGGCCATGAAGGACCTGTTACGGAACTGTATTTTTTTCGGTGCCGGCCCAACGGCGTAGATTCCTGGCTTGACGTGGGTCCGGGCGGGAAGAAAATAGGAAGCCTTCCTTTTATAGAATTTTTCAAACCATTTTCACGGAGGACTCGATGGGGCAAGCGGTCGTGCATTTTCAGATAGGCGTCGCGGATGACCTGGCCGCCGCGAAATTTTACACCGAACTCTTCGGCTGGATAGCCACCCCCGTTCCGGGCATGCCGTACCACAGCATTGAGACGGGCGCGGGGCAGGGCATACCCGGAGGCATCGCCAAAGCCGGAAACGAGAGCGAGGCGGTGGTGACCATTTACGTGGAAGTGGACGATGTCGCGGAGTCCCTGGCCAAGGCCTCTGGGATGGGGGCCACGGTCACGATGGCGGCCGGTGAGGTGATGCCGGGCCTGGTCCTGGGCATGTTCAATGATCCCCAGGGCCGCAGCATCGGCTTGGTCCACGACACCCGTCCGCGTCCCGCGGCCGCAGCTGACGCCAAGAAAAAAACCGGCGCCTCCGCCAAGGCGGAGAAAAAGGTTAGGGCCGGAAAGGGCAAGGATAAGAAACCGAAGAAGGACAAAAAGGGAAAGAAGGGGAAGAAAAAGCGTTGAACCAAGGAACTGGATCTTCGCGGATTTTGGAATCGATTTCGGCGCTTGATCCGGTGTGCGGCATGAGCGTGGACGTGGCATCGCCCAAGGGCGGGAGCCACGTCCACGCCGGCCGGACCTATTATTTTTGCAGCGACCATTGCCGCGTCCAATTCGCGGCAGATCCGATCGGTTATTTGGACGGCACGCTTCCTGAAAGCTCCGATCCCGATGCCATATACACCTGCCCTATGGACCCCGAGATCGAACAAAAGGGGCCCGGTTCCTGTCCGATCTGCGGCATGGCCCTGGAACCCAAGGATCCGGCGAGCGTCGACGGAGGGGCCACGCTGAAGGCCGCCCGCAGCCGTTTTCTGCTCAGCGCCCTGTTGGCCGCGCCCCTTGCCGGCCTGGTGATGACGCAGGAATGGACGGGCTGGCACTGGCCGGCCAGCCCATACGGACGACTGCTTCAGGCCGCCTTGGCCCTTCCGGTGGTGGCTTGGGCGGGCGCTCCCGTTTTTTCAAAGGCCGCCACCAGCCTCCGTACCCGCAAACTCAACATGTACACCCTCATCGGGCTGGGAACGGGTATGGCCTTGCTTTATAGCCTGGCGGCCCTGGCGATTCCGGGCGCTTTTCCCTCCGCGTTTTGGCGGCGAGGCCCGGACGGTCCCCAACTGCCCATGTATTTCGAGGCCGCGGCCGTGATCACGGCCCTGGTCTTGTTGGGGGAATGGCTGGAGCTGCGCGCACGGGGCCAAACCTCCCAGGCTCTCAAAGCCTTGTTGGACCTTCAGGCCCGCACGGCTCGGCGCCTGGAAGCGGACGGTTCCGAGAGCGAGGTCGACCTCGCTTTGGTTCGGCCGGGCGAGCGTCTGCGCGTGCGTCCCGGAGAGACCGTTCCCGTGGATGGGGAGGTCTTGGAGGGCCTAAGCTGGGTGGATGAGAGCCGGATGTCCGGCGAGAGCGAGCCGCTGGCCAAGGAGGCCGGGGACGAGGTGCTTGGAGGCACCCTCAACGGGCAGGGAAGCTTCGTCATGGAGGCCCGCCGGGTGGGCAGGGACAGCCTGCTGGGCCGCATCGTGGCCCAGGTGGCCGAAGCCCAACGCAGCCGCGCGCCCATCCAAAGGTCGGTGGACCGCGTTTCGGCCGTCTTTGTGCCGGCGGTGGTGGCTTGCGCGGCTGCCAGTTTCATGGTCTGGGCTTTGTGGGGGCCTGAGCCGCGCCTGGCCATGGCCCTGCTCAACGCCGTGACCGTGCTCATCGTGGCCTGCCCCTGCGCCCTTGGACTGGCCACGCCGATGAGCGTCATGGTGGGCATGGGGCGGGCGGCCCAGATGGGGGTATTGTTCCGCGATGCCGAGGCCTTGCAGGCACTGGGAACCGTGGACGTCCTTTGCCTGGACAAAACCGGCACCCTCACAGAAGGCCGGCCGGCCCTGACTGCCGTTGTAGCTGGGGAAGGCTTGTCCGAAGCGGAATTGCTGGCCCTGGCGGCTGGTTTGGAGCGCCACAGCGAACATCCCCTGGCCCGGGCGGTGCTGGAAGCGGCCCAGATGCGCGGATTGTCGCCCCGGCCCTGCGAAGGCTTTTTGTCCGTCGCCGGCCAGGGTGTGGAGGGGAAAGTGCCGGGCCTGAGCGGAGGCGAAAACCTGGCCGGGGAAGGCCGTTTGCGTATAGGAACCGCCGCCTTCTGCGGTATTAGTGATTTTGCCTGGCTGGAACGCGCTGAGAGCCTGCGCGCGGAGGGGGCCACGGTCTTTTTCGTGGAACTAGAGGGGCGCACGCTGGGTTTGCTTGCGGTCGCAGATCCGGTCCGCGCCACGGCCCAGGAGGCCCTGTCCAGGCTCCAAGAGGCTGGATTGCGTTTGATCGTTCTCAGCGGCGACGCTGAAGGCACGGTAAAGGCCGTGGGCAGGCGAATGGGCCTGACGGAATTGAAGGCCGGGCTTTCTCCCCTTGATAAGGCCGAAGCCGTGCGGAGCCTGCAGTCCGAGGGTTGCCGGGTTGCCATGGCGGGTGATGGAGTCAACGACGCTCCGGCTTTGGCTGCAGCAACCGTGGGCATCGCCATGGGCACCGGGACGGATGCGGCTAAACTGAGCGCCGGTGTTACCCTCATTCGCCCCGACCTAAGGGGCATTCTGAGAGCCCGGTCCTTGTCGAGGGCTGTGCTGCGCAATATCAGCCAGAACCTGTGGTGGGCCTTGCTCTACAACTCCCTGGGCGTGCCCATCGCGGCCGGCTTGCTTTATCCGTTCACGGGGATGCTGCTCAGTCCTATGTATGCGGCAGCGGCCATGAGCTTGAGTTCATTGTGTGTCGTGGGCAACGCGCTGAGGCTGAGGCGCTTTGAGAATTGAAGCTGTTCGATGTTTCCCGCCGTCCTATTCACACAAAAATTTAGAAACGACCTATTTTTTTAAAAAAATAGGGAGTTCGGGTGTATGGAAGGGAACAAGATTTAATACCAGGCAAGAAAGATTGATGGGACTCAGAGGTCCTGCCAGGTTTGGATGAAGTCAGGCTTCTGTCCCAGGAGCCTAATTAGGCGGCTTGCCACCCCATCAGGACGACGGACACCGCGTTCCCAGGCCGTGACACTGTGGGAGCTCACACCAACCAGATCCGCGAAGCGCGCCTGGGACACGTTCATGCCCTTGCGCGTAGCCTTGACCTCAGCGGGGCTGGCGGGGAGGCGGTCAGATGCGGATTTTCCTCTGGCCACAACTTGGCTCATTGCGGCGATTGGGCCTGATTCATTTCCTGTAATGGTGGCGGCTTCTTTCATGCTTAGCTTTGGCATGGCATCCTCCTGTCAGGTACAGTGTTGAATCTAAGGCTCTCCTATTTTGAGCAAAAGTTGTGCTATAATTTCAGACTAACGTTTTTCTTATAGATAAAATAGCATAATAACAGGTCATATTATACATAAAACAGAGTCAATAGTTATACTTTGTATATATAAATGTACAAAAATTATAATTATGTATAAATTATATATATTTATAGTGCATACAAAAAACGAACTAAATTTTTTGGACTGTTTCGTTCGAAACAATGCCCTCGAAAAGGTCAAAGTTAACAGAGGGGCAGATCACCGACGTGCTCAAGCAAGCCCAAACTGTTATTCTTGCGGTCGAGACAATTCGCAAGTTTTGAATGAGCAAGATGACGCTTTGCGAGAATGCTCGGGGGTATATTTGGGTGGTTTCCGGGCACTCTTTTTGGCGGGCTTGGTTGTCTTGAACTTTGACTTTTTGGTCAGGCCAGCCGGGGTTTTTCACCCATTGCCCCACGGTCACCGGACGGCCTTTCTGCGCTTCGTAGAAGGCCATTCGGGTCCCCTTTAGGTCGCCTTCGCCCTTGAGCATCGCTTTTAATTGTTAACGTTAAACATGACAACTTTCGCAAGTCAATTTTCAATCGATACAGTCAATGTGCTGTTATGGCGTCGAGAGCAAAAGGGCGTAGGACTAAAATTCTTACGCCCCGTAGTTAGATTTATGAGCCGGGAAATTTTAAAACGTCGTCGAAAGTAGTGTAATGTGTGGCTCGAGATTTTGAGCAAAATTCACTTGGGGAATTTGCCAAGATACCTGTTTGTCTTCAATGTGTATTAATCCTGAGTCGTCCATTGTTCTCCGGTTACGATTTTTTCCAATGTGCCATAAGATTAAACCAGTAATTCCGTCGGCAGCTCCGAGGGAAGCAATGAGAATGCCATAATCCTCCAAGTTCGCACCATTTGCTTCATTGGTCGCATCTGTATCAGCCGCAATATAGTTGCCGTCGCTTAAGTCAGTGCTATAAGAATCAGCTGCGCTCTGATAACTGTTAATTCCAGAGCCCGCCATAATTACTCCGCCAACAGTTGCAGCTAATCCAGTCCAAAACATGATCCTACCAGTTGAGACCATTCCTGAATTTGGTAATGTGTTTTCATTATTTATTATTTCGTAATTTTTTTGATATTTTTTATGATGATAATTTTTTTTAATAATTTCAGAATCATAGGAATCATCAGGATCATCGGTATAGTCTTTGAGAGATATACGTTTTCCTTCAGAATCAAATACCTTTTCAATTTTTGTCATGGAAATTTCCTTAATATCGCCATTGGGGGATTTCAACGTCACGCCTGTAAGATCAATGCCAATCAAGATTCCAGTTATACCCCCTCCGTCATTTACCAATATCACAGTGACGGATTGGTTTGCTAATCCATCAGCGGTCAAGTTAAGTGATAGAATAAATGCCAGAATAAAAAAGCAAGCAAACAAAAAATTACTTTGTTTTTTGACTAGTTCTATATTCATAGTATTCCTTAAGTTGGAGTATTATTGATGAATCTATTTCGTATTTTTATATTTGTATTCCTGCTAGGTTAATCAATCCAATAACCGTAACCATTCCCAATACAGCCAAAATGCAATTCGTTGCAACACGATGAAGATGCAGACGAAGAACTTATGACAGCTGCAGTGGAATAATTGCAGCCATTTAATGTTACTGTATGAGCATAATTAGATGCATAAGGGCCAACCGCATATGCGGTTCCACCAGAAAGTGTAATTGGAATGCCGCTATCAACTTGAAATACTACAGAGGTGCAGTCTGACGCATTTTGAATTAAAAACCAATTTCCCGAAGTTGGAAACGTGTTAAGAAATACATTACTGAAGTTTGCCGAACAAGATTGAGATACAGGCGTTGGGTTGCTGTTGGGGTTAAAAGGATTGTTGGCATGGTTACAGCTGAGACAGAAACCTACAACTATGAAAATTAGATAGTAAAAAAATGCGGGGGATTCCACCTGTTCTAGCACAATTTTTTTCCGCATTGCCCAGTCACCCCCAAGCTTCGAGAACCAAAAGTTTTGAAAAGTATATCAAATACGTATTTGTGGGTCAAAATTAAAGTGAGGCAGTGACTAGGATGGTCTTGACATGCTCATCATATATGATGTAATTTATTGGGGGATCGATGCAAAGACGTTACGATACATCCGAAAGCCAGAGAATGGTGAATACCATCCTCACTGGTCAGGAATGGGATTCGCTGGACATCCAACTTACTTGTATCGACCGAGGTTTGGGAATGTTCGGTCGAAGGGATATCCGCATCGAGGCCGCGAAGAGAACGATCATAATTACGGTCTATGTTTCTTCGCAGCTTGATGCGATCTATGTCTTGGGCTATCACCTAGAAAGGAAAGGTGAGCCGACTGACAACCAGAGGATGCGAATTGTCGAGTATATTGCTGAGATTCAGGCCCTTGAAAAAAATAGGAGCTGACATGAAGACCTCTGTTTTGGAAAGGGAACATAAAGGTGCAAGCAAGCTGGCGCCCAGCATCTTCGATCCCAGTTGGCAAGGAACAGATGAAGATACTCTGTTTAAAAAAAATAGGCCTGATCTATTTGGACAGAAGAAAAAACCAAGTGAAAAGCATCGACTGGCCCGACAACTCTTTACGTTACGCAAGGCCGCTGGACTTTCCCAAGGCCAGATAGCCAAGAGGGCGGGCATAGGATCAGCCACTTATCAACGTATTGAGGAGTGTCAGCCGGTGGCCAATCCCGGCCTGGATATTCTTGTTAAGCTGGCCCGCGCTTTTGGCGTCGACATTCAAAGTCTTTTCCCCAAATAGATCTTTTGACGCTCTATGGTTTTCGTAGATTCTTGCTGGATTGAGACACTTCAGGCAAAGTCCGGCTAATGTTCAGAATGTAGGGAATAAAGGCATCCAGAGGTACATTCTATAGTGAGATTTCATACGCATGAGAGCCGGAGGTATGCATTCATGAAGAAAAAGCCCTTTAAAGTGCTTCAATGGGCCCTGTTCCTGGTAGGACTCTCTGTCATCTGTGCCGGATGTTTCTGGGGCTACGGAGGCCGTGGCTATCATGACGGTCGCGGTGGTTGGAGAGGCGATGGAGACAGAGGCGGTTACGGACACGATGGCGGTTACGGCCGTTAGGGCCGTCGTTAAACCGGGTCATGCGTCCGTCCCTTGGGAAGCATGACTCGGTTTTTAGCGACCCTGGGGGGCCGCTGTACGCCTCCCTTTTTTCCATTACTTAGTTAACCTCGTCTTAACGATTTTTTCCGCGTCTTTTGGTACCATCAATCCCTTTGATGCCCTAAGACCCAGGATAGCCATGCCCCCCGTTTTTAAAGCTCCTAAACTCCCTTTGGCCGTTCTGTGCCTGTTCTTGTCCGCCCCAGTGGGACTGGCGGCTGATACCGCCATTGCCGCCCCGTCCGACGCGTGGTGGTCTGCCCACGGCCAGACCACCGCCATCGCGCAATACCATCCCCCCTTTTACGCCCGATACAGCGGCGCCAACAGCCTCGGCGACGGGAATCAATTCGATCCGTCTTTCACCGTCACACTTTTCCTTGGCGCCCGGATTATGCCGGGCTTGGAAGCATATCTAGATCCGGAATTGAGCGCAGGCAGCGGGTTCAGCGGCACAACGGGCCTGGCGGACTTTCCCAATGGTGAGATCTCCAAGGTGGGTTCCCCACGCCCAGCGGTCAAGGTCGCCCGCGCATACCTTCAGTGGGAGCTCGGCTTTGGGGGTCCCACGGAGACCCTTGCGAGCGCGGCCAACCAGGTTCCAGAGACCAGGGACCTGTCCCGTCTGACGCTTTTGGCGGGGAAGTTCAGCCTTTCTGATTTTTTTGACGTCAATTCCTATGCCCAGGACGCGCGCAGCCAGTTCCTGAACACGGGACTGATCGATAACGGCGCCTGGGACTTCGCGGCGGACACCTTCGGCTACACGGACGGCCTCTATGCGGAGCTGAATCAGCGGGCCTGGGCCCTGCGTTTCGCCGAGGTTCAGGAGCCGGCGGTTGCCAATGGCGCTGTGCTGGACAGCGACCTGGAGCACGCCCATTCCGAAAATCTCGAAGCGGAGGGGCGTTGGTGGGCATGGACGCATCCCGGTAAGTTGCGTTTTTTGACCTTCTGGAACCGGGCCGACATGGGTAACTACCGCGTGAGCCTGGCCGCGCCTGCCTCGGACGGGGTCAACATCCACGATTCCGAGGTGCCCGGTACCCTTAAGTACGGATTCGGCCTGAATTTGGAACAGGAGATCACGGCCAGCCTGGGCCTGTTTTCGCGAGTGGGATGGAACAACGGCCAGACCGAAACTTGGGCTTTCATGGAAATCGACCAGGACGCAAGCGTCGGGTGTCAGTTGCAAGGCGACGCATGGGGCAGGCCCCAGGACCATTGCGGCCTGGCCTACGTGATCAGCGGACTGTCCGCGCCCCATTTGGAGTACCTGGCCGCTGGAGGCTACGGTTTCATCATAGGAGACGGGGCTTTGGACTACGCCCCGGAACAGGTCATTGAGACCTACTATTCCTGGTGCCCGGTGGATGGTCTGACTCTAAGCCCGGATTACCAGTTTTTTGACCATCCTGCCTACAACCAGGCACGTGGACCTGTGGACGTATTTTCGTTGAGAATTCACTACGAACTTTGATTCGATGGGGGCGCAGGTTCGATGGGGTTTTACCAAAATAGTTAAAGTTTTAGTTTTTTAGAACGTGATTTAATATTAAAAAACATGAATTTTCGTATAAAGTCTAAGAACTTTCGCTAAGCTGGGCCTTGGCTCCGAAGCCAGAACCAAAGCGCCGCCCTTGCATTGTGGAGCAGACCATGGACATCGGATTCCTCGGAACCGGAAGTATGGGCCTACCCATGGCCCGTAATCTTCTCAGGGCTGGACATACCCTGAAGGTATGGAACCGTTCGCCGGAAAAGGCCCGGATTCTCGTGTCTGAGGGCGCCACTTTAGCCCCCAGCCCGGCCCAGGCCGTGACGCCAGGTGGCATCGCCGTAACCATGCTCAGCGACGACACGGCCCTGGAAGGGGTGACCAAGGGGCCTGAGGGCTTCCTAACATCCTTAGGACAAGGCCTGCACCTGAGCATGTCCACGGTCAGCCCTGATTTGAACCGCCGCCTCGCCAAGGAGCAGGCCCTTCTTGGAGGGGCCCTGGTCGCCGCCCCAGTCTTTGGCCGTCCGGACGCTGCTGCTGCGGCCAAACTCAACATCCCTTGCTCCGGGCCGGAGGCCGCACGGGCCAGGGCACTGCCTTTGCTTGAGGTTTTGGGCCAGTGCGTGCGGGATTTTGGCGAGGATCCGGGTGCAGCGAATGTGGTCAAATTGTGCGGAAATTTCCTGATTTTATCGGCCACCCAGGCCCTGGCCGAGTGCCTCTCCGTGGCGCAGGCCAACGGGCTGGACCGTGGCGCGGTGATGGACTTCTACTCCAGCACCAATTTCGCCTGCCCGGTATATAAGGCCTATGGAGGGCGCTTGGCGGCTGAAGACTATTCCGAAGGCGGCTTCAAACTGAGCCTGGCAGCCAAGGATCTGCGCTTGTTCGCGGGGCAGAAGGGAAGCGGCCACCTGAAACTTCGGGCCCTGCTGGAGGAATTGTTCGCGTCGGCTTCCGCCAGAGGCTGGGATAATGAGGACGTGACTGCCTTGGCCCGGCTAGTGGCAAAACCGTGAATCCGGTGATAGGGAACCCGGAGCGTGACTCTTGCAAAAATGTCGCCGCTGACGTAATGTTCTTTTGTGTGACGGCCTAACCAAGCGCTGATTATGCGGCTTGGCGTTTCAAGGAAAGCGGAGCTCTTCTGGCGAACGCTTGAAACTATTGATCGACATTGAAGAATTCCGCTTTGATGCATTTGAAAATCCTAACAAGCATCCTGCAATTGGTGGGTTTAAGCCGGCTAATGTGAGCCGGTGGTCCTTTCGAATTTCCCCTAAGGAGACTCCATGCGACACAAACGTTCAACGGTTTTGGCCCTGGCTTCGGCCCTGATGCTGACCTTGCCGGCTTTAGGCTGGGCGCGCCACAGGATGACCGAGGACCAAGATACGGACCAGGCGGCTGCGGCTCAGCCGGCCCCCCAGTGGGGCGTCGGCGCGGCCTACCTGCCCAGCCCGACCGGCCCTCTGGACGCCCTCACCGGCACCTTCAAGCCGAACCCGGACCTTGCCCTGGATGGCCTTTTGTTGGCCGGCAGCGGCTCCGTGGATGAAGGCGGCACGGATTCGTCAGGAAACGAGGTCAATGACAGCATCGGAAGCTTCGGATTGGGCGTCCAGGGCCGTTACGACCTCCTCCATCCCACCGACTACTTGGCTTTCCAGGTGGTGGGCAGGCTCTCTTGGGTGGACGAAGGCGACACCCATACCGTGGCCGGGCACGCCAGTTCCACCAGCGAAAGCCAGTTCGGAATCTTCGCTGGCGCGGGTTTTGAAGGCTTCATTCCGTCCTGGAAGAGCGTTTCGGTCGAGGTCAACAGCGGCCTGAACATCGCCTTCACCGGTGCGAGCGGCGGCGGCGCCAGCTCCAGCGACGACACCGTCAATCTCGGCGGCAGCGGCGGCGCGGCTTTCTTCCCCTTTAACTTTGCCGTGCACTACTACTTCTAGCGCCTCGGAGCACCATTGCCTCGCAATACAGGGGCCGCGGGTCCGGCGATCGAGACCCGCGGCCTCGCCAAATCCTATGTCCAGAGGGTGGTGCAAGCGGGTCTGATGGGCTCGATCAAGGGCCTGTTCCACGCCGAAAAAAAGGTGGTGACGGCCCTCAAGGGCCTGGACCTGAGGGTTGAACGCGGGGAGGCGGTGGGCCTCATCGGCGAGAACGGCGCCGGTAAAAGCACGACCATGAAGCTGCTGACCGGGATCCTCCACCCGAGCGGCGGGCACTTGAGCGTGCTGGGCCACCAGCCCTCGCGGGAACGCAAACTCCTGGCCCGCAAGATCGGCGTGGTCTTCGGCCAGAAACCGCAGCTGTTGTGGGACATCGCCGTGCGGGAGACCTTCGAGCTCCTGCGGGTGATGTACCGCATCCCCGACGCGGTGTACGCGGAAACCTCGGCGCTTACCGCGAAATTGCTCGGCCTGGAGCCCCTTTTGGGGGTCCCGGTGCGCCTGCTTTCCCTGGGCCAGCGCATGCGGGCCGATTTGGCCTGCTCTTTTTTGCACGCCCCCCAGTTGGTTTTTTTGGACGAACCCACCATCGGTCTGGACGTTTTGGCCAAGGAACAGGCCCGCCAGTTGATCAAGACCATGCGCTCCCGTTTCGGCATGAGCCTGATCCTCACCACCCACGACCTGAAGGACATCACCGACACCTGTGAACGGGTGGTGCTTCTGGACAAGGGAAGCCTGCTCTTCGACGGCAGCCTGCCGGCCTTTGAGCACAAATTCGCGCGGGAAAAACGCATCGTGGTGCAGTTGGAGCGTCCCCTGGACGCCGCGTCCCGCAAGGCGCTGGGCGCCCGGATCGCCCGCCTCGGCGGCAAGCTGCAGAGGGCGTCCGGCATCGAGGTGGCGGTGGCCTATGAGCGGCCTGCGGCGGTGCGCGGACTGACCCAGCTGCTGGTGACCAAGCTGGATGTCGCGGATATGGCCTTCGAAAAAAGCGACATGGAAAGCATCGTGCGCCGCATCTACGGGCGCCCCGGGGCCCGGCGTGGGTGAATTGTCGCTGGTGGCGCGCACCGGGCGGGTGCTGTTCAGCCGGGCCGTCCAAGGCCGCCTGGCCTATGCCAAATATTTTTTCATCAGTTTGCTGGGGTTTTTCGTCGGCTTCGGCCTGACCCTGATGCTTTGGCTCTACGTCAACGACCACCGCGCAGGCGGCTTGGCCGTGGGCAGGGACGACCTGATCGCCTACCTGGCCCTGGCCTTGGTCATCAATTTCACCCTGTCCCTGTCCTTGGACTCCATCCTTTCCAGCCGCATCCGCACCGGCCAGGTGGCGGTGGACCTGCTCAAGCCCATCAGTTTCCAGTGGATGTATTTCTTCATCTCGATGGCGGACATCGTCATCCAGGCCTGCATGGGGGCCGTGGTCCTGGTGGTGGCCTTCTTCGTGCTGTCCGTGAAGCCTTTGAGGCTGGAAGCCGTCCAGATGGCTGTCTTTTTCGTGAGCCTGGTGCTGGCGATATTGGTTCAGTACGGCATCTGCTTCATCTTCACCCTGGGCGCCTTTTTCACCAATTTCGGGTACGGCATGTTCAACCTGCGCCTGATGACCCAGGCCACCTTTTCAGGCGTTTTCGCGCCGCTGCTGCTGTATCCGATGAGCCTGCGGGCCGTGGCCTATGCCCTGCCCTTCCATTGCGTGGTGCACACCCCCGCCCTCATCGGACTTGGATGGGTGTCCCCGGTCCAGGCCCTGCCCTTGCTGGCCGAGCAGTTGGCCTGGGCCGCGGGCCTTTTCGCCGCGGGGCAGCTCGGATTCCGTTGGATTTTGGCCCGTTTCAGCATCCAGGGCGGCTGAGTGGGCGAACTGGGGATCTATTTCAAGGCCTTCAAGTCGATGCTCGCCACGCGCTTTGAGTACCGCACGGACGTGGTGCTGAGCCTGCTGGGCTCGCTCTTTTACCAGCTGAGCCCCCTTGTCACCTATGCCGTGATCGCGACGCAGGTCCCCAACCTGGACGGCTGGAACTCCACGCAGATACTGTTTTTGTTCGGATTGTGGGCCCTGGCCATGGGGCTTTCCGAGCTGCTTTTCGACCGGGTCTGGTACGTGGGCGGCATGGTGAACCTCGGGCAATTCGACCGCCTCCTGCTCTGCCCGGTGGAGACCCTGCCTTTCTGCCTGGTCACGGAACCCCAATTGCATTCGGTGGGCAATATTTTCTGCGGCTGCGCCATGCTGGGCTTCGCAGGCTATTCGCTCCATTTCGCCTGGTGGATCTGGCCGCTCCTGCCTTTTTGGGGCGCCTGCGGCGCGGTCATCTATTCCGGCATTTTGGTGGTCTTTTCCACGATCCTCATCGTCCTGCCCGGGAACGGCGTGAACGTGGCCCAATTGGTGCAACAGGCCGGCAACGCCACGCGTTTCCCTTTGGGCGTCTTTCCGGGCGCGGTGAAATGGATTTTGCTCTTTGTGGTGCCTTTGGGAGCCTACCAATTTTTGCCGGGCCTCTGGCTCTTCCACGGCGGTTCGCCCGTGGCCGGCCTCCTGGCCCCGCCAGCCGCGGCCCTGGCGACGGCCGCCCTGGCCTGGTTCGCCTGGGAAAGCGCGTTGAACCACTATGAAAGCACTGGAAACTGAAGGTTTAGGCCCCGGCCTAGCCCGTTTTTCTCACAGCAACATCTGCACGCCATGCCGGATCATCATCACGGCTATGGAGGCCAGCAATATATACGACAATTTGGACAGGGCTTGGGTGCCCCGTTCGCCGAAGAATCGCCCCAGACGCGGGGATTGGTCCAGGATCATCCAAGACACCAGGCAATTGAGAAGGATGGACGCGAGCGTGACCAAAAGGCCGTAGCTGCTGAGCAGGATGACCGTCGTGGCCATGGCGGCCGGTCCGGCGAGCAGGGGCGTGGCCAGGGGCACGATGCCGAACTCCAGGGCCGCCGCGGGCAGGGGCTTGTCCGGATCCAGGAGCAGGGCCTTGATGGACAGGACGAGCAGGAGCAGCCCGCCGGCCACCAGGAAGTCCGAATCGGTCACGCCCAGGACCAGGAAAACGGCCTTGCCGATGAACAGGAAGGTGACAAGGATCAGTCCCGCCGCCGCCGCACCCTCGCGCATGGCTTTTTTCCGTTTGGCCTCGTCCATGCCCCGGGTCATGGCGAGGACCATGGGCAGAAAATCGAAGGAGCCCATGGCTATGAACAGGGGGATGAAACTCAGGATATAGGGACGCAGGATTGCGTAGATGGGCATGATTGGCGCCGGTGTGCCTCTGGGAGGCCTCCGGCGGCTCCTAGGGCCGCTTTAGGCGGTGAAGAGGTGGTCCGGAACGGCGCGCATGACGGCGTCCACCCATGCGCGGGCCTGGGGATCGGGAAGGACTGATTCACCCGCGTCGGCTCCGGCGCCGGCCTCCGGGGCCTTCTCCTCGTCCCAGGCGGCCTCGGAGCGGGCCAGGCGCACCCTCAGGGGCGCGGCCAGGGCGGGATCCTTGATTAAATTCAGGTTCACCTGGACGTTTTCCGCGGAGGCCGACAGCGCCGCCTTGGCCAGGCTGCGGGCGACGTTCACGTCGCTCAGGACCCTAGGATTGCCGATGCGCGCGAGCACGCGCACGGCGCCTCGGGCGCCCAAAAGGTGGGCGCAGAGTTCATGCACGGCCAGCGGGACGCGGGCGGCGTCGCCAAGGGCGGCCTGCATGCCAGCGGAGCGGTCCGCGGCGCCTTCGGGGCTGTCCTTGGGGCGGGCGGCGGCCAGGCCGTAGGACTGGAAGGCCAGGCTGTCCGCGTCCGCAAGGCGCTCGGCCGCGGCCTTTACCGCCAGCGCGTCCTCCAAAATGAGCGCCAGGGAAGCCTCGTGGCGCAGGGCCTGGGCCTTGCCCTGGGTCAGCCGGGCCACCATGCACAAAAGGGCCGCCGCCTGGGCCAGGGTCCAAGCCGCCGCCGCGCCGCCGCCGGGGGTGGGGGCCGCGCTCGCCAGGGCGTCCAAATATGAGCCTAGGCTCTCAGAACGGGGCATGGCCGGCCTCCGGACGCAGATGGTGGTCTTCGAACAGCCGTAGGGCGTTGCGCAGGCACATGGCCACGGTGACCGGGCCCACCCGCGGAATGTAGAGCCCGGCTTTGTCCTTGGATTCCTCCTCGAAATTCTGGAGCGAGGAAATGTTGATGCAGACCGCGCCCGGCCTCAGTTCGTCCGCGCGGATCTTCTCGAAATGACGGGAGGGGACCGCGGTGATGACCACGTTGGATTCCCGCAGCGCCTGGGAGCGTTCCACCGCCTGGCGGGACGGGTCGTCGCGGGTGATGGCCATGCCGCCGTCTACGTCGAAGGAATAGACCAGGGCTCCGTCGTTGGCGAGCATGTGGGCCAGGGGCTTTCCGACCACGTCCGAGCGGTTGAAGAGGCTCACGGTCTGGCCGCTGAAGGGGAGGCCGACCTCGGAATGGGCTTCGGTCTCCTCCAGCAGCTTCAGCACCGCCAGGGGGGTGCAGGGGAGCAGGCATTTGTGCAGGCGTCCGGGGTCGTCGAAACGTTCGTTGGCGTATAGTTTCTGCATCCAATGGGAGCAGAGGCCCTCGACGTCCTTGTAGGGGTCGACCAGGTCCTTGATGCCGGAGTCGCGGGCGTCCCCGAAGATCGGATAGTATACGAAGATGCCGTGCACCCCGGGATCCCGGTTGGCGGCCTTGATGAGTTCGGCCACGTTGGCCTGGGTGGCCGTGACGAGGCTGAAACGCAGTCCGACGGCTTCGCAGCGGGCGCGGGTGTATTCGGCGTAGGTCTGGCAGGATTTGTCCTCGGACACCAGGAAGCCGGTGACATGCAGCGCATAGCCCTTGGCTTGGATGCGGGCCGCCACGTCGTCGCGGTGGAAGGACGCCAGGATATCGGGATCGAGTTTGTTCATCGTTTTTCCGCTCCGGCCGAACGCATCAATTCGGCCACGCTGGTGCCCAAGGCGTCGGCAAGGGCCTCCAGGCTGAGCAGCGTGAAGTTGGTGTCGGGGGCGGCGCGTTCGATGGTATAGAGCGTCTTCAGGGACACCCCGGCGCGTTTGGCTAGGCTGGCCTGGGTCAGGCCGGCCGCGGCACGCAAGGCCGCGATTTTGGATCCCACGAGGAGGCGGTAGTTTTCCTTGTCCGTCGGCTTCAAGGTCGTGCTCAAGGGCATGGGCCTGTCCTTTTTCCGGAAATTGTCGTCCTTCCAGCATGCTTTAGCTGGGGCCAAAGGACAAGTATTATACTACCGATTCCACGGGACTCCGCAGGGGGCGTCCCAAAGGGGAGCTCGCATTGCAAAAAATCATGGCTTTATGGTTTCTGTGCATGGCTATGCTGGGATCGGCGGCTTTGCCCGCGCTGGAGCTCCGCTCGCTTTCCGGGACCGTGGCGGTTTCCATGGAAGCCGACGGCTCCTACGGCGTGTCGGACGGAGCCTCGGGATGGCTGTTCAAGGGCGCCTTGCCGTCCGCCGCCGCCGGGCTGAAGTCCAGACAGGGAAGCGACACACTGGGGCCCTACCAGGAGCTCGATTTCCGCTACCGGGATCCCGCGGGTGCGGTTCGCGGAAGCCTGCGACTGTACCCGTCAAAAGGCCTGGTCGTGTTCGGACAGAGATTGATTCAGGCATCTGTCCAGGCGCCCCAGCCTTTTCCGGACTTCAGGACGCTCCCCCAGGGATTGTATGACTTCAGCTTCAAGCCTGAAAATTTCGCCCCTCCCGTATTTTCCCTCCCCGAAGCCTGCACACCGTGGATGCTGTTCAACGCGCGGGACCAGGCTATGGTCCTTTCTCCGGCCTCCAATTTCCCTATGGCCAGCCTGTGGGGAGACGGCAAGGCCCGCATGGCCAGCGGCTTCAATGGGGGCGTGACCCGGCTTCCGGCCGGCTTCACCCAGAGATCCCTGATGGCCCTGGGCCAGGGCGTCAACGCCACCTGGGAGGCCTGGGGCCGGGCCCTGTGCGCGCTCCAGGGCAAGACCAGGCCCGCCAGCGACGCGGACAGGCTGCTCAAGTATTTCGGCTACTGGACCGATGCGGGCGCGGCGTATTGGTACAACTACGATCCCGGCCTTGGTTACGCCGGCACCTTGCGGCATCTGGTCGCGACATACCGGCAAGAGGGCATCCCGCTGGGTTATATGCAGCTAGACAGCTGGTGGTACCACAAGTCGCTCAGCGACCCCTCCGGCAAACAGGGCGGCGCAAGGAACGCCAAGCTCCCCCAGGGCGACTGGAACCGCTACGGCGGACTCATGGACTACAGCGCCCACCCTTTCGTCTTCCCCCAGGGACTCAAGGCCTTCACGCAGTCGATCGGGCTGCCCGTCGCCAACCACGACCGCTGGGTGGACCGGGCCAGTCCCTACCACAGGCGTTTCAGGATTTCGGGCATCGCTGCGGTGGATCCGGGTTTTTGGGACGAAATTGCGGCCTACCTTCACGACGGCGGATCCGTGGACTATGAGCAGGACTGGCTCAGCGAAATCTACCGCCATTCGCCGGAGCTGGCCCGAGAGCCGGGCCTGGGGGACGCCTTCATGGACAACATGGCCGCGGCCTTTGAGAAGCGGGGCATGTCCCTCCAATACTGCATGGCCTTGCCCATGCAGTTCCTGCAGGGCAGCCGTTACAACAACCTCACCACCATCAGGGTCTCGGACGACGGCTTCAAACCAGACCACTACCATAATTTCCTGTACGCGTCCCGCCTGGCCTCGGCCCTGGGCATCTGGCCCTGGTGCGACGTGTTCATGAGCCACGAGACGGACAACCTGATCCTGGCGGTGCTCTCCGCCGGGCCGGTGGGCTGCGGCGATTTCCTGGGGCAGGAGGACAAGGCCAACATCCTGCGGGCGGTGCGCGCGGACGGCGTGATCGTCAAGCCGGACGCGCCGCTCCTTCCCAGCGACGCGAGCTATTTGGCCGAAGCGCAGGGAAGGGACAGGCCCCTGGTGGCATCCACCTATACCGACCACGCGGGGCTTCGGACCGTTTATGGGATCGCCTACAGGACATCGGACGGCCAAGCGGACAGCCTGTCCGTGGATCCGAAGGAACTAGGTGTCTCGGGAGCGGTCTATTTTTATGATGAACTCTCGGGTTCCGGTGTGGTTTTGAAGCAAGGAGAGGCCCTTCCGATCGATTTTCACGAGGGCAGCCTGTCCTATTTTGCGGTGGCACCCCTGGGAGCGAGCGACATGGCCTTGCTGGGGGATGCGGGCAAGCTGGTGGGCACCGGGAAAAAACGCATCGCTTTTTACAGCCAAAATGCAGCCGGAATGACCGTGTCGGTGCTATTTGCTCCGGGAGAAGGAAAGCTCAGCCTCCACGGATACGCGAAATCGGAGCCCAAGGTGAGGGCCGGGACCGCGCGGCCGCCGGTGGCCTATGATCCGTCCAGCGGGCTGTTTTCAGTGGATGTGGCCCCGGATCAGGCCCTGGCCGGGGCGGATTCCGGCGGGGATAAGGTAAGGGTCTTGGACGTGGAGTTCTCGAAACACTGATTCTGTTTACGGGAGGGCTTTAATAGTTTTGGCTTGCCCTATATAATTCCGATTCGGAATAGGGTCCCTTGCCGGAGACATGAATGAGCAAACGATTTCTCGCTGTCGTGGCCTTGCTGGCCGTGGCTGGACCTGTTTTTGCGGATAAGGACGTAGCGTACGCGGATTATAGGGAAGGGATTGTCCAGGAGAGGACTCGAGATTATCCGGGCGCCGTGGCCTCGTTCAAAGCCGCCCTGAACGAAGAACCATCCCTGATCTATGCGGAAAAACAATTGGGGAACTGCTTTTATTATCTCGGCGATGATCGCGCCGCACTCAAGCATTATGATCTCTATTTGGCCATCGATCCCAGCGACGCCGCTACCGAAAAATTCGCGGAATATTTGAGAGCCAGAAGCGCTGGCCGCGCGCCCCAGAACGCGGACGGCCGCGGCAGCGGGTATTCGTTGGACAGCCCCGGTTTGATCCATTCGCGTTTTTACGTGGGCGGCAGCTTGGGCCTGTTGGATATTTCCGACAGCGACCTGAACAACCTGATAGGATCCAGCTACACCGTGGAGTCGGATGCGGCGTTTTTCGGTGATCTCCATGTGGGGTACCAATGGCAAAACGGTATTGCCCTGGAGATCGGCGAGGAGGCTTTGGCGCGGGTCGCGGTGATTCAGGACAGCTTCGGGGACGATCTGACCTTCGAAGGCACCGAGGATGCCCTCTGCGTCGAACCTCTGTACCGTTTCACCCTGAGCAGGCGGACCGCCGTGTTGACGGGGCTAAAGCTGGGCATAGGGTCCGCCTCGGCGGTCTTCACCGGGGACTCGGGCAGCACCACCTTGGCTTCCGTCGGCTCGACGCTGGTCGAACCTGACCTGCGCTTCCAGTTCATGCTCGGGCGCATGGTCGGATTGGAAGCCGGGCTTGACTACCGTTTCGCGGCCTACAACTTCGACCTGGATTCCGGCGGCGGCTCCGGCGGCACTTGGCGCATGGTGGATGACGGCCTGGTTGAGAGCATCGGTGTGGACGTGTATTTCGGACATATTGTTAATTAGGGAGCTGCGCGCCCGGGCTGCTTAAGGGTTTGGTCCGCCTCGATGAGGGCGCCCGCTTCAATGGCGTCGCTCATCATGACCAGGAACGCCATTCCGGGTTTTTGAAGTTTCAAATCTTTGAACCCGGTGAGCGCCATTCCTTCCACATGCAGATGTTTGCCGCCGCTTCTCACGGCAAAAACGGGGAAGTTCAAGGGAACCGACGCATCGGCGACGGTCAGGGAACCGTGGGCCGTCACGGTCACACCCGATGTGTCCAATAGATGCATGCTGAAGGGATCGACCGAAACCAGCGTGAACACGATGGCCGGGTGGTCCTTGGCGTGCACAATATCCTGGACCTTGCCGTCGCGTGTGGTGTTTCCGCTTTTCAAGGTCACCGGATCGATCTTCAGGATCCCCGTCACGGTCGGGCTCACGCCTTCAAATAGGCGGATTTCCCCGCTGATCCGGCCTTCGCGCCCGTGCACCGTCTCCGGGACAAAGAAATTCAGGGCATGGACGATATAGCGCGCGCTGCTCTTGGGGCCCACCGTGTAAGGAGTATAGCGTTCCGTCGCCGCGCCGCGGTCGGCCGGAACCGGGGAAGGCTTCGCCGGGCCGCCGGGATCCGCCCCCGCCGCGGCGAGGCCCAAGGAGGCGGCGCAAATTAGGAACAGCCCCATCCATCGATTCATGAGCGATCCTCCCAGCGTTTGAATATAAGTGAGGTGTTGATGCCGCCAAAGGCGAAATTGTTGGTCATCACCGCGCCGGTTTCGAGGGGACGCCAGGTTCCGCGCACATAATCCAGGTCCGCGCATAGGGGGTCCACGTTATCCAGATGCACGGTGGGGGCGACCCAAGCCTCCTTGAGCATGCCGATGCTCATCCACGCCTCCAGGGCGCCGCAGGCGCCCAGGGTGTGCCCCATATAGCTTTTCAGCGATGAAATGGCCACGGGCCGGCGGAACACCATCGCCGTGGCCTGGGACTCGGTGATGTCCCCTTGCTGGGTCGCGGTGCCGTGCGCGTTGACATAGCCGATCTGCTCGGTGGCCAGCCCCGAATCGTCGACCGCCATTTGCACCGCATGGGCCATGGTCTCGGCCGAAGGCTGGGTCACGTGGGCTCCGTCGCAATTGGTGCCGAAGCCGACCAGCTCGGCGTGGATACGGGCGCCGCGTTTGACGGCGTGGTCCAGTTCCTCCAGCACCAGGGTGCCGGCGCCTTCCCCGACTACCAGGCCGTCCCGGTCCCGGTCAAAAGGACGGGGGGTGGAACCGGGCGAGGCGTTGCGCACGGAGGTGGCGAATAGGGTGTCGAAGACGGCGGCTTCGGTGGGCGTCAATTCCTCGCCTCCGCCGGCCAGCATGACCAGCTGCTTGCCCGTTTTGATCGCCTCATAGGCGTACCCGATGGCCTGGCTGCCGGAGGTGCAGGCGCTTGAGGTCGTGTAGACCCGGCCCTTCAGGCCGAAAAAGACGGCGATGTTCACGGGCGTGGTATGGGGCATCATGCGAATGTAGGTCGTGGCGGTGATGCCATCGGTACTCTTGTCGATGAGCATGCGGGCGAAGTCGCCGACGGCGTCCGGGCTTCCGGTGGAGGACCCATAGGCGACGCCGGCTCCGCCTCCGCCCAACACGGGGTGTCCGACCAATCCGGCGTCCTGCAGGGCCAAGTCGCAGGCCCGCACCGCCATCCGCGAGACCCGCCCCATGGAGCGCGTGGCCTTTCGCGAGTAACGCTCAGGCGGAAGTTCAAAGGGCGCAGCCGGAGCCGCCAGGAGGGTGTTCAGGCCGCGATACTGCTCCCAGTCGGCCATCCGCACCACCGCGCCTCGGCCCTCGCGCAGGCGCTCCCGCACCGTGGCCCAGTCGTTGCCCAGGGGAGAAATACCGGCCATGCCCGTCACCACCACCCGTTTCAAGCGCTCAGCCCTCCATCCACGGCCATGACCTGCCGCGTCACATAGGCCCCTTCGTCCGAAAAAAGCCATGCCACCAAGCCGGCCACTTCCTTGACCGTTCCCGGGCGCCGCAAGGGAACAAGGTCCATGACCTCGGGCGGCACCCCCGCGGCCATGTCGCCCTCGATCAGGCCGGGCGCCACGCAGTTGACGGTGATGGCGCGTTTGGCCAATTCCAGGGCCAGGGATTTGCTGGCGGCGATCAGGCCCCCTTTGGCGGCCGCGTAATTGGTCTGGCCCCGGTTGCCGACCAGGCCGGAGACGGAGGCCACGGACACGATCCTTCCTCCGCGGCGCAGCTGCACCATCGGCATGACCAGGGGACGCAGCACATTGAAGAAGCCGTCCAGATCGGTCCTCAACACCGCGTCCCAGTCCTCCCCGCTCATGCCCGCCAGCGGCGCGTCGCGGGTGATACCCGCGTTGCATACCACACCCCATAGGGCGCCGTGGGACTCCACCTCGGCCTCCAAAACGGCGCGGGCGCCGGCGCGGTCCGCGACGTCGAAATACAGTCCCCGCCCGCCGCCGCCCAGCGCGGCGACTGCCTCGGCCGCCTGTTCCGCGGCCGGAGAGGGCGTGCGGCCGTGGGTGAGCACCTCAAAGCCGGCCAGGGCGAGCCGCTCGGCGATCGCCCTGCCGATTCCGCGGCTGGACCCGGTGACTAGAACCCTTTCCTTCATGGTCGCGACACCTCGTCAAGCGCCGCCATGGTCGGCAGCTGGATCACGGTCAATTGGGCCTGGGCAAGTTCCATTCCGGTCGGGTCCTGGATGGAGCATTCCATGGCGCTGATCCCATTATCCTGTTGAAGCACCTTGCGCGCCACGATCCTCAGGGTCTCGCCGGCAAAAAATTGCTCCCGCCCGCTGCTGTAGGTGCGCGCACCCAGCAATAGGCCCGGCAGCACGTCACGGCCGGCCAATGCGCCCTCGACCCCGGAAAAGAGGCCCACGGTCTGCGCCATATACTCCAAGCCTATCCAGGCCGGGACGCCCCCTTCCTCGAAGAAGGGACTGTGTTCGCTGATGTCCACTTCGGCGACAAAGGCCTCGTCTTCCATGCCCGCGGCCCGTGTGAGCAGAATCATTGGATCGCGGTGCGGCATCAGTGCGTCCAGCGGCCGACGGAGGATTTCATCAAGATCGTTCATGGTTTCTCGAGCACCAAGGACACGTTGCTGCCGCCGAATCCGAAGGAATTGGTCATGACGCGGCGCAACCCGGAATGGCGCTCCACGCGCCGGACCAGTGCCAACGGAGGCAGGGCGGAATCGGTTTCCCCGTCAAAATAGTGCGGCGGCAGCCCTTGTTCCGCGGCCCGGCCCGCCAGGAGGTCCCAGCAGAGGGCCGCCTCGAGGGCCCCGGACGCGCCGAGGGCGTGTCCGGTCAGAGGCTTGGTCGAGGAGCAGGGCAGCCCCTCGGGAAACACACGCGCCGTGGCGGCGGCTTCCATGGAGTCATTTTGGACCGTGCCCGTGCCGTGCAGATTCAGGTATCCGACCTGGGCCGGTGCCAGGCCCGCGTCCTTGAGCGCCATGCGCATGGCGGCCTCGGCGCCCTCACCGCCGGGCAAAGGGGCGGACACATTGTAGGCGTCATTGGCGTCGCCGCAGCCCGCCAAACGTGCCGGCCCCTCCCTCCTGGTGACCAGGCAAAAGGCCGCGGCTTCGCCGATGTTGATGCCGTGGCGGTTGCGGCTGAAAGGGTTGCAGCGTTCCTCGGACAGGGCGCCCAGGGCCGCAAACCCGTGCACCGTGAAGCGGCATAGGGTGTCGACCCCGCCGCACAGCACGGCGTCGCATGCGTCCAAGCGCAGCAGGCGGCGCGCGGTGGCCAGGGCCTTGGCCGATGAGGAGCAGGCCGTGGAAACGGTCAGAGCCGGCCCACCCAGGTCCAGGGCCCGGGCCAAAAAGGCCGCCGGAGCGCCCAATTCCTGTTGATGGTAGCGGAAATCCGGCCCCAGGCCCCTACCCGATGCACGCCGGGCGAAGGCCCGTTCGGCTTCAAGCATGCCCGAGGTGCTGGTGCCGACCACCACCGCCACGCGGGCCGCACCATGCCTGGCGAGCGCGTCCTCGAGGGCCGCCCTCAGCGGTTGCACCGCGGTCCAGGCCATGCGGTTGTTGCGGCTGTCGAAGTCGGGCTCCAAGCCGGGCGGATCGGCCAGGGGATGTTCCACCTCCCCCACAGGGAAGGCCTGCCCGGCGGGACTGAAGCGCGCGCCCGCCTTCATGCCCGGGCTTAGGCCGGTGCGCATGGCCAGGGCCAGCGCATCGAGGCCCGCGCCCGCCGCCGACAGCACGTAAAAGCCGTGCAGGAAGGCCTCCGCCTTAGGCATTGCGGGCCTCTTTGGGGGAGAAACAGGGGGCGCTCAGCCAGGCGGCCAGGCAGCCCACGCTCAAGACCAATCCAAAAGACCTGAGGGCGGGTGTGCCGCTGAATGCGAGGACGCCCACGGCCGCGATGTTGGTCAGGGCCGCCACATGCACCGCCAAGAATGAGGACAGGCGGTCGCCGCCGTCCTGCATGTAAATGCCGAAATCAATGCCCGTGCCCAGGAGCAGCAGGAGGGCTAGGAGAACGAACAGGTTCAGGGGCAGGCCGGCGAGGCCCAGCGTGCCCAGGGCGAGTACCGCACCGAGGACCGTGGGAGCACCGGCGGCGAGGGCCGCGGGGCCCAATCGCAGGGTCAAAAGTCCGAACACCACCAGGCTTCCGGCGGCGAGCATCCAAGACAGCAGGCGCCGCAAAGCGGCCAGCAACTCGCTCGCGCTCCGTAGCTGATCGATGTATTGGACGCCCGGCAACGCCGAGGCCGGTCCGGCCAAACGGTCGGCATCCGCGGGAGTCAGGCCCGGACCGGGCAAAACCATGGATTCCATGGTTCCATCCGGCTGGGACAGCCATAGGCCGCGATAGGGGATGGAGGCCGGATCCGCCAGCCATGCCTCGGGTGTCAGGGGCGCGTCGCCCTGCTTCAAGGCCGCGCGCAGCTTGAGCTCCAGGGCCGGTTGCCCTATACGCTCCGCAAGGCGTCGGGCCAGCCGGCCGGGCCCGAAAAGGGCGCGTTGCAGGGCCAGGCGGTCCGACTGCTGGCGGGCCAGGGACGGGACGAAGTCGCTCAGGGCCATCCATTGATGCGTCCGGCCGCCGTCCAAAACTTTGGTGAGGGCCTCTTCTCTGCGCAACAACTCCTGGGGATCGGCGGCTTGGACCACGAAAAATGAGGTGGCTGTGCCCAGGCCCGTCAGGGCCTGGGCCTGTCGCTGCTCTTGATCCAATGTTTGGTCATGGGCGTAAAGCAGCCGCACGTCGTCGTCCACCCTCAGCCGAAGACATCCGACCCCGGCCAACAGAAGCAGTACCGCCAGGAGTCCTTTGAGCCAGGGCCGGCCCCAGCCAGGCCAGGCCCGGCGCAGCGCGGCGACCGCGGCGATCCGCGATTGCGGCGCCGACTCCAGGGACCGAGTCAGGCGAGGATACCACAGCACCACCCCGGCCCAATCCGCGGCGAGGCCCACCGCGGCAAACACGGCAACCTGCTTCAGCGCGGGTATTGGGAACAGGACTAGGGCGGCGTAAGCCAGCACTGAGGTGGCCATGGCGAGGGCCAAGGGGCCGACGGCCAGGCGGGCGCGGCGGTCCGAGTCCCAGGGTTTGTCGTAGATCCCGCTCAAAAAATACAGGCCGTAGTCGTCGGCCACCCCCACCACCGTGCTGCCGAAGACCATGGCGACCGCGTGCACGCGCGACCAAAGGAGCAGGACCGCCGCCGCGCCGGCAAGGCACCCCACCATCGCCGGCAGGAGAGCAAGCAGGATGGGCCGGCGGCGGCGGAACGCGAACCAAAGGAGCACCGCCAGCAGCGCGGTCGACAGCGCGCCGACGCTGCCCACCTCGCGCATCGCCTGGCGGGCGGCCGCGTGTTCCTGGAACACGAAGCCCGAACGCAAGAGGCCTGTCGCACCCAGGCCGCGGGCGGCGGCGGCGGCCGTTTGAAGCGAAGCGTCAAAGGCGCGCATGGCCCCTGCGTCCAAGCTCGGCGCGGCGACCGCGTTCACCGCCACCCAGGTGAGGCCTCCGGAATCGATCTCGAGGTGGCCGTCACGCAGGCTTAAATTCCCGGACAGCGCGGCGTTTCCCTCAAGCCAGCGTCCGAAGGTCCCCAAAGGATCCGTTTCAAAGCTTCCGCCGAATCCCGGGGGGAGATAAAGGCCCAGTTCAGCCTGCCGAAGCAGGCCGTCGCCCCCCGCGGACAAAAGGACGCGGTCCGGGGCGGACAAGAGGCCGGCGCGATGCGCCCGGAAACAGGATAGGGCCGTGGAAAGGGCGTTCGCGGGGACGGCGCAGACCACGGATGAAACGCCGTTTGTCCGGTGCAGGACAGTGGCGTAGCCCTCGGCCGCCCTTTCAGCGACCCTCGGATCCGCGGCGCCCACGAACACCTGGAAACGGCTTTCCACTTGCCGGCGGAGGGCCAGGGTCGCGGCCGCGGCCGCCGGATTGGGGGCTTTCCACGGCACCAACTCAAAAATACTGGTCTCCAGGCCCGCCGACGGAAGCCTCAGCGCCAGCCAGAGCAGGGCCGCGACAAATGCGGCCAGCCATGCGAATGCCAGGCCGCGCCTAAGGCCCAAGCAGGGCCTCCTCGTCGGGGCTCAGCAAGCCCGGCCCCCGCTCCAGGTCCTTGAAATCGATCACCGACTCGTCACCGCTGCTTTCCACGAGCCTGGCCCGCCGCGCATAGTCCGTGCCCTCGGTCTCGATGCTCCTGAAGACGCCGGCCAGGGGGCCCGGCCGAGGGGCCAGGACGAGGCGCCAGGACCGCGCCCCACCCTCCTGCCGCAGCGTAAAGGTCCGTTTCAGGGCCTTGACGTCCCCGGTTAGGAGCTGCCGCATCAAGGTCAGGGCATCCGACCCGGAGGTCAGGCGGCGCCGCCCTGTTGCGCCCACTTCAAAGACGCCCTTGGAGGACACCACAACCGTGGCGCGCACGGGGCTCTCCGTGCGCCACACCAGGCCCCTTCCCGGCAGGAGCGCGAAGCTCCCATCGCTGAGCAGCGCTTTGTCCAGTCTCCTCAGCGTCTTGGACTGCACAAAACGGCCGTGGATGGCCCCTTGAAGCGTCGGACTCGGCAGGGTCTCCTGACCCCAAAGTCCCGCGCCGCAGATGAGCGCCAAGAACAACATGCGGGATCTCATGGCTGTTTCCTCAGCGCGCGCTCCACGCGTTCGACCAATTCCGCGGGGCAGACAAAGTTCAGCTCCCCGGTGGCCGCGTTCACCGCGACCTGGGTGGTGCTGGCTTTGGTTAGGCGCAGGGAAGTCAGGGCGTCCCGAATCTCATAGGTGATGACCAGGCGATTCTCCCATTCCGCAAGTTCGGCCCGCACGACCAGGCGCTGCCCCAAAACAGCGGGCTTCACATAATGCAGACTCAGGTCCACCACCGGGAAGGACCACCCCGAGGCGCGCATCCGTTCATAGCCGTAGTCCAAGGACTCCAAGAGGGCGCCCCGGCCGATTTCCAGGAAACGCACGTAGTTCCCGTGCCAGACCACCTGCAGGGGGTCGATATCGTAAAATTCGGGACGGACTTCGACTTCGGCCCAGATCATGGGCGCACCCCATACGGATGGAGTCCGCGCGCGCGCAGGACCGCGATGATGCGGCGCAGGTCCGCCTCGAGGGCCCGGTCCTCCCTCAGGGGGGCCGAGTGGGAGCGCACGAAAGCGAGGGTTTCGGCGGCTCCGCCCCTCAGCGTCGCGGGCTCCAATCCCTCGGAGGCCAGCCTCAGTTCCAGGGCCTGGCATGCCGCCAAAAGCCCGCAGGCGGCCACCTGCTCGGACAGCTCAAGGACCCTCCGGCAGTCACGCGCGGCGATGGTGCCCAGGCTTACCTTGTCCTGGTTGTGGCTTTCAGTGGACCGGGAAAACGCGGAGGCAGGCATCGTCAGCTTTTGGGCTTCGGCCGCGCAGGCTGAGGCCGTGATTTGCAGCGCCTTGAGTCCGTGGTGCGCGGAAGCCCCGGAACCTCCAATTCCGCGCAGGTTCGGGGCCAGGCCCTGACTGTAGCGGGCGTCGACCAAGAGGGCGATCTGGCGGTCCACCAGGTCGGCCAGCGATGCGCAGGCGGCCTTCATGGAATCCATGACGTGGCAGATGTGGCCGCCGTAGAAATGGCCCCCGTGGTAGACGGCGTCCTTGACCGGATCCAGCAGCGGATTGTCGTTGCTGCTGTTGAGTTCGGTCTCGATGAAGGCCCGGTACCAGGGCAGGCTGTCCTCCAGCACCCCGAGGACATGCGGCGCGCAGCGGATGGAGTAGCGCTCCTGCAGGCGGCCGGGGCCTCCCACTCGCCCGCTTTCGAGCAGGTCCTGGCGGATGCGCGAAGCGGCCAAGGCCTGGCCCACGAAGGGCTTGGTCTCGAAGAGCCCGGCTTCGAAATGCGCCGTTCCGGCCTTTAAGGCCAGGGCGCCCAGGCTGGTGACGCGGGTGCAAACGGCGGCAAGTTGCCTGGCCCGTTCATAGTTGAGGCATGCGAGCCCAGTCATCACGGCCGTGCCGTTCATCAGCGCCAAGCCCTCTTTGGGCCGTAGGCGGTAGGGTTTCAGGCCCTGCGCCGCGAGCGCCTGGGAAGCGTCGACCCGGACGCCCCGGGCGATGGCCTCGCGGCGTCCGCAAAGCACGGCGGAGACGTAGGACAGGGGTGTCAGGTCACCGCTGGCGCCGACGGAGCCTTCTTCCGGGATCAAGGGAACTATGTCCAGGTTCAGCAGGGCCGCAAGGCCCTCCAGAAGGGCGAAACTCACGCCCGAAAAGCCGCGGCCCAACGAGGACAGGCGCGCGGCCAAAATCGCGCGCGTCTCCAAGGGCGAAAAATGGTTGCCCAGTCCGACGCCGTGGTATTCCGTAAGGTGCTCCGGCAACAAGGCCACCTGCCCGGGTTCGATGGACAGGGTCACCGAGTCGCCGTAGCCGGTATTGACCCCGTAAATTTGGACGCCCTCGTTCAGGAGCCGGTCAACCATGGCCGCTCCGGCGTCGATGCGGGCGCGAAATCCGGGTCCGCCCAGGCGGGCTTCGGCGCCGTCGGCCACGGCCACGACCTGTTCCAGGCTCAAGGTCCCGCCGTCGAAGTCGACCCTGTCCTTCATGATTCCACCCGAGGGTAGTGCGCGCATGGATACCGCGTCATCGCAGCCTTCGCGACAAGAGCCGCGGGCTGCGCGCAAGCATGCCGAAAAAGAGCCGGGTGTGCATCCATGAGATACGCGTATTGTCCTCAAAGGAGCGAAAACCGGAAATCCCGCCGGCCGGATAGCGTACGGCCGAGGGCAGGAACCGCAAAGGCAGGCCCGCCCAGACCAGGCGCACCAAAATTTCGGGATCAAAATCCATGCGGTCCCCGGTGGGGCCAAGGAAAGGGAGGGTCCCGGCGAGGGGATAGATCCGGAAGCCGCACATGCCGTCGGGGATCGACCCCGAAAGGCTGTTTACCGCGACCCAGAAGTTGGTCAGGCGCCGCCAGCGCAAACGGGACGGGGGTGCGTCGGGTCCGAACACGGGCTCGGCGCAGATGACGGCTCCCGGTTCGCGACGGGAGGCGTCAAGAAATCTGGGCAGGGAGGCCAGGTCGTGCTGGCCATCCGCGTCCACTTGGACGGCATGGGTGAAGCCGAGATCCGCGGCCCAGCGCAACCCGTCCTTCACCGCTGCGCCCTTACCCCCGTTTTTTTCGCGGCGCCTGAGGCGGATCGCCGCCCCCGGGGAGTCGGGGCCGGCCATTGCCCGCAGCGCCGCCGAGCACTCGGCGCCGCTGCCGTCGTCCACGAGGAGTATGGTGAGGCCCAGTGCCCTCAGGGCGGGAAGCTGTTGCCCCAGGGAAGCGTGGTGCCCATAGACCGGGAGCACCAGGCAGGCCCTGAACGCATCATCCGAGGACGATATGGCCGCTGGCATGTCTCCCCTCCTCTGAGGCGTAACGGAATTCGACGCCGCCCTGCGCCAGCACCAGGGAAAGGGTCACCCTCTGTCCGGGCCTCAGTGGCCGCATGAACTTCAGCGCCCGCAAGCCCCTGAAGGCGCCGTGGACTCCGAGGTGCTCACGCGCCGCCCGCACAGCCCAATGCAATTGCACGACGCCCGGCAGCAGAGGATGCCCCGGGAAATGCCCCTTGAACCAGCGCAGGGAAGCGGGCAGGAACAGGTCGATATCGACGCCCTGGTCCCGGTGTTGCACATAAAGGCATTCCGCCTCCCGGGTTTCCTCATCCATGAAGAGAGCCTCAAGCGCGGCCAGCGGATTCTTCCCCATGGAGTCCGCGGGCAAGGAGTCCACGAAGCGCCAACGTCGCGGAAGGGGCGCCACCCCGTCTTCATCCAAATGCCTGCGCAGTTCCTCGGACCTGGCCCGCCTTTCGGCCGCGCCTGCCGGAGCGGGATCCTTGAGGCGGACCACCGCGCCCAAAAGGTCCCGGACACCCTTGAGGAGCAGCACCCGGGCTTCCTCCACGGAGGGATGGGCGGCCAAGCGCCGCTCCAGGCCTGCCAGCGAGACCCGTTTTTCCTCGACCTTGGCGATGCGGTCGACTCTTCCCAGCAGATGGAAACCGGGCTCCGCCGGCGTCGCCCGGTCCTCGGAGCGCGTCCATTCCGGCCTGTTTCCGTGCCGGGAACGCAGCGACAGGACACCATCCGGATCAACGCGGGTTTCCACCCCGGGCAGCGGGATCCAGGGATCCGCCTCAGTGCCACGCCTGCGCCAGCCGACCCCGCCGTTTTCGGAGCTGCCGTAGACCTCGACGGGCGTCTGTCCCAAAGCGGCCCGGCTGCGGCGGACCGCGTCGAAAGGGAGGGGGCCGCCTGAGGAGAACACCGCCACCAGGGAGGCCTTGGCCGGGGCCAGGACCTCCAGGGAAGCCGGGGAGCCGCCGATGCGTTTGAGCAGCGCCGGGGAAGTCACCAAAACGCAGCGCCGTGCGCGGGCCGCGGCGGCCGCGATCTCCTCGGGCAGGCGCAGCTGCCCCGATAGAAAAGAGCGCGAGGCCGCGAGCGGCCAAAGGATCTTGAACAGGAGTCCGTAATAATGCTGGTGGGAAACCGATGACAAAAATGCGGCATCGCCCACCCCGTCACCGAAGGCCGTTTCCAAAGCCTCCAATTCGTTTTGGATGCAATGCGACGGTTTGGCGATCGCCGCGGGATCACCGCTGCTGCCGGAGGTGAAGACCACGATGGGCACGTCGGGCATGCGGGCGGGCCCTGGCGCCGGCAGGACGGGCAGGTCGGGCGGCGGCGTTTCGTCGCCGATGAAGAGGCGCCCCACCTTCGAGCGCAATGAAGCCGCCGTTTCGCGGCCATTGTCCCCGGGCAGGTAGACGCTCACCCCGGCGGACCAGGCCCCCAAGAGGGCCGCGGCGAATTCAAAACCGTCGGCCAGGTGAAGGGCGATGGGATCCGGCGAACCGCTGAGGGCGCTTGCCCAGGCTGCGCGCCGGCGCGCCAGCCTGCCCCGGGTCTGGCCGGCGTCCAAGCCCACCGCCCGGTCGTCCGCCGGAAGTGCGAGCAGGCCGGGCAGGGAGATCAGAGGGGCCATGTCACAGCCCCTTGTCCTGTGTCCCTGTCCGGCCCAGCACCCGTTGGCGCACGAGCCATTCGGCCCCGAACATGATACCCATGAGCCCGTAGGCGATGGCGCCGTTGTAGAGCGCCCATACCCGGTCACTGGCGGCCACCGCCGTGGCCAGCGAAAGAGCCCCATTTAAGGCGAAAAAAAAGCACCAGGCCTTGGTCACCGTCCGCGTGTAGCGCACACCGGTTTCATCCAGGGGCCCCTGTCGAAGGGTCGCGATGCGCTCCACCGCGCTGGGCCCCCGCCACAAACTCAGGCCGAACACGGCCAAAAGGCCCAGGTTGACGCAGATGGGGTAGGCCCTCAAGGAAAGGTCCGCGTGCCTTAGCGCCAGCCAGGCGCAGGCCGCCGTCCCCAGGCCCAGCGCCAGCGATCCCCGCAGCTGCAGCCAGGGGCCCCATCTCCAAAGCGCCAGCCCCGCCAGAAGGCAGGCCAACAGCATCCGATTTACGCCCGTCCAGATCCCTATCAGCACCAGCGCCGGGAACACCAGGGCGGCGACCGCGGCCATGGACCGGGACTTCAATGCTCAGGACCGTTGACAAGGCCGTCGATGACGGAGACCACGTCGTCGAGCGTCCGCACCGCCTTGAAGGCTTCGGGTTGAATGCGTCGGCCGATAAGCTTCTGCATCTTCACCATGAGGTCGATGGCGTCGATGCTGTCGATGTCCAGGTCGGTGTAAAGGTCGGCATCCGGCCTCAGGAGCTCGCGTTTAATGCCGAAATTTTCGTGGAGCTCCGATTCCACCGCATGACGGATCTCGTCCCTAGTCTTCATGATTTCCTAAGCGTAGTTGCGCAAGGTAATATAAGCTGCCGGCTCTAGAAGTGGGCGGCCGCACCCCAATACTAAGTACTGTAGAATAGGACACGCCCACATTTTGGTCAACCGCACGGGGTTTTGGCCTCCGTGCGGCCCGTGTGTAGATTAGCGAGGATTGAACGATGCCCCTGGACGCGGATGTGTTGATCATCGGAGCCGGCCCGTCCGGTTCATTGGCTGCGGCCAATCTGTTGCGGCGGGGCCACAGCGTGCTCATCGTCGAACGCGAAAAATTTCCGCGTTTTTCGATCGGGGAGAGCCTGCTCCCCCAAACCATGGGGCTGTTGGAGGAAGCGGGTCTGCTTCGCGCCGTGGTGGAGTCCGGCTTCCAGCACAAGAACGGCGCGGTGTTCGAACGCGGCCACGAACGCACCGAATTTGATTTTCGCGACAAATCCACGTCGGGCTGGGGGACCACTTATCAGGTGCAGCGCGCCGCCTTCGATAAGGCGCTCGCGGATGGGGTCGAACAGGCGGGAGCGCGGATCCTTTACCGCCACGAGATCACGGGCGCCCAGGTGGACGGAGATGCCGCCCGACTGGACCTTCGCGATGCGGACGGGAAGGCCCTGCGGCTCCAGGGGCGTTTCGTGCTGGATGCCTCGGGCAACGCCAAGGTGCTGGCGCGGTTGCTTAAACTTGAGAGGCCGTCCGGATTCCCCATGCGGCAGGCCGTCTTCACCCATGTGGGCGACAACATTCCCCGGACCGGCGGCTTTGACCGTAACAAGATCCTCATCACCGTGCATCCGGAGCATAAGGACGTCTGGTATTGGCTCATTCCGTTCTCCAACGGGCGGTGCTCCCTGGGGGTGGTGGCGAGCAGCGTCTTCCTGGCTCCCTACGAAGGCGACCTGGACGCGGGCCTGAAGGAGCTGCAGTTTCAGGCGCCCGGCCTCAAAACGCTGCTGAAGGACGCCCTGTGGGACACCCCCGCGCGCCAGATAAAGGGCTATTCCTCCGATGTTTCCTCCCTGTATGGGCCCAATTTCGCCCTCTTGGGCAATGCCGGGGAATTCCTGGATCCGGTTTTCTCTTCCGGAGTCACCATCGCCTTCAAGTCCGCCGCCTTAGCGGCCGAGCTCTTGCACCGGCGCTTCACGGGCGTCGCCGTGGACTGGGAAGCCGAATATTCAAAAACCCTGCGCCGGGGCGTGGACTGTTTCCGCGAGTTCGTCGAGGCCTGGTACCAGGGTACCTTCCAGGACATCATTTTCCACGGGAAACACGATCCCCACATCCGCCGCATGATCTGCTCCATCCTGGCGGGATATGCCTGGGATCCCCTGAATCCTTACGTCGCGGATCCGCGACGTTTGAGGACCTTGGCGGGAATTTGCGCGCCAAACGGCCCCTTCGCGGAGGCGGGGAAGCAGCCATGACCGATACGGGCGGGCGGGACGGAGCCGCCCATTGGGCAGAGATGACGGAACTCGGCTCCGCCCTGGGTCTGGGTTTTCTTTATTTCATTTACCGTTGGTCCGGCCGCTGGCTCTTCCGGCTGTTCCTGCTGCCGGTGGTCGGGTATTTTTTGGTCTTCGCCGGAACGCAGCGGAGGGCGTCGAAGGAATACCTCAGGCGGGCCGGGGTTTCCGGACCGCTTTGGCTGGCCTTGCCGCGGCACTTCTGGGCTTTCGCCGAAGCCGTCCTGGACAAGTTGGTTGCATGGAAGGGCGGCATCCGTTTGGAGGATGTCACTTTTGAGGGCCGCGGGCCGGTGCAGGACTTGCTGGCGCATGGGCGCGGTCTCCTGTTGATCGGCTCCCATCTGGGGAACCTGGAGGTGGGCAGGGTCATTGCCCGCCTGCGGCCGGGCCTTGTGGTGCATGTCCTGGTCCATACTCGCCATGCCGGGAATTTCAACCGCCTGCTCCATCGCCTGGACCCCAGCGCGGGGGTCAATCTGGTGCAGGTCTCGGAATTCGGCGCCGGACAGGCGGCCTGGCTGGCCGAAAGAATCGGGCGCGGCGAAGTGGTGCTGATCGCGGGGGACCGGCGGCCCTTGGGCAAGGGCCGGATTTTGAACGTCGAGTTTCTCGGCGCGCAAGCGCCCTTTCCCCAGGGGCCCTTCGCGATGGCCGCCGCCCTGGCTTGCCCGGTATACCTTATGTTTTGTCTGAAGCAAAAGCATGGTTTTCGAATCGTTTACGAACCTTTTGCGGAGGAGATCCTCGCGGGGCGCGGGGCGCGGGGCGCGGCCCTCCAGAACGCGGCTCAGCGCTACGCCCTGCGCCTGCAGCACCAGTGCCTGCAGACGCCGTTTCAATGGTTCAATTTCTATCCGTTTTGGTCACAGGAAGGGCGGTCTTAGCTCCGGTTTTTTTGGTCCGGGGCCTGCGAGGCCACAAAGGCCGCCAGGCTGCGCACGTTGGCGAAATGGCGCTTACTTTCCTGCGGATCCTGGGTCATTTTGAGCCCATATTTCTTCTGCAAGGCCACGCCCAGCTCCAGCGCGTCGATGGAGTCCAAGCCGAGGCCGCCGCCGAAAATGAGGGCTTCGCTGTCAATGGACTCGGGGGAGACATCTTCCAGTCTGAGCGCGCCGACGATCAGGACCTTGATTTCCATTTCCAGTGCGCTCTCATCCACGTTCAAGCACCTCATCAAAACGCCGCTCCAGCAGGTCAATGAGTTCCCGGGCGGCAAGCCTGGTTTGGCCGCCATGGCGTTCGATCACGGGGGCGGTTTCGTACGCTGGGAACGCATGCACGCGCATGAGCATCTTCCGGACGGGCGCCAGATACCACCGCCCGCCGCGTTCCAAATTGCTCTCTCTGCAGTCGATGACGACCTGCGTCATAGTCGGGGCGCAGCGCAACGCCAGTTGGACTGCTCCGCTCTTTAGGCGCAGGGCTTTCCCGGGTGTTGATCGGGTTCCTTCGGGGAAGATCACGATGGAATTCCCGGACTCAAGGCTGCTTTTGCACAGACCCAAGGTCTTCTCGCCCCGGTCGTTGGGGATATAGCCGGCCAGGGACACGGGCCAGCGCATGGCCCAATGGCTTAACAGCGACGATTTCACGAGGCAATCGGCCCGGGGTACGATGCCGGCCAGCACCACGAAATCGATGAGCGTGGGATGGTTGGCGAGGATCAGCAGGTCTTTCTCCTGCAGGTGTTCCAGTCCCAGTATTTCCAGGTCGAGCACGCCCAGCGCCCGCATGAGCCAGGTGAAAAAACGGAAGAAAATCCGCGTCAGGGCTTTTCCGGCGCGTTTGCGCCTGCCCCGGCGGTCCGGGATAAGGAACAAGGGGGCCGCGAAAGGCATGGTCAGAAAACTTCCGGCCATGAAAACGCCGAAACACGCCAAGGTGGCCGCCGTCCGCCACGCGCGGTTGGCCAGCCTCAGGCCGGGATTCCCCAGGTCCAGCGATGCCTGCCGTTGAACCAATGCTCCTCTCCCCATCCTTTGGCCAGCAGCCGGGCCACCGCCAAGGCCTGGGGCCCGGCGTCACCTCCGTCGTCCGCGGTTTCGTCTTCCAGTTTCATGTCGAGCGCAGTCCCGTCTTGGTGCCCCAACACGAGGGCGAGAGACCAGCCCGCCGCTTCGCCGTCCCAATAGGTGTCCAGGGCCTTCGGCGGGTCTTCGTCATGGTATACCGCCAGCACCCGCCCCGCGCCTTCATCCAGCAGCGCCTGGGATTCGAGCAAGGCCGCCGAAAAAGATTCCCGTCCGCCGGCCAGGGCGCTTGCCGGAGAACGGTCACCCCGGGCGATGGAGAAAAAACCGGCTGTCGCGTTGTGCACCGACACGCTGAAATCCATGGGAGACATCGGAGTCCCCTGTGCCAGGGACTCCAAAAGGCCGGTCGAACGCAGGATCTGTCCGTGGCGTGATGCGAAGACGCTGGGAATGTTCGCGCCCTTGGGCGCCAGGGCGTAGGCCACTTCCAAGGCCAATCGGTCGCTGAGCCCTGCCCGCCGCCGAAGGATGGGAGGCACCGCGTCGGCGGGCGGCACCGCGCCGCTGGCCGGCCAAGGAACCGCTCTGTCCAGGCGGGAAGCGGACGGAGACCGCGCCCATTCCTGCCAGGCGCTCTTGTTTTCCAAGCCCGGGGCCCAAGCGGCCCAATCAAGTACGCGCAGCCGCAGTTTCAGGCATAGCGTCCCGTTCCCGCCGTCAGATGGCTCGCCCCTGATAGCCCCTCCCCACAGTGCCCCGGATCCCTTTTTTTTCCAGAACAAGGATCCGCCCTTAGACCTGGAAACAATCGTAGCGCTTGGCCCCCTGTGGGGCCAGCCCAATGCATTTTATCCCGTGCCCCCGGGCGCTGTTTTCACCGCCCCTCTTCAGGCCCAGGCGGGCCAGCGGGCGCAGGGAAGCAGGGGCAAGATCGGCCCGGATGCCGGCTCAATCCACCCGGGCCTCGGGCCGTCAGGAGCAGAAGCGGCGGGCCGGGGAGCAGGGAGTTCCATAGGACGTCCATGGACGAAGGGCCACCTAGATGAGCGCGGGCCTAATGGTAGCTGGCTTTGATGACGCTGCGAACGATTATTCCTCCGGCCAGGCACAGGCAGCGGTCGCGGCTAGCACTTTCCATGTTCCCGGCATAGGTGCGCACGTCGACGACTCTCTCCCCCTTTTGGAGCGCCTTCTTTTGAAATTTCAGGAAACCGCCCAGCAGAGCCCAGCGGCAAGCCTCGGCCTTGGTTTTATTGAAACCGTTGGTGCTGACATGGGCGCTCTTTTCGTCGCCTCCGCGGGACTTTCCGAAGCTGAAAAGCTTGGGGTCCAAGCTTTCACCCCGCTTATTCTCAAGCTGGGCTATGGAGTCGAATGTGACGCTCACCACCTGGTTCTCCGCCCGGACAGGGATCGACGCGCATAGGCTTAGGGCTAGCAGGCAGGCCCAAACTGGGTATTTCATGGTGGTCTCCGAGGAGGGCGGGATTAAGCGGGGTGGGTGACGAATGCTGCTTTTGCAGGCGGATTCGAATTTCGAACTATTCTAACCCATCCGAATGTCATTGGAACATAAGCGTTTATCAGGCGCGCTCATTTTCACGTAGCCGGACCTTCATTGTCGCATAAGAATGATTATGCGACAATATTGTTTTGGGGCATAGCCATCCGGAAACCTGGATGGCTGCCCGCCCAGGCTTCCCTATTTCACCAGCATCAGTTTGGAGATGTTGAAGTCGTAGTCCGTGTCCGTGATCGTGGTTCCGAAGACCAGCTTGTCCACGTCCTTGAAGTCCGCGGGGACGGATTTGCCCCAGTCGGAGGGCTGGTCGAAATGGGTCAGGGGGATGGTCACCAGGGTCCAGTCCTTGGGGGCCGTGAAGTAGGCCTGATGAAAGCAGAAATCCTTGACCGCAAGGCGGCAGATCTGGACGCGGTAGTGCCCCCCGTCGCCTTTGGCGTAGAAGCGCAGGGCCCTGTAGGGGCGGAAATCGGGCTGGGACATGTGCAGGGACATGCAGGCCCAGGGCCAGGGGGCCACGCCTTTGCCCAGGTGGCCGTGGATGCGGGCGCTGCCTTTGGGGTGGGTGAAAGGCTGGGGGGCCAGGGTGGTCCCCAGCTGGGCGGAGTCGCAGCCGGACCACCAGCTCTGGCCGTTGCTTGCAGCGGGGCCGCTGAAATCGTCCAGGAGGAGATCGCCGCCCGCAGGGGCGGCCGCGTCCGCGCGCGCGATGGTGGGGTGCAGCAAAAGCGTTCCGGCCAGAAAGATAGCCCCTAAAAACTTCATGTCGCCTCCGTAATGGGTTGAAGCAACATGCTTACAGGGCCCGGCGCGCAGGGCTAATCGGTTTCCGCCTTTTTGACCTCAATTACAGCTACATCCCAGGCTTTCAAGGACAGGCTTCCGCGGCAGGCCCTGTCCTTGAGGACTTCCCTCCCGGCGGGCGCCTTCACTTGCCGGGTTTTCGAAGAATGGTTGAGCACGAAGAGCAGTTCCGAGCCGTCCGTAGAAGTGCGGGAGGCGAATTCAATGTCCTTTGGCCCGGTGAAGCGCTGTTTCAGGCCCGCCAGCTTGAACATCCGAGCCATGACCTTGTCCGTCAACGCCGGGTCAAAGCAGCCCGCCAGGTAGGCGACCCGGCCCTTGCCCGCCTTGCGCAGCGTGACCGCTGGACGGCCCTGGAGCCAGCCATTGCCGCTTCCAAAGGACGCCAGCACACGCACGTCCGGGCTTTCCAGGCGCAGTCGCTCCCCCCAAAGCGTGGCCGTTCCCTTGAGGGCCGGCGCCTCTGCTCCCCTGACCTGCACCTTGCCGGTGAGCACCAAGGCCTCCTCGGCCACCAGGCCGGCCAGCGCCGCCAGGGGGCCGGGCGGCAGCGATGGATAGAGGCGGTTTAGGGGATCTTTGCAGCCGCTGCGCTGGGTGAGCACCAGAAGGCCCCCCGCGTGGACAAAGTCGCGTAAGCGTCCCGCCATGGCGTCATCCAGCAGCCACAGTGCGGGGGCGGCCACCAATTTGTAGCCCTCAATGCTTTCGTGGGCGTTGATGACGTCCACGCCCAGGTGGCGTCCGAAAAACGGCTTATGCAGCGCCTGGACCACGCTTTGATAGTCGTAGTCCTGGTGGTGGCGCTGGAAGTCGATGGCCCATTGGGATTCGTATGAAAAAAGGATGGCTGCCTCGGACCTGCAGCTGGTGCCACGCAGGAGCGGGGCCGCTCGGCTGAATTCGGCGCCCAAGGCCTTGATTTCAGGGAAACAGGGCCTGGGTTCCCCGTCCTGGCCGATCACGCTGCCGTGCAGTTGTTCCTGGCCGCCCAGTGCGTTGCGCCATTGCCAATACAGCACGGCGTCCGCCCCGTGGGCCACGAACTGCCAATTGCGCAGGCGCAGGCGGCCGGGCTCCAGAAGGGTGTTTTTTGAGGCCCAGTTCACGCCTGATGGCTGGGTTTCCATCATCCAAAAATTCTTCCGCTTCCATCCCCGTTCAAAGTCGCCCATGAAGGCCTCGTTGGCCGGGTCGGGCTGGTCCGTGGGCCAGTAGCGGTCATTGGAAAGGAAGTCCAGGTCCGCTCCGATGGCGTAATAGTCGAGTTCCTTGAACAGCCCCATGCAGTTGGTCGTGATCCACTGGCCCTCGGAATGGGCCCGGATGGCCCGGGACTGGATCAGGAGATAGTCAACGTAGCTGGACGTGCAGAAGCGCTTCCACTCCAGGCGCAGACCAGGGTTGTCCCGGACGTCCGGCAAAGGGATCTGGGTCCAGTCGGAATAGGTCTGGCTCCAATAGGCAGTGGTCCAGTCCGCGTTGAGCCGGTCCAGGGTCCGGTACTTGTCCTGGAGCCAGGAGTGGAAGGCCGCCCGGGTCTCCGGGTCAAAGGACGCACGGTTGATCTCGTTGTCGAGCTGCCAGCCGATCACCGAGGGATTCTTGCCGTAGCGTTCCGCCATTTTTCCGGCGATGCGGGCGCAATAGTCCCTGTAGACCCGGCTGTTGGGGTTGAAATGGCAACGGGAGCCGTGGCGCAGGGCCCGGCCGTTCTCCTCAAGGGCCAGCACTTCGGGATGGGCCTGGGTCAGCCAGGCCGGAGGCGCGGCCGTGGGGGTGCCCAGGACCGTTTCCATGCCGGCCTCTCCGAGAAGCCGGATGGCGTCGTCCAGCCAGGCGAATTCGTAGCTCCCTTCCGCGGGTTCCAGGCTGGACCAGGCGAATTCCGCGACGCGAGCCACGTTCATATGGGCTTTGCGCATCAGCGCGATGTCGACAGGCCAGCGTTCCTTGGGCCAGTGTTCCGGATACCAGGCGCATCCGAACTTCATGCGATGTCGAAGAGCAGGAACTCGGACCGGAAGTCCGCGGTGATGGACAGGGTCTTTTCGCCGTCCACAGCCAGGCCGTCACCGGATTTCATGGGGCTTCCGTTGAGCTTCAGGGCGCCATAGATCAACTGCAGCCAGGCCCCCCGCCCCTGGCGAAGCGGCAGTTCCAGTGATTTCCCGGGCTCCAGGATGGACGCGTAAAGGTCGATGTCCTGGTGGATTTTCACGGAGCCCTCGCGCCCGGACTTCGAACCTATGAGTTTGAGGGTGTTGGTCTTGGCCTCGTCGGAAAAATGCTTTTCGGCGTAGCCCGGTTTGAGCCCGTTCTCCCCGGGGACCATCCAAATCTGCAGGAAATGCACCGCTTCGGACTTCGAGGCGTTGAATTCGCTGTGGGCGATCCCCGTTCCGGCGCTGATGATCTGCACGTCGCCGGGCTTGAGGATGGAGCCCGACCCGGTGCTGTCCTTGTGCTCGAGCGCCCCCTCGATCACGTAGGACAGGATCTCCATGTCCGCGTGGCTGTGCCGCCCGAAGCCGTGGCCGGGATCGACCCGGTCCTCGTTGATTACGATCAGGGAACGGAAGCCGGTGAAGCGGGGGTCGTAGTAGTTGGCGAATGAAAAGGTGTGGCGGCTTTCCAGCCAGCCGTGTTGGGCGAGTTCCCGGTCTTCCGAAAGCCGGATCTTCATCATGGTTCGACCCCCATGGGGATTGGATGGACCGCCTGGGATTTGGAGAGGAATCAGTCCAGGCCGAAAGAAGCCAGCGCGCGCCGGGTCGTGCCCTCATCCTTGTGAAGGATGCCCCTGATCCCAAGGGCGGCGGCGCTCTTGATGAACAAGGCCGTGTTTTCGACGTAAAGGACCCGGGACGGGGCAGTCTGGACCAGGTCCAGGGCCAGGCGGTAGATGTCCGGATCCGGTTTGCGCAGGTGGACGAAGCTGGAGCTGACAAAGCAGTCCGCCAGGCGGTCGAGGCCCGCCAGCCTGACGCGGTGGGCGTTCAGCTCGCGGCCCTCGTTGCTGACCACGGCGACCTTCAGGCGATGGCGGGCCTTGAGGCGCGCGACCAGGGACAGCATGGAGGGATAGCAGGCGGACTGGGCGTGCATGAAGCGCGTGAAGGTTTCGCGGGAAAAGGGCCGTTTTTTATGGAACACCACCTGGTCCAGGTAGTCGTCGAGGCTTAGCTTGCCTTCCTCATAGGCCCCAGACACCAGGTGGTTGCGGTCCTCGAGCTCGCCCAGGTCCAGTTTGAAGGCGACGGCCGCCCGTCCCCGGGCGGCGCGGTCCCATCCGTTGCTCATCAGCACCCCGCCGATGTCCAGGAAGAGGCACTGGATCCTTGGGCCTTTCATGATGCCTTGGAACGCTGGGCCACAGCCGCCAGCAGCTTCTCGAAGGGTTGGTTGAATTTTTCGACGCCTTCGTCCTCGAGCTGCTGGGTGACCTTATCCAAATCGATGCCCAGCGCGGGCAGATTTTTCACGAGGTTTTTGGCCTCATCCAAGCCCGCTTCCAGGCGCGCCTGGGGCTGTCCGTGTTCGCGGTAGGCGTTGATGGTCTCCAGGGGCGCGGTGTCCACGGTCTCCTTCCCGATCAAGGCCTCCACGTACTTCACGGGGCTGTCGGCCGGATTTTTGGTGCTCGTGCTGGCCCATAGGAGGCGCTGGACCCGGGCTCCCTGGTTGGACAGCTTCCGGAAGCGCTCGGTGGCGAAGAGTTCCTTGTAGATCTGGTAGGCCAGCTTCGCGCTGGCGATGGCGGTCCGGCCCTGGGCCTCCTTGGCCAGGCCGGCCTCCTTGGGCCCGCGGGCGGCGGCCTTTTCGAGCAGGGGGTCGACCAGGGTGTCGATGCGGCTGACGAAGAAGCTGGCCACGGACGCCACGCCCTTCAGGGGGCGGCCTTTGGCGGCCAGGTCTTCGAGCCCGCCGATGTAGGCCTCGGCCACCTCGCGGTAGCGCGGCAGTCCGAAGAGCAGGGTCACGTTGACGTTGACGCCCTCCCCGATGAGCTGGCGGATCACCGGCAGGCCTTCGCGGGTGGCGGGGACCTTGATGAAGACGTTGGGCCGTTTCAGGTCCGCCCAGAGGCGCCGCGCCTCGTTCAGGCTTCCCTGCGTGTCGCGGGCCAGGTGGGGGTTGACCTCCAGGCTGACGTAGCCGTCCGCCCCGTCGGTGCGGCGGTAGACCGGCTCGAATTCGTCGGCCGCGCTTTGCACGTCTTTTTGGCTGAGGGCGTCGTAAATCGCGAAGGGGGCCTTCCCTTGCCCGGCCAGGGACTTGATCTCCGCGTCGTAGTCGTGGCTTTCGACGATGGCCTTCTCGAAGATCGCAGGATTCGAGGTCATGCCGCGGAGGCCGTCATCCTCGATCAGGCGCTTGAGGGCCCCGCCGGTGATGAGGTCGCGGCGGATATAGTCCAGCCAGAGGGACTGTCCGAGCGTTTCCAGCTGCTTTAGGGGGTTGTTCGCCATGGCGGTTCCGAAGTGAAGGGGGTATGTCAGCGCCGAAGTCCCGACAGATTCCTTAGGAGGATTTTGACCCAAGGGCCGCGGCTTCTCAAGGCCGCGCATTGTTATGGAAAGGCTAAATCGGGGGAGGCCGCGGCCTTGGGGGCTGTTCACCCCGAAAGGGCTTTGGTATCCTTTAGACCCTCATGGACAACCCGACTACGGAGCAGGACCCCCATGCCCACAAACAGCGTTTCACCCGGTCAGCGTCCCGCTTGGCGGGCCCTGGAAAACCACCACTTGGAACTGCGTGAGCTGCACCTCCGCCGGCTTTTCGCCGAGGATCCGAAGCGCGGCGAGCGCCTGGTCGTGGACGCGGAAGGCATCTACTTCGACTACTCCAAGCACCGCGTCACGGACGAGACCCTGGCCCTGCTGTTCAACCTGGCCCGCGAGTCGGGGCTGCAGGGCCGCATCGACGCCATGTTCCGGGGCGACAAGATCAACCTCACCGAGAACCGGGCGGTCCTGCACACCGCGCTGAGGACGCCCAAGGGCAAGTCCGTGCTCGTGGACGGCGTGGACGTCGTCCCGCAGGTGCACGCCGTGCTGGACGCCATGGCGGATTTTTCCGAGCGCGTGCGCTCGGGGCAATGGAAGGGGCATACCGGCAAGCCGATCAAGAACATAGTGAACATCGGCATCGGCGGCTCGGACCTCGGGCCGGTGATGGCCTACGAGGCCCTGCGCCACTACTCCAGGCGCGACCTGGTGTTCCGTTTCGTCTCCAACGTCGACGGGAACGACTTTTTCGAGGCCACCCAGGACCTCGACGCCACGGAGACCCTGTTCATCGTCTCCTCCAAGACCTTCACCACCCTGGAGACCATGAGCAACGCACGAACGGCCCGCGACTGGGCCCTGCGGGCGCTCAAGGACCCTGCGGCCGTGGCCAAGCATTTTGTGGCGGTCTCGACCAACGCCGCTGAAGTGGGAAAATTCGGCATCGACACCGCCAACATGTTCGGCTTCTGGGACTGGGTCGGCGGACGCTATTCCATGGACTCGGCCATCGGGCTGTCGACCATGCTCGCCATCGGCCCTTCCCATTTCAGGGAGATGCTCGACGGCTTCCACGCCATGGACACCCATTTCCGCACCGTCCCTTTTGAGCGGAACCTGCCGGTGCTCATGGGGCTCCTGGGCGTCTGGTACAACAATTTCTTCAAGGCGCAGACCGTGGCGGTCCTGCCTTACGAGCAGTATCTGAAGCGTTTCCCCGCCTATCTGCAGCAGCTGACCATGGAGAGCAACGGCAAGCGCGTGGCCCTGGACGGCACGCCCTTGGACGTCGAGACCAGCCCCATCTACTGGGGCGAGCCCGGCACCAACGGACAGCACTCCTTTTACCAGCTCATCCACCAGGGGACCAAGCTTATCCCCTGCGATTTCATCGCCTTCCTCAAGCCCCTGAACCGGGTCGGCCGCCACCACGAACTGCTGCTGTCCAACGTTTTCGCCCAGGCCGAGGCGCTGGCCTTCGGCAAGACGGCCGAGGAGCTGAGGGCCGAGGGGGTCAAGGAGGAGCTCGTGGGGCACCGCACCTTCGTGGGCAACCGGCCCTCCACCACGATGCTGATGGAACAGCTCACGCCGGCGGCGCTGGGCAAACTGGTGGCGCTGTATGAGCACAGCGTCTTCACCCAGGGCGTCGTCTGGGGACTGGATTCCTTCGACCAATGGGGGGTGGAGCTGGGCAAGGTGCTGGCGGCCCGCATCATCCCCGAGCTTGAGGCCCCCTCCGAGGAGCTGAAGCACGACAGCTCCACCAACACGCTTATCCGCCGCTATCTGACCTCCAAGGGATAGGGCCGCGGCGGTGAAAGCCGGCCCAACGCACAGGATCTCGGAGCGCCTGCAGGCGCTTCTGCCCTGGCTGGTTGCGGTGGCCTTCTTCATGGAGGCCCTGGACACCACGGTCCTGAACACGGCCATGCCCACCATGGCCCAGGTGCTGGGCGTGGCCCCCCTGAGCATGAAGTCGGTGCTCAGCAGCTATACCCTGGCGGTGGCCGTGTTCATACCGCTGAGCAGCTGGATGGCGGACCGCTTCGGCACGCGGCGCGTGTTTTTCTCCGCCATCGCGGTGTTCACCCTGGGTTCGGTCCTGTGCGGGCTCAGCAGCGAGATCCACACGCTGGTGTTTTTCCGGATCCTGCAGGGTTGCGGCGGGGCGATGATGGTGCCGGTGGGAAGGCTGACGCTGGTGCGGGCCGTGGACCGCGCCCGCCTGGTGAATGCCATGAGCCTGGTCGCCATCCCGACCCTGATCGGGCCCATGCTGGGGCCCGTGATCGGCGGCTTCTTCGTCACCTACCTGTCGTGGCGGGCGATTTTTTTCGTCAATCTCCCCATCGGCCTGATTGGGATCTATTGCGTCCACCGCTGGTTGCCGGACTTCCGTTCCGCCAAGGTGGCTCCCTTGGACAAGGTCGGGCTCATTTTGTTCGGCTCGGGCATCGCGCTGTTTTCCTACGTCATCGAAGTTTTCGGCGAGACCGGCCTGTCCCTCCGCGAGGTCGGGGGCCTGACCGGCCTTTCCCTGCTGCTCCTGGCCGGCTACGGGCTCCACGCCCGCACCCTGGCCAAGCCGCTGCTGGACCTGGGCCTGTTCCGCGTCCGGACCTTCAGGGCCTCGACCGCCGGCAACCTGGTGACCCGCCTGGGGGCCGGCGGCCTGCCCTTCCTGCTGCCGCTCATGTACCAGGTGGGGCTCGGCTTCTCGCCGGTGAAGGCCGGCCTGCTGATGGTCCCCCAGTCCCTGGCCGCCTTCGCGTTCAAGATGACCATGCCCCCCATTTTGAGGCGCTTCGGATACCGGCGGGTCCTGCTCTTCAACACCGCCGCCATCGGCGGCTCCATCGTCCTGTTCGGGCTGGTCGGACCCGGAACCGGGATCCTGACCCTGGTGCTGCTTTCCTCCTTTTTCGGGTACTGCTCTTCCCTGCAGTTCACGAGCATGAACACGCTGGTGTACGCGGACGTCAGCGCCCCCCGGGTCGGGATGGCCAGCACCATCCTGAGCTCGGTGCAGCAGCTCTCGATCAGCTTCGGCGTGGCCGGGGCCTCGCTGCTGGCCGCGGTCTTCATCCCGGACCGCTTCCACTCCAGCGTGCCCGAGCTCATGCGCGGCCTGCACTGGGCCTTCTTTTTGTTGGGCGGATTGACCCTTTTGTCGGGCCTGATCTTTTGGGAACTGAAGGCCGAGGACGGAGACGCCATAAGCCGCCACACCCCGGAACTGGCCATGGGGCACTAATACTCCGCTTCCACCCCGATGTTCGGGAAGCGCGGCAGGTCCGGGACGGTGCCGGTCTGCCCTGAATTGTTGACGAACTCCATCGCTATGTTCTTCCGGTCCAGGATGTTGATGATCTCGAAATACGCGGTGAGGGTCCACACATCGAAGCGCCACTTGCGCTCCGTCCGCAGGTCCAAGCGCAGGTAATAAGGCAGGCGGTCGGATCCATCGTAGGTGTCGTCGCCCTGGGGCAGGACCAGGTTGCCCGAGTTATAGCGCAGCTTGCATCCGAAGGTCCAGCGCGGGCTGGTGCTGTAGCTGGCGACCGCGTTCAGGATGTTCGGCTGGTCATACTGGTACAGGCCCCAGGCTTGGGCCGGCAGGTCCAGGCGGCTGGAATCGGACAGCGAATAGGACAGCGTCCCGAAAAAATGATCCCCCAGGTTCTCGGTGAGGTAAAGGTCCAGGCCTTTGACGTCGCCGACGCCCTTGTTGTCGTAGAGGCACGGATTGGACGGGTCGGACACCACCAGGTCCGACAGCGCCTTGTAGTAGACGTCCACTTTCCCGGTCAAGTTCGGGTTGAAATCATGGTCGTAACTGAGGGTCGTGTGCTCGGCGGATTCCGGCTCCAGCCCCGGATTGCCGTACTGGGGGTTCACCTGGAGCGCCGAGGGGGCCTGATCGTACAGGCCCCAGGTGGCGCACAGCTTTTCGCCCCGCCTGGGTTTGAATTCGAGGCTCAGGCGCGGGCCGAGCTCCCCGTCGGCCACCAGGCTGTCGCTGTCGTAGTGCGCTCCCACGGTCAGCGCCCATGATTCGTCCCATTGGGCGCGGTCCTGGACGTAGGCGTAGCTGTTCAGTCCGTGGGAGAGCACGGTGGACTCAACCTCCGGCAGGGACGTCAGGTCGCTGAAGCTTATGTTGGCCGTGGAGGTCACCCGCGGCAGCGAGCCGTAGAAGGTGTATTGGGTCGATTCAATGTCCGCGCCCGCGGCCACCTCATGCTTGGCGCCCAGCAGGGTGCCGGCGGCCCAGAGGGTTTCTTCCTTCAGCCCATAGGTGCTTTGGTAGCTGTCGTCGGCCAGCGTGGAGACCTGCAAAATGGTGTCGCTGTGGCAGGCGTAGGGCGTGAGCGTGGACACGAAACCGGGCAGGGCCGTGTTGATCCAGCTCAGGCCGCCGCTCCCGAAGCCCTCGTCATATTGGATGGATCCGCTGAAATCGCCGCCGCCGCTGATCACGTCGTTGAATGCGTCGTTGGAGCCCAGCATCAGCGCGTGGAAGCGGTTGTTGGGATCCAGGCTGAAATCCAGCGCCCCCTGGGAGTCCCAATAGGCCGGTAGATGGGGGTATCCGGCGAGATTGCCCACCAGGTCGAAGTAGGACCGCCGGCCGGTGAGGGTGAAGGTGGCGTTTCCGAGGCCCAGCGGACCGGACAGGGCCGCGGAGGCCTGGAGGATGCCCAGGTCGGCGTCCGCGTGCAGGCGGTCCCGGGAGGGCGCCTGGGTTTGGGCATTCACCACGCCCGCCAGGGCGCCTCCCCAACGGGCGGAATAACCGGCCTCAAAAAGGTCGACCGATTTCAGCAGGTCGGGGCTCACCGTGGATGCCAGGCCGCCGAAATGGTAGGGGATGGGCCAGGGGATGGAGTCGATCAGGTAGAGGTTGTCCTCGGGACCGCCTCCCTGGACCAGCAATTGCCCCGACAGGTCGCTGGCGAGGCCGACGCCCGGCAGGATGGCCAGGGCCCGCAGGGCGTCCCCGAAGGTTCCGGGAATCTCCTTGATCTGGGCCCGGGTGACGGAAGCCTGGATGGCCTGGGGGCGCTGGACGTGGCCCAAAACATCCACCTCCGCCTCCTGGAATCCGGTCGGGACCAGGCCCGGGTTCAGGGTATCCGCGGCTCCGGCTTTCAGGCGCACGGTTTTTGTCAGGGGGGCGTATCCGTCCGCTTGGACGGAAAAGGTCCACAGCCCGGCTGGGCCGGAGGCGCTGAAGCGCCCGCGCCGGTCCGCTGTCAGGACCAGGGGCGGCGCCTGGAACCTTAAGGTCGCGTAGGGGATGGGGTCGGGGGAGCCCTGGGCGTGCACCTGGCCCCGCAGCGTGGCCCAGGCCCCGGAGGAGGGCGCCGGCTTGTCAGCCAGGCAGGGGCTCCCAAGGGCCAGGCAGGCCAGGGCCAAAAGAAGCGCCGGGGCGCTTCCCATGGGGCGTTCCCGTCCGGATCGTGCCAAGGGTTTCGTCAGGAGGGCGGCGATCCCAAACCATAGGTGAAGACCAAGGTGGCCCCCAAGTGGGCCGTGAGCACCAAAGAGACCAGGCCCAGGGCCCAGGCGGCCAAAATCCAGCCGCGGACGCGGTCCCGCGTGAGGATCTGCGCCGCCGCCACGGCGGTGAATATCCAGGCCGTGATATAGGCGTGCTGTTTGTGGTCGGCCATGACCTCCCAGGCCGCGGGGACGTGGGGGGCGTAGCGTTCAGCCAGCAGGCCGAGCCCCAGGACCAGCCAAAGGAACAGCGTCCCGGCGATCAGCGTCCAGGGCGCGGCGGGCTTGAACCAGGCCGGCGAGCGCGGATGCAGGGACGCCACGCCGATCCACCAGCCCAGCGCCAGGAGGGCGATGGGAAAGTGGACCAGCATGGGGTGCCATAGGTAGACGGGAACGTCGAAACCGCTTCCCATCGTGGTCTATTGTTTTTCGGCGTCGTCGATGCGCAGGCAATGGGTGCCCGCGCGGTCCTGCATCACGCCCGTGATCTTGACCCGCTGCCCGCCCATGTCGCGGACCCGGTCATAGAACTTCATTTTTCCCTTGGATTCGTTGGCGGTCAAAAAATAGGCCTTCCCGTCGTCGGTCAGGAGCCCGACCGGGGACCCGTTGTTCAGGCACATCACCGCGCAGTCGCGGTGCTTCGCGCCATGGGCTCCCTCGTTCATGAAGCAGTCCATGTCCAGGACCTCGCCGACCAGGGTGACGGTCTTGGCGGGGGCGCCTTTCATGTCCATCGCGCCCATGTCGTCGGCATGGACCAGGCCCGCGCCGGCAAGGCACAGCGCGGTCAGACCCGCGAGCAGAATGCGTTTGTTCATGGGAACTCCGTGAAAAAGGGGGATCCTGGCAGAGGCCTATATTATACGTTTGAATCGGCCGTTCGGTTTTTCTAGTGGGTCGGCGCCGCCTCTTCCTCTTCCTCCATAAAGGCCGCAAAGCGTTTCTTTTCAAGGGATTTCAGGTAGGCGGTCTTCGCCGTGATCTTCCCTTCCTTGTAGAAGCGTTCCAGGCACATATCCATGGTCTGCATGCCCAGGCTGCCGGAGGTCTCCATCAGGGACAGGATGGCCGCGGCCTTGCCCGCCCGGATGAGGTTGGGCAGGGAGGGATGGTAGCTGAGCACCTCCACGGCGGCGCAGCGGCCCTTGCCGTCCTTGGTCGGGCACAGCTGCTGGGCCACGATGCCGCGCACGGCGCCGGCCAGGAGGCCGCGGGCCGAGTCGCGTTCGTCGGAGGGATAGACGTTGATGATGCGGTCCACGGTCTTGGCCGCGGAATTGGTGTGCAGGGTGCCGAAGACGAGGATGCCCATCTCCGCGGCGGTGAGGGCCAGGGAGATGGTCTCGTAGTCGCGCATTTCACCCACGAGGATCACGTCTGGATCCTGGCGCATGGAGGAGCGCAGGGCCGCCTTGAAGTTGTGCGTGTCGCGATGGACCTCGCGCTGGGTGATCTTGCAGCGCTTGGGCTGGTGCACGAACTCGATGGGATCCTCGATGGTCAGGATGTTGGCGTCGCGGGTCTCGTTGATGATGTTGATGATGGCCGCCAGCGTGGTGCTTTTGCCGCTGCCGGTCGGGCCGGTGACCAGCACCAGGCCCTTCTTGGCCAGGCCCATGTCCGCCACGGTCTTGGGCATGCCCAGTTCCGCGGCGGTCTTGATGATGGTCGGGATGGTCCGGAAGACCGCGGCGATGCCCTGCTGGTTGAAGAAGATGTTGCCGCGGAAGCGGGCCAGCCCGGGGACCTCGTAGGCGTAGTCGAAGTCGTGCATGGTCATGGACTGGGTCCACTGCGCGTCGTTCATGGTCTCGTAGAGAAGGCTCTCAAGCATCTCCTTGGTCAGGATGAGCTCCGCCAGGGGCTTGAGCGCCCCCTTTTCCCTGATGAGGGGCTTGTTGCCGACGGTCAGATGCAGGTCGGACGCGCCGTCCTTGACCATTTTCTGGAACATGGCGTCGATGCGGGCCATTACAGTCCCTCCGACAGGATTTCGTCCATGGATGCCTGGGTGATGGTCTTGGCCGCCACCATTTTTTTGAGGCAGTTCTCCAGGGTGATCATGCCTTCCCTCACCCCCGTGGCCAGCACGGAGGCCACCTTGTGGTATTCGTGCGCGTGGATCAGGCTCGCGACCGCCATGGTGTTGACCAGGACTTCGTAGGCGGGGACCTGGGCCTTGCCCGTGGCGTCCAGGATGAGGCGCTGGGAGATGATGCCGACCAGGACCTCGGCCAGGCTGGCGGTGGCCTGGGCGCGTTCCGCGGCCGGGAACAGGTTGATCACGCGCGAGATCGTGGCGGCGGCGGACTGGGTGTGCAGGGTGCCGATGACGAGATGGCCCGTCTCGGCCGCGGTCAGGGCCAGGCTCATGGTCTCGGTGTCGCGCATCTCGCCGACCAGGATGATGTCGGGATCCTCGCGCAGGGCGCCCCTCAAGGCGGCCGCGAAGCTCCCGGTGTGGGGCCCCACCGAACGCTGGTTGACCAAGCACTCCTTGCGGGCGTGCAGGAATTCGATGGGGTCTTCGATGGTGATGATGTGGTCTTCGCGGTTCGCGTTGATGTGGTCGATCAGAGCCGCGGCCGTGGTCGACTTGCCGGAGCGCCCGGGGCCCGTGACCAGGATGAGGCCCTGGTTGGAGTCCGCGAAGCGCCTCAGGATGTCCTCGGGAAGCCCCAGTTCCTGGATGGTGCGGATGCGGCTGCTGAAGTGGCGGGCCACGAGGTTCCAGCCGTTGCGCTCGCGGAAGGCGTTCAGGCGGAAGCGGTCCCCGGACGGAAGGGTGTAGCTGGTGTCGATTTCCAGGGTCTGCTGCACCCTGGCCCATTGTTCAGGTCCGAGGAATTCGCCGATCATGGGCTCGATTTCCTCGGGACTCAGGGCCTGCTCGGAGATGGGTCTCAGCTGCCCGAGGACGCGCGCGTACACCCTGGAGGCCGCGCCCACATGAATGTCCGAGGCGTGCAGCGTGACCGCCTCCTCCAAAAAAGCCGCGATGCTAGGCATGGATGTCCCCGGAAAAGGTCGTCATGGAACGATGCTACCCTTACGTCAGTATTTTTGGTAGATCAAAGAGGGGGCCGAACAAAAAAAACCGGCCGGACCCGGAGGTCCGGCCGGAGGTCGGCCCGGCGGGCTTCCCTTCGTTCACTGTTCGAGAAGTTCCTCGGAAACGCTGTCCAGCTCCGCCTTGTTCATCCCCAGCCTCTGGGCGGCCAGTTCGCGGTCGCCCCTGCATTCGCTGACGGCTTCCGCCACCATGGTGCGGCTGAGCCAGCGGGAACGCACGGGCAAGGGCGTGGTCTGGGCCGAGGCCTGCCCGACGGCCCGCGCCCCGCGCAGGGCCAAAGGCAGGTCCGTGGCCGTGTCCCGGCGGATATGGCCGGCGGCCTGGTGCAGCATGCGTTTCAGCTCGGCCACGTCGAAAGGCTTGCTGAGGAGGTCGTCGGCGCCGAGGTGCATGGCCTGGCGGACCATTTCCACGTCCACCTGACCGCTGAGCATGACCGTTCCGGGCACATTCTGGCCCCCCAATTTCTCAAGCAGGCCCAGGCCGCCCAGTCCCGGCATGGACTGGTCCAGCACCATGACCTCGGGCCGCGAACGCCCGATCTGGTCGAGGGCTTCCTCGGCCGAGGCCGCGGTGCTGACTTCGAATTCGTCCAGCAGGGCCAGGCTGAGGCTTTCCCGGATGCCCGCTTCGTCGTCAACGACCAGCAATTTTTTCATGGGTGACTCCTTGGTTGGGGCGACGGGCGTCATGCCGCCGCCTGTTTTTTGTAGTCCTGGGCCAGGGGCAGGCGGACGGTGAATTCCGCGCCGCCGTCGGATGCGTTGGCGGCCACCAGCTTGCCGCCGAAGGATTCCACGATGCGCCGGCTGGTGGCGAGCCCCAGGCCGTGCCCCGTCTCCTTGGTCGTGAAAAACGGTTCGAACAGCATCCCCATCTGGGTCGGCTGGATGCCGGGGCCGTGGTCGCGGATGCGGATCTCGGCCTCCTCGTTGAGGCGCAGGAGATCCACGGTCACGGCCGTCTGCGGGGGGCTCACTTCCAGGGCGTTGAGCAGGAGGTTGAGGAGCACCTGCGACAGGCGGGTCTCCTCGCCCAGGACCAGCACGCCTTCGGGAGCCTGGACTTTCAAGGTGACCTGGGCCTTGCGGAAAGGGGGCTCTATGAGCAGGCGTTCCCGTTCGCACAGGAGCCCAAGATCGACGATGCCCGGGGTCTGCGTGGCCGGGCGGGACAGGTTCATCATGTCGTCGCTGAGGTGGCCGAGTTTCTTTATCTCCGTGCCGACCACGCGGTTGAACTTCTCCATGAACACGGCGTCGTTGTGGCGCTGCTCGAACAGGGTCATGAACACGTTGATCGAGGCCAGGGAATTGCGGATTTCGTGGGCCACGCTGGCCGCCAAGGTCCCCAGGGTGGTGAGGCGGTCGGCGTGCTGCACCTGGCCTTCGAGCGAGGCGTTCTCCAGCATGCCGGCGAGCTGCCCGGCCAAGGCGGCGAAGAAATCCAGTTCCTCCGCGAGAAGGCCGCGCCCCGATTCCGGGGCGCCGACCAGCAGGATGCCGCGGAGGCGGCCCCTCAAGGCCAGCCCGAAGCAGGCTTGCATATGGTGGCGCTCGAGAAAATCGGTCACCGCCTCCTTGTCCCCCTCGGTGGGAGGGTTTTTTTCGTAGCGGCGGGTCCACCCCAGGCTATCCAGGTCCAATCCCTGGGGGGAGCCCAGGAGGGTCCGCGAGACGTCCCCCGCGGCGTCCAGGCGTTCCGTGGGGGGATTCTGCTGCGGAAAGGACGCGAAACAGGCGAGGGCGCCGTCCCGGCCGGGGAGAAACAGGCAGGTCCGCGCAAGGCCGTGCTCCAGCACCAGGCGCTCCAGCGTGGCGCGGACCAGCCCGTCCAGGGAGGGGTTGGCGCTGGCCAGGAGCGAGTAGTCCAGCAGCCCTTGGCGGATGCTGACCTCCCTGCCCAGCCAGCGTCCCAGCAGCGCCCGAGCCCAGCGTTCCTGCGTGGGATAGAGCAAGGCGAACAGCAGGGCGGCGAAGAGCAGGGCGCCCAGCCCCAGATCGACGTTGAGCGCCTTGATGGCGCCCAGAATGAGCAGGGCCACCGTCGCCGTGAGGAGGACGCCTCCCAGGGCGGCGACGGCGCCTTCCCTCATCAGCACGCTCAGGTTGAGGAGGCGACGCTGGCTCAGGCCGTAGGTGATGATGGTGACGTAGGCCAGGGGCGCCAGGGGCATCAGGATGCTGGTCTGCTTCAGCAAACCCAGGAACGAGAGGCAAAAAGCGACGCCGATGGCCGTCAGCATAATGAGCAGGTTCTGCCGTTCCAGAAGGAAACGGGTCCTTTGTAAGCGCCACAAGAGCAGGCCGAGGGCGGTGCCAAGCAGCACCAGCATCGTGGGCAAGTACAGGAAAATATAAGGGAATTCCGGACCCGGAAACCATCCCTGGCCGGGCCTCAACTGCATGGGGGGGAGCGCGAATTGCCCCGCGAGCCTGCCGGCGACGTCGGTCAAGGCCGGCACGGCCATGACCCAGGGCAGCCAACGGGTCCACCGCAGCCCTTCGGCGCGGCTGAAGACGACGGAGAATCTATAGAAGGTGAACAGCGTCACATAGCACAGGACGAAGCCGTAGCGCATCCACTGGGCCGCCGCCGCCTGGGAGGGGGCTTCGGCCAGGCCGAACAAAAAGAGGGTGTAGGTCACGAAACCGGCGATTTCCAGGGCAAAAAACCGGTGCAGCCTCTGGCCGGAATAGCGCCACAAGATGTAAAGCGCCACGATGAAGGTCGCGCCTGAGCAGCAAAGAGCCACCGTTCCTTGTGGATTCACTGCGCCGGCTCCGGCACGTTCTGGGCCCATACATGGAAGATCGGGATCGTGGCCCGGGTCAGGGCGCCATCCCGGATCTGCTTGAAGCCCTCCTCCAAGGCGGCGATGGTTTCAGGCCGGGCGAGGTTTCCGCGTTTCGCTTCCGACACGTAAAATTCCGCCACGGGCAGGAATACTTTTGGCACGGCCGCCGCGGTGACCAGGGGATCCAGGGAGAACTGCCGGTCACCCAGGATGCTCCAGCGCGGGCCATCCAGGAGACTCGGCAGCTCCCTGCCCAGACGGCGATCACCTCCGCGGATCTTCTGGACCTCCTGCATCAGGTCAAAAAGCCGCGGAAGCCAGTCCAGCGCGGGGGTGAAGGTCATGGAGCGGTCGTCCCCTTCCAGGATGTGCAGGACGCCGCCCGGTTTCAGCCAGGCGCGGGCCGCCTCGAGCGCCCGCTGCGGATCCGGCAAATGCATCAGGACGAAACGCATGACCGCCACGTCGGCCAGGGGGAATCCGGGCGGAGGGCCCATTTCCAGGCGGCGGCATTCGAAGCTCAGGCCCGGACGCTCCCCGAAATTCCTTTGGGACTGGGAAATCGCCAGTTCGTCGGCGTCAAAACCATGCACTTGGGCGTCCGGACAGGCCTGGGCGACCGCGTCCGCCAGGAGGCCGACTCCGCAGCCGAGGTCGACAAAAGTGCCGGCTTTGGGCAGGGTTTCCAATATACCCGGCAGTTCCATGGACAGTGAAAGGGCCGCCTGCTTGCGAAGGCGTTCTACTTCCTGCCCGCCGATTTCAGACAGCAGATAGGCGGTGGACGGCTTTTCCTCTCCGACAGGCATGCGTTTCTCCGTGTTGCTGGGTGGGAAGGCTGGTGCGACCGAATGCTTGGAGACGCGCAAAGTATCCGCGGATCCGGATGCGCCCCCTTGGGGCCAGGTCCGCCTCCGGACCCAGGTGGGGGGCCGCGACAAGGCCAGGCTGGCCGCCAGGCCCTCCTGCAAGTCCAGGTCCTCCAGCCACACCGCGGGATGGTTTTCCTTTTCACGCAGGGCGGGCAGGCCGGCCAGCCCCGTGCCCCTCAGTTTAAGCAGGGCTTCCTTGCGCGTCCAGCAACGGTAAAACAGCCGCAGACGCTCATCTTCGTTGATGCTGGCCTCGAGGCACGCGAGCTCTTCCTCGTTGAACCAGCGCTGGGCCGTGGCTTCAAGGTCCACGCCCGGCCGGATGACTTCGAGGTCAACGCCGATCTCCTGGTCGCTGACCGCGGCAAGCCACCAGCCTTCGCAGGCGCTGACGGAAAAACGCGGCCCCTGCTGCCCGGCCAGTTCCGGTTTGCCCCTGCTGTCCTTGCTGAGGCGGACCGAGCCCGGGGCCAGGCCGAGGTAGGAACCCAGCACCATGCGCAGGGCCGCTTGCCGGCCCTCCCATTGCCGTCGGGCGGTCTCGTCCTTCGGGCGCGGGCTTGCGTCCATCTCCCCCCCGGAGAGGATGTCCCTCGCCAGGGGCGCCAGGGCGCCGATCTGTTCGGGGTTCAGGAGCCACAGTTCAACCTGAACCGGCCTCGCTTCGGCCAGATGCTCGAACTCCATCACGGCGTTCATACCCGCACGGGGCTTTGGCCCGGTTTCTTTTCCACGTCCAAAACCATGCGTTCCGCGATCCGCTTCAGGCTCCCGCCGCTGAGCACGCTGAAATGGTCGCCCGGCACCATCTGGCAGGTCATGCCCGCGCGGGCCATCAAGGACCAGGCCATCCACGAAGTGCGCGGCTCCTCGACGGACGTTCGCTCACTAATAACCAAACTCACCGGAATTTCAAGGGGCTTCAGGGTGAAGCCGCTCAGCGCGCGGACGTGCCTGCGGTAACGTTCGCGTTCCTCCTCGCTGCTCGCCCGCCATCCGTCCGAGAGATGGGCCCCGCCCTCGAGATCCCGTTCGATCAGTTCCTCGACCATGGCCGGGTCATTCAGGAGCAGCGCGTTGTTCAGGGGATCCTGCACGGCGGAATCTATGAGCACGATCCGCCGCACCACGCGACCGTGGGCGGCCAGGACACGGGCCATGTCCGCGGCCAGGAGGCCCCCCATGGACCAGCCGCCCAGGACCAGCTCGGAGTCCGGAAGGGCGGATTCGACCTCCCGGACGCAGGCCTCCACCCAGGCGTCCCAGGCCCCGTCAGCGGGGGCGGGCAGCTGCCGCAAATCCAGGCCCCAGACCTTGCAACGGCCCTCCATAAGGCCCGCCAAGCCGCGATAGCAGGCCAGACGCCCGCTGACGGGCGGCAGAAGGACCCAATCCGGCCCCGGTCCCTTGGCCAAGGGAACCAGGACCCCGGCGGCCTTCGAACCGGTGCCGCCACCCAGCAGAGCGGCCAGCCCGCGCGGCGTGGAGGCCTGGTAGATCTGGTCGACCAGCACGTTGCGTTCCAGGCGCCGGCTGGCCTCCCCGGCCAGGCGCACGGCCCGCAGTGAGGTTCCGCCCAGCGCGAAGAAATCGTCCTCAGGCCCCACCGCGCGATTCAGGATGTCCGAGAACGCCGCGCACAGCGGGCTCAGCAGGTCGGCCTGCTGGCCCTTCTCGGCCGACGCTTCGGCCTTTTCCACCGCGCCCGGAAGATCGGCGGGCGAGAGGGTCTTGAGCGCCTTGCGGTCGATCTTTCCGCTTGGGCTCATGGGAAAGGCCCTCAGGACCGCGATGTCGGCCGGGATGCAGGCCTCATGCAGGCATTTCTTGAGCCAATCCTTCAAGGCCAGGGGGCAGGGGCTCATGCCCTCCTGGGCCGACACCCAGGCCCTCAACGTCAGCGACTCGCCGCTGCCCTCCGCCTCCACCACCGCCCCGGATACGCCCTCCGCGCGCGCCAAAAACACCTCGATTTCTTCAAGGTCCACGCGTATGCCTGAGGCCTTGATCTGGCGGTCCATGCGGCCCCGATAAACCAGGCGGCCCCTGGCGTCCAGGTTGACCAGGTCACCGGTGCGATAGAAGGGCCGCATCGCCTCCCCGTCCGGCGAGGCGGGGCTGAAGCGGGAGCGGTCCACGCCGGCGGGGCTGAGGTAGCCGTCGGCCAGGCTGTCGCCGGCGATCCATAGTTCGCCGTTTTCCCCGACGGGCAGAAGGAGCCCGTCCGGGCCCACCACGGCCAATTCGATCCCCGGCAGCGGAGGCCCCAAGGGAATGGGCTCCTCCGTGTCGGACGGTTTGCATTCGAAGATCGTGACGATGACGCAGGACTCGGTGGGCCCGTAGACGTTGTAGAACGCGACCTGGGAACCCAGCACGCGGTTCCATTCGCGCACCCAGCGCGGGGTGGGCGCTTCCCCGCCCGCCATGACGCCCCTGAGGCTCGGTATTCCTTTGAAGTGCTCCGCCCCGCCGGATTGCATGAAGGCGTGCCAATAGGCTGTGGGCAGCAGGAAGAGGCTGACCGAATGCCGGCGGATGAAGTCCGCCAGCTCCGCCGGACCGGGGGCGCCTTTTCGCTGCAGCAGGGCCACCGCCGCGCCCACGCCCAGGGTCGGCAGGACGTCCTGGATGGCCGGATCGAAGCTAATCGAGGCGAACTGCATGATGCGGTCTTGGGGCTTGAGGTTGAAGCGGGTCTGGACCCCGAGAGCGTTGTTCATCATGGCGCCGTGGTTCATCAGCACGCCTTTGGGGCGCCCCGAAGAACCCGAGGTAAAGATGACGTAGGCGGGGTCCTCCGGGCGCGGACGGCCGGGCTCGCGGATGTAGGGCGGACGCGCCGCCAGGGGCGCATAGATGTCCATCCATGGGCTGGAGCCGGCCCAGTTCGGGCGCTCGATGTCCGACAGGACCAGGCGGCACTCCGAGTCTTCGAGCATGATTTTGAGGCGTTCCGCCGGGTAATTCGGATCCAAAGGCACGTACACGATGCCGGCCTCGAAACAGCCCATCATGGCCGCCACCCAGGCGGGCGAGGCCTGGGAGCACACTCCCACCCGTTCACCCGCCTTGACCCCGGCCCGGCTGAGGAAGCCGGCGACGGCCCGGACCTGGGCCGACAGGGTGCCGTAATCCACGCTGCCCTTGTCGTAGACCAGGGCCGTGGCTCCGGAGTCCAGCAGTACCCGGGCGTGGAAGGCCTCCATCACGGTGCGGTGTTCGGTGGGCAGGAGGCGTTCGCCTTTGAGCATCGAGACGTCGGAAACCGGTGCGTGGCCGGCGTAACGGCGGCAGGCGTCCGTAAAGGCCCGCAGGCAGCGATTCGCCGTGGCCTCGGACACGGCCGAGGGGTGGCTCTCCAAATTGAGGGCCCAGGCCTTCTCCCCGGACACTTCCAGGTGCATCCCCGCCTTGCAGTCGGCGAAGGGGATCGGCTGTATGCGGACCGACGAGCCCAGCCAGGACTGCGGCAAACGCAGTTCGCCCTGGTAGGACAGCACGGCCGCCGGGGCGGGAAGCCCAACGCAGCGCATGGCTTCCGCCAGGGACAGCTGGCGATGGGACATGGCCCCGCGCAGGACTTTGGATGCCTCGACCAGGCGTTCGCGCGGTTCCAGTTGTTTTGAGATCTTCAGGCGCAGGGGCAGGGGATGCACCCAATAGCCGATTTGGCTGTCGCTCAAGGGCTGGTCCCTGAGGGTGAACGGCGCGGTGAAGCATGCGTCATCGCCCCCGGACAGGGAGGCCAGGGCTTCGGCCCAGACCAGGGCGGCCACCGTGAACGGAGTGCAGCGCGCGGACGACGCCAACTGCCGCAGGGCCGCGACGGTCTCGGCCGGGACCACCGCCTTGAGGACCCTTGGCGCGCCGGGCCGCGCCAGGGCGCGGTGGTCCAGCCACGGCTCCGGCGCCAGGCCGCTCAGCGATCCGCGCCAATATTGGCGCGCGGCTTCCTGGGCCTGGACGTCCTCCCTGCCCTGCAGCGGTGCCCCGGCTTGAGGTTCCAACACCACGTCGGGATCGCGGACCAGGGACTCGAGGCTTTCGTGGAAGGCCTCCCAGGAACGCTGGTCGAAGATGATGTGGTGGAAGGCGAAAGCGAGGAGGGAGCCTCCGTCCTCCAGGGGCAGGTAGGCGGCTTTCCACAGCGGCGGCCGCGCCAGGTCGAAAGGTTTCTGGTTCCACTGTTCGGCCCATTGCCTGGCCTGTTCGACGCTCCCGGCTGAGGTCCAGGGCCGTTCCAGGGCGACCGGCGCGGGATCTTCCACCTGCCAAAGAACGGACTGCGCGTCCAACTCGAAGCCGCTGCGCAGGGCGACCTGGGACTGGGTGAGGCGCAGGAGGCCGGCCTCGATCCTGCGAAGATCGGGGCGCCCCGACAGTTGGGCGGTCCAGGAAATGTGGTAGGCGTTCGACGTCGGCGCGGACTTTTGGAAAGCCCAGATGCTCGCCAGCGCGGGATGGCAGCGCCAGCGCCGGGCCACGGACGGATCGGGTGTTTTGGAGGCATCCCGGGCCGGTTGGGCCGGGGCTTCGGATGGTAGGGGGGATCCCAGCAGGGTGCGCAGGGCGCAGTCAGGCTGGGAAAGGGCGCCCAAATCGCCGCCGAACTTCTGTTGGAAGCGGGCGCACAGTTCCGCTATTTTGAGCGAATCCAGGGCCCAGGCTTCCAAAGGCGCATCGTAGCCGGCTTCGGGCTGCGAGCCCCCCAGGCCCAGGGCCGTTTCCCTTATCCACTCCAGGCGTTCCTCGTTGGAAACGCTTTCAAGCCGGGCCGCCTCAGGCAGACGCAGGGATGCCTCGAGGCCCCCCTGGAGATAGGCCGCCCGGCAGGCACGGCGCTGGACCTTGCCGCTGCTGGTGCGCGGCACCGCATTCGTCGGAACCAGCACGATTTCGGAGACCTCGATGCCGTGCTCCAGGGTGACGGCCCGGATGACCGCCGCGGCCAGGTCCGCCAGAGGCGTCTTGGGGTGCCGGGAGGTCTCCTGCACAAGCACCAGCCGCTCCCCCTCGGCCCCGTCCACGGAGAAGGCGGCGCAGGTTCCGAGTTCCGGCGAAACGGACTGGGCGGTCATCTCCAGGTCCTGGGGATAGTGGTTCACGCCGCGCAGGATGATCAGGTCCTTCAGGCGCCCGGAAATCACCAGGCGGTCCCCGTGTATGAAGCCCAGGTCCCCGGTCCTGAGGAAGCCGTCCTCCACGCCCCGCACACGGGCGTCGAAGGTCTCGGCGGTCTCCTGCGGTTTGCGCCAGTAGCCCTTGGCCACGCTCTCCCCTTGAATCCAGATTTCGCCCACCTGTCCGTCGGCGCTGGGGCTTTGGCTCAGGGCATCCACGATCATTATGCGGTTCCCGGGCATGCGGCCGCACACGACCAAGCTTCGTGCCGCCGCTTGGGCCCGTTCCTCGTTGATTTCAAGGAGATCCTCGGAGGGTGTCCCGGCCGCGACGTAGAGCGTGCTTTCCGCCAGCCCGTAGCCGGGCTGGACCAGGCGCGGGCGCACACCGCAAGGCCCGAAGGCCTTTTCGAAGGCCCGGATGCTGGACGCCTTCACGGGTTCGGATCCGTTGACGCAGTAGTTCCAGTGCGACAGGTCCAGAAGGCGGCGCTCCTCCTCGGGCACGGAACGCACGCAAAGGTCATAGGCGAAATTGGGGCCGGAAGAATGGGTGCCGCGGTAGGCGCTCAGGGTCCGCAGCCAAAGACCGGGGGACTGCACGAAATCATTGGCCGAAAAATACACGCCGCTGCCCTGCGCTTCGATGGGCAGGAGCAGTCCCATGATGAGGCCCATGTCGTGGAAAAAGGGCGCCCACGAGACCATGATGTCGCCCGGCTTGAAGCCGTAGCCGGCCTTTTGGAGACCCAGGTTATGCTCCAAATTCCGGTGGGTCACCATCACGCCCTTGGGCGCTCCGGTGGAACCGGAGGTGTATTGGAGGAAGGCTACGTCGTCCGCGTCCGGCCGGTGCAGCGCCGCGTACTCCAGCGGCGGCAGGGCCAAATCCTCCGGCTTGGGCCACAGCACGCGGGCCCAGGCCGAGTCGTCGCGCCGGGACGACTCCATGGCCGCCCGGCCGGCCGCGTCCGAAAGAGCCAGGACGCATCCGGCGTCCTCCAATATTCCGCTGACCCGCTTGCCGTGGCGCGTGCGGCGCGGGGGGAATGCAGGAACCGCGATGAAGCCGGCGTACTGGCAGGCGAAAAACGAGGACACGAATTCGGGGCCGGGCGCGTGGGTGAGGATCACCCTGTCCCCCGGACGGCCCTTGGCGAGCAGCCAGGCCGCCTGCCGGCGGGCCTCAAGGTCGAGCTCGCCGAAACGGTGTTCGCTGACTTCCTCGCCGTTTTTTTTGAGATAACGGAACGCGATCGCGTAGGGGGCGGCCAGGGTCCGTTTCACCAAGTAGGCGGAAATCCCGAACGCAGGAAAACTAAAGGACGCTTCATCAGTCAGGTTCAAAGGTCGGCCCAGAACGGGCGTTTTTCCAGCGGTCATAGCCATGCTTACCCCCGAAGATGTATATCCAGGGTAGAGCAAGTTTCAAGCCATCACGTAAAGATGGGGTAAACCTAATGATTCATGGCGGATTTCGGGGGCGAAGATTCTGTTACCGTAGCGGGGCCATTTTTTACGTGCACGGAAAAAATGGCAGGTGCACGGATTCGAGGGCAGGTCTTTCGGTCTACCGTCAGTAGACCGAACCGGGTCAGACTAAGGGATTGTTTACCGGGTCTTTGTACGGATTGTCGCCGGGATGGCGCCCGGGCAGGTCGAGTTCCACCATTTTCACCAGCAGGGTGTTCCTGTGGATTCCAAGAAGGTCGGCCGCCCGGCTCTGGTTGCCGCGCGTCGTGCGCAGGGTGCGGCGGATGACCTGGCGCTCGAATTCCCGCACCGCCTGCTTCAGAGGCAGGCGTTCCAGGGGACGGCCCTCGCTGCGCAGGATCATCTGCACGGGCAGGGCGGACACGTCGATGTTCTCGCCGTCGCTCAGCACGAACAGTGTCTCGGCCAGATGCTTCAACTCCCGGACGTTGCCCGGGAAGGAATGGGTGCGCACGGCTTTGAGCACGCCGTCCGTCAGTTTCGGCACGGGCTTCTGGTAGCGCTGCGCGACTTCGATCAGGAAGGCCTGCAGCAGCTCGATGATGTCGTCGCCCCGTTCGCGCAGCGGCGGGAGCTGGATGGGGACGCCGCTCAGGCGCCAGTACAGGTCCTCGCGGAACTGGCCGCGCCGGATCAGGGCGTGCAGGTCCATGTTGGTGGAGGACAGCACCCGCACGTCCACCGGGATCACGCGGTTGGAGCCCAGGCGGCAGACCTCGCGCTCCTGCAGCACGCGCAGCAGCTTGGCCTGCACCGCCAGCGGCAGGGCCGCGACGTCGTCGAGCAGCAGCGTGCCGCCGGAAGCGTATTCGAACTTCCCCACCCGCGTCGCGTAGGCCGAGGAGAAGGCGCCGCGTTCGTGGCCGAACAGCTCGCTTTCGACCAGTTCCACGGGCACCGAACCGCATCCGATGGCCACGAAACGTTCCCGCTTGCGCAGGCTCTGGGCGTGGATGGCGCGGGCGGCCATCTCCTTCCCCGTTCCGGACTCGCCCTGGATCAGCACCACGGTGTCGTGGGCCGCCACCCGGGAGATGACGCTGCGGAGCTCCTGCATGGCCGGGGAGGAACCCAGGAGGATGTCGGGCTTGCCGGCCTGGGAAACCTGTTTGAGCACGGCGTTTTCGGTCAAAAGACCGGACTTTTCAACCGCCCGGGCGACCACGGTGCGCATTTCCGCGACGTCCCAGGGTTTGGCGATGTAGTCGTAGGCGCCCAGCCGCATGCAGCGCACCGCGGTCTGCACGTCCTTGCCGCCCGTGATCATGACCACTTCCGTGGAGGGCCAGCTGGCCTTGATGGCGGCCAGCAGGGTCTCCCCGTTGGCCCCGGGCAGGTTGATGTCGCACAGCACCACGCTGAAGGGCCGGTGGTCCAGGCGCTCCAGGGCGGCCTCGGCCGTGGCGCAGATCACCACCTGATGGTCCTCGCTGAGGATCATCTCCAGGGACTCACAAACTGAGGCGTTGTCGTCGACGATCAGGACGGAGGAGGCTGGATTACGCATTGTTTTTTCGTCAAGTAGCGGAGGAAATACGCCAATATGCTGGATTTATTGGCAAGCAGTGCACTCGCCATGGTTTGGGACTATTTTGTCAGAATTCCACGATAAGTGTCTATTTATTTTCATCCGCGGGGCGGTGTCGCCAATTGCACATTCAGCACGGTGGAGTAGGCCGCCGACGGCGCGCCTGAGCCGGGGGAGCCGTTGCGGCGGCGGTAGCGCAGGGGCATGGGAGCGATCGCGTCCGGGTCATAGGAGGCCGCGGCGGACGCGGCGGCCTCGGATTCCAGGTCGCTTTGGCTGTCCCAGGACAGCGGGCTGGTCCCGATGCTGATCTGCACAGGGCTGCCCGGCTTGAGGTCGAGGCCGAAGGCGCCCGGAGTTTCGGCCGTCAAGGGCAGGCGCAGCTCGTAGACCAGGGTGCCGGAGTCCATGAAGGCGTCCAATTCGACCCCCTCGGTTCCGTCAGTCCAGGGCCGCGGATAGCCTTCCGAGGCGGGGCCCAGAAGGGTGATGGAGCGGTCCATGGCGTCGATGGGGTCTTCGGACAAGGTGGCGCCGGCTTTGGGTTTGAAGTCCACGCGCAGTCCGTGGCCCGTTTTTCCGGAGGCGAACCAAAGCAGCACGGACTGTCCATATTGTCCGCTGAATTCGTCCTGCAAAATCTTGTCGTCCATGTCAAAACGCAGGTGCAGGTCCCGGCCGCTGTTCATCGCCTTGATGCGGACCCCGCCGGCCATGACCTCGTGGGTCAGGGTCCACTCAGGTTCCAGGTCGCTCAGCGGCTGGCTCGCCGGCGTCCAGCGCAGCCGCTGCGGCAGGCCCGCGCAGGAGAAGCAGGCCGCCAGCGCGGCGCACAACAGCAGCGCGCGGAAAATTGGAGCGGGAGAAGGGAATCGAACCCTCGTGTGCAGCTTGGGAAGCTGCCATTCTGCCACTGAATTACTCCCGCGCAGTCCGCGTATCATACAAAAACGCCCCTTTTTTAGCCATTCTTTTTGGTGTTTCACTGAAAAAAGCAGGCATCCCCGTAGCTCAAAAAGCGGTAGCCCCGTTCGAGGCAGTCCCTATAAAGCTCCCGGACCCCTTCCCTGTCCCAAAAGGCCGCCACCAGGGGCAGCAGGGTGGAGCGCGGCTGGTGGAAATTGGTGATGAGGCCGTCCACGCACTTGAAACGGTAGCCGGGCATGATGAACAGGCGGGTCTGGATCCAGCCCCGGCTGAAGGATCCGTCGGCCTGCGCGCAACTTTCCAGGGTGCGCAGGGCGGTCGTTCCCACGGCGATGACGCGGCTTCCCCGTTTCCTGCAGTCGGCCAGGGCCTTGGCCGTTTCCGGGGGGACTTCGCAGGCTTCCGTGTGCATGGGGTGGTCCCGCAGCAGCTCGGACTTCACCGGCTGGAAGGTCCCGGCACCCACGTGCAGGGTGACGGAGGCGCATTCCACACCTTTGGCCCTGAGGCGGTCCAGCATCGCGGTGGTGAAATGCAGGCCGGCGGTGGGGGCGGCCACGCTGCCCGCGAGCCGCGCGTACACGGTCTGGTAACGGAGCTTGTCCCTGGCCGCCACGGCCTTCGCAGGCAGGCGTTCACGGTGGATGTAATGCGGCAGCGGCGGCAGGCCGAGCTTGTCCAGCAGGGTCTGGGACCAGGGACGCTTGCCCCGCCATTCGAATAGAAAGACGCCGTCGTCGCGCCTTTGTTCCAGGACGAAGGCGCCGGCTTCGGGGTCCTGCAGGGGCGCCAGCGCCTCGCCCAGCTTGATCCTGCCGGCCGGGCGCAAAAAAACAGGCAGGGGACCGGACGCCAGGGGCTCCAAAAGGAAAAGCTCCGCGTTTCCGCCGCTCGCCCGGCGCACCGGGATCCGCGCGGGCAGGACCTTGGAGTCGTTGAGGACCAGCAGGTCCCCGGGCCTCAGAAAGCCGTCCAGATCCCGGAAACGGACGTGCCTCACCCGGCGGGCGGCCCGGTCCACCACCGCCAGGCGGCAGGAGTCCCGGAGACGGGGCGGGGTTTGCGCGATGGCCTCGGGCGGCAGCTCGTAGTCGAAATCCGAGGCCCTCAGGGGGGAGGCTTCACTCATGGAGCCGCGCCAGATAGGTTCCGGGATAGTAGAAGTAGAGGATGTCGCGGTAGTCCCATCCGCTCCTGGCCATGGCAAAGGCGCCCTCCTGGGCCATGCCGACGCCGTGCCCCCAGCCGAGGCCGTCGAATACCAGGTTCTCGCCGACGAAGCGCACCCAGAAACGGGTGCTGCGCACGCGGTCCGCGCCCAGGGCCCGCCTGAAGGCGTTGGCGCTCACCGTGACCGTGTTGCCGTCCCCGGTGATCAGGTCGATCTTGGTCCAGCGCTCGCTTTCGCTGCGTCCATGGGGGACCACGTCATCCAGGGCGCTGTGCAGGAGGCCGGCCTTCTGCAGCAGGGCCTGGGCCTCCCACCGGGGCAGGGAGGCCTTCCAGGAGTAGTGCGCTTGGTGGTCGCTCCAGGGGTCGCTGACGCCCTGCAGGTAGGCGGGGCTGTCCTGGCCGCTCCAGACCTCCGAGGCGTCCGCGGTGTAGCCGCCGCTGTTGCTGTGGAAATAGGTGTTGGCCACGCCGCCGTTGAAGGCCAGCACCTCGCTTTGGGTGTCGCGCACCGCGGCGTCCGTGGCCCCGGTTTCGGCGTCACGGGAGCCGTAGACCTGGCTGTCCGCGCTGTTGTCCAGGTCCCAGGCCCTGCCCGAGGCGGCCAGCATCTGGGTCAGGGCGAAACTGCGCGCCGCCACCGCCTGCGCTTTGAGCGCCTCCGCGGGCCCCCCTGAGGGGACCTCCGAGGGCAGGACGCCCCGCAGGTAGTCCTCCAGCCCAACCACGTTGACGAGGGCCAGCTGGTTCCCTTCCGCGTTGACCAGCAGGCGCCCGCGGTAGCGCCGCCCGCCCACCCGCACGGCTTCGCCCGCGCGCAGGGGCAGGATGAGGGCCGAGGACTCGTCCAGGGCGCGTCCGTTCATCATCAGCAGGCCGTCGAGCGCGCCCAGCCTCGCCTTTCCTTGCGCCGGGATCTCGCCCAAGGCCGCGCCGTCGGGCGCCTCCAGCTTCAGGCCGCCCGGAGCCGAGGCCTTGAGGCCCCGGCTGCCGAACTTGAGCAGGACCCGCAGGGGCGGGCCGCTGGTCTCGCCTTCCCCCCTCCGCGGCCTCTCCCAGGCAGCGGCCCTGGGATGGACGCGCAGGGTCGGGCCGGCGCAGCCGGCCAGGGCAAAGAAAAGAGCCGCTCCGAACGCGGGGAGCGGCCCTGGTTTCCTGGCTGGGCGGCGCATCATCCCACGGCCGCCGCCGGGTTTAGCCGGCCCTTCAAACGAACTCCAGCTCGAAATGGCCCTGGTCGGTCTGCTTGAAGCCGTGCTCGTCGAAGATGACCATGGCGATGCGCATGTTCAGGTCCGTGTCCGCCAGAACCTTCTTGAAGCCCAATTCCTTGGCCTGCCGCACGGCTTCCGCCACCAGCATCTTGCCGATGCCGTTGCCGCGGTACTGGGGGGGGACGTAGAGGCGCTTCACTTCGCACATGCCAGCGTCGATCTTCTTGAGGCCCACCACGCCGGCGGCCTCGCCTTCGTAGGTGGCCAGCAGCAGGCGCCCGCCCTTGGCCTGGCCGTAGACGCCCGGCAGGCTGGCCATCTCGCCCTCGAAATTGACGTCCTCGAATTCGTAGCCGCGCAGCTGGGCGTACTGCTCGAAGAGGTCCCGCACGAGGCTGACGTTCTCGTCGCTGATGGCCTGGGAGATGCGGACCGCCATGGCGTCCTCGTCGACGCGCTCCGTGACGCCCACCTTGGCGGTGGCTTCGATCTCCACCAGGATGTCGGGGTTGATGAAGCCGAGCACCTGCACGATGGTGGTGGCGGGCTTGATCTTCTCGAAGATCTCGTGGTGCGCCCGGGCGACGGCCTCCCAGTCCTCGAGGCGCTTGAGGTAGATGCGGGTGTGGACCACGTCCTTGGCGTCGGAGCCGGCCTTGAACAGGGCGCCCTGGATCCAGCTGAGGGCCCGGCGGGCCTGGCTGAAGGCGTCGCCCTTGGCGATGCCCGCGGCCGCGTCGTCGAGCCCGGCGGTGGCGGAAACATGGATGGTGGTCCCGACGCGGACTGCCCGCGAATAGCCGATCTTCTGTTCCCAGGGGGAGCCGGTGTTGACGTTTTTGCGGCGCATGCAAACCTCTTTGGGGGACCTTGGGGCCTTCGTTTCAGGCGGAATGGATGGGTGCTGCCGATTCAGCATTGAAGCACAAACAGGGCTATTCTTCCACCCACTCGACAAGGCCCCGAAGGGGGCCGGAGGCGAAACGGCGCAGATCCCCTTCCCCCAGTGAGCCGCTGATGCGCACAATCCGTTCCCCCAGGCGGCTGCCGTCCAGGAGCAGGCCCCGCTCCGCGTCATAGACCAGCATGCGCTCCCCGACCTCGGCGTAGGTCTTGCGGGCGGCCAGGAGGTTCAGGCGGCGGGACAGGCGCGGGCCCATGCGCACATGGAAGCGCCGGCAAAGGGAATGGAGGTCCATGGCCGCGATCGGCCGCGGATCAGGGTCCGCGCAGGCGAGGTACAGGGCCGCCACCTCCTCCGCCACCCCGCGGCCTTCGACATACAGGGTGCTGCCCTCGCCGAAGAGCCGCTGGGTCTGGGCGATGAAATACATGAAGCATTCCGCGTCCGGCATGGACACGCGCCAATGCGGGCCGTCGAAGTCCGGGCCCAGGCGGCGCGAGAGGGGGACGTGGCGGTATCCCACGCTAGACCTGGTAGCGGAACACGCGGCGCTCGCCCGGCTTGAAGCCCAGCAGAAAGCCGCCCATGAAGCCGATGGCGTTGAGCTTGAAGGCCACCAGGCGCAGGAGGGCGGGGCCGGCCACGAGCACCGGGTCCTGGTGGCTCTTCGCGATCTCGATGAGGCGCACGCTGGTATCGACCACCCTGCGGCGGGCCTCCTCCGCGCTCTCGCCGCCGCTGGAAGGCAGCAGCATCCAGCGCACCAGGCGCAGGTCCGTGAAACCAGTGGCCGTGCCCAGGTCCGGTTCGGCGTAAAGGGTCTTGACCTCGATGCGCCGGTCCGGGAACAGGCGCTGGGCCGTGGCCACCGCCAGGGGCTGGGGCGCGCACAGCACGGTCGCGCCCTGGCCGGCTTCGCGGGGCAGACGCGCGATGGCGCCTTCCCTGGCCTGGCACAGCAGGGTGATGCTCGCGCTCTCGATGCTTTGCTTGTTTTCCCGGGTCTCGGTCATGCACGCATTATAAACGGCGCCCTATCAAGGCGCCTAAAAAACCGTTACCCTTTGCGTCGATGGAATCCCCCCAGGCCCCCCTTATACCCCCTCCTGCCAAGGCCCTGTCGGCCCTGCTCGGCGGCGTCGGCGTTTTGCTCGCCTGGCGCCTGGCCTGGGTCATTTTTATTTGGCATTTGAGCGGCCTGCGCCCCAGCCTTGAGAGTTTCGTCCTCCACCGCCAGGAGCTGGAAAACTGGAACGCGGCCATGCCCTTGCAGGCCTGGACAGCCTTTTTGCTGGGCTATACCCTGGTCTGCGCGCTCTGTTTGGACGGAACCGCCACCCTGGTGGTCGTGGCAGGGGCCATTTTCGGCATGGGAAAGGGCTTGGCGCTGTGCACCCTGGGCTCGAGCTTGGGCGCCTTGGCGGCCTTCCTCTTCGCCCGCCGCTTTTTGGGCGCCTGGACGCAGTCGAATTTCCCCAAAACCGTGGCCTTCGTGGACAAGGGCCTGAAGGAGGACGGCGACGCCTGGCTCCTTTCCGCACGGATGATTCCCATGGTTTCGTATTCCTTGGTGAACCTGGTCATGGGGCTCAGCGACATGAGCGGCGGCCGTTTTTTGCTGCTCAGCACCCTGGGGCTGCTGCCCTGCAACGCGGCCTATGTCTGGGCCGGGGTGCACCTTGGCCGGGTCCACGCTTCCGGGGACCTGCTCTCCCCCTCCCTGTGGGCTTCCCTGTGCATCCTGGGCGTCCTACCCCTGCTCCTGCGCCTGATCCGGAGACTTCCTAACGTCTTGAAGCGGTCGCGATAACATGCGATATTTTTAAGGTTTTTATGGCCGCATTCATCTGCTTCTTAAGATAAAGGCCCTCCATGCGCTTCCCTCTTTCCTGGCTCAAAACCTGGGTCGACCTCCCGCCGGACCTGGCGACGCTCAGCCAAGTGCTGATGCGCGCCGGGATCGGCTTGGAGACCCTTGAGGACCCCGGTGCGGCCCTGGGCAAGGTCGTGGTGGCGGAGATAAAAGTCCGCCTTCCCCACCCCAACGCCGACAAATTGTCTTTATGTACGGTCAGCGACGGCAGCCGCGACTACCAGATCGTGTGCGGCGCCCCCAATTGCGCCCAGGGCCTCAAGGTTCCCCTGGCCAAAGAGGGCGCGGAGCTGCCGGGCGACTTCAAGATCAAGCGCAGCAAAATCCGGGGCGTGGAAAGCGAAGGCATGCTCTGTTCAGCTGAGGAGCTGGGCCTTCCCAAGGGCGTGGACGGGCTCCTGGTCCTGGACCCGGGCCTGGCCCTTGGCCTGTCTTTGGCCCAGGCCCTGGGCCTGGATGATCCTGTTTTGACCCTGGAAACGACCGCCAACCGCTCCGACCACCTCAGCCTGCGCGGCCTTGCCCGGGAGCTTTCAGCCTTGGGCGCCCTGGAGCTGAAGGAGCGCCCGGAGCCGGCCCTCCCCGCCGCGGGCGAGACCGGCTTCCAGGTGGCGGCCGAACCCTCCGCCTGTTCCTACTACTCCATCCGGCGCATCCAGGGCCTGAAGGTGGGCCCCTCCCCGGATTGGCTGCGCAACCATCTTGAAAAAAGCGGCATCCGTTCCATCAGCAACGTGGTCGACGCCACCAATTGCGTGCTGATGGAATACGGCCAGCCCATGCACGCCTTCGACGCCTCCCGCCTCAGCGGAGGCCGGCTCGAAGCCCGTTTGGCCGGCCCCGGCGAACGCATCAAGACCCTCGACGGCGCGGAACGCCTGCTGGAGGCCGAGGACGTGGTCATCGCCGACGGGGCGGGCCCGCAGGCCCTCGGCGGCATCATGGGCGGCGCCCACAGCGAAGTGACGGACGCCACCACGGATGTCGTGCTTGAGGCCGCGGTCTTCCCGGCGAAACGCATCCGCCGCACGGCGCGGCGCCTGGGCCTGGGCAGCGAAAGCAGCCACCGCTTTGAACGCGGCGTGGACGCCCTGGCCGTGGACGAGGCCATGGACCGCTGCGTGGCGCTCATCCTCGAGCTGGCCGGCGGCAGGGTCCTGGGAGGCAGGGTGAGCGCGGGCGACAAGGGCCAGGCGCCGCGGGCCCTGCTCCTGGAACCGGAGAAGATAAACGGGCTGCTCGGAACCGCCCTGCCTTCCGAGGCGATGGTTGCGCTGCTTCGCCGCCGTTTCTTCGGGGTGGAGGCCCGCGGGCAAGCCTTCGTCGTGACCCCGCCGTCCTGGCGCCGCGACATCAAGGCCTGGGAGGACCTGGCCGAGGAAGTGCTGCAAATGGCCGGTGTCGACAGCGTCCCGGGCACGGATCTGGACCAGGTGCGCACGCCCGACCCGGACGACACGGGCTGGAACAACGCCTGGCTCCTGCGCCGGCGCCTTTCGTCCCTGGGCCTCAGCGAGGCGTCTTCCCTCACCTATATGGATCCGGGCCTGGCCGAAACCTGGGGCATGGGCGCCCTGGCCCTGCCCATGGACAATCCCCTGAGCTCCGAATTGTCCCTGCTGCGCCCTTCCCTCCTGCCGGGCCTGGTGGACTGCGTCCTGGGCGCCCTGAAACGCAGGCAGGAGGGGGTCGCCTTCTTCGAACTGGGCCGGGTCTTCCGCCCCGCCTCCAAGGCTTCGGAAGGGATCAAGGAATGCGAACGGGTGGCGATCGTCCTGGCCGGAGCCGCGGCGCAGGCGCAATGGAACGCCCCAGGCCGGGACTGGGATTTCTATGACCTGAAAGGCATGGCCGAGTCCCTGGGACGCAGCCTGGACCTGACCTTCCGCTCCGCGTCGGCCAGACCTGAGAACCTTCCGGCTTGGCTCTATCTGGGCAAAGCCCTGGACCTGCCCAGTTGGGCCCACCCGGGACGCTGTGCCAGCGTCAGCATCGGGGGCTTGTCCGGCATCTGCGCCGCCCTGCACCCGGCCCTGCTGCCGGCCCTGGGCGCCCCCAAGGGCCTCCAGGAGGTCCTGGTGATGGAACTGGAGCCCCAGGCACCGGGCAAAGCCATCGCCAAGGAACCCCGCTACGCGGCTTTTTCCCGGGTGCCGGCCGTGGAGCGGGACCTGAGCTGCCTCATGGACAGCGGCTTGGAGGCCGGCCGCATCCTGGACTTCATCAAGAACGAGGGCGGCCTGGGCACGGCGAGGGTGCTGGACCGTTTCGAAGGCGCCCCACTGGACGCGGGCCGCAAGAGCCTGACTTTCCGTCTGACCTACGCCGCCGAGGAACGCAGCCTCACCGACGCGGAAGTGAACCAGCGCCACGAGGAATTGTTGAAGCGCCTGGAGACGGCCCTGCCCGTGGAGGTGCGCCGCTAAGGCGCGACCATGGAATCCCTGGAACGCCTCGCTTCGAGCATAGCCCAGGTCGAGCTGCTGGTGGCCTCCCTGAAGCGGGAGAACCGCGACCTGGCGACGCGGCTGGCTTCGGCCGCCTCGGAGCGGCTGGATTTCCGGGAGGACGCGGAATCACGGTTGGAGGCGCTGCGGCAGGCCTCCGAGGCCCGCATCGAGGAATTGACCCAGTCCCTTGAACTGGCCAGCTCCATGCCGCGCCAGGATCCGGAAATGGAAGCCAGGGCCGCGGCGGCGGAACAGCAGGCCGTGGAACTGGCCGTCAGACTGAACGAAGTCCAGAACAGCCTGAAGGAAACCCACGAACGCCTGGAGGACCTGGGGCGGGAGCAGACGGAGGCCCAGGCCCTGGCCTCGGCCCAGGAGACCTTGATCCGGCAATTGCAGGCCCAGGTCCAGGAGGCCGCCCAAACCCTCGAGTCCAGGCCGGCTGTCAGCGCCGAAGATCTGGCCGAAGCGCGGAACCGGGAGAGCCAGGCCCTGGCGGCCCAACGCGAAGCCCAGGACCGGGCCCAGGCCTTGTCCGCCCACCTGCGCGACCTGCAGGCCCGCCTGGACACCCTGCTGGCCACGGAGATCAGGGTCTCGGACGAGGCCGAGGAGTTGAAGGAGCGGCTGGAGGGCCAGTCCGGGCGCTTGGCGGAGTTGGAACGCGACATCGAGGAGAAGGAGCGCCTCCTTGTCGAAGCCCGCGAAAAGCTGTCCGAAGCCGTGAAGTTCGAGGGGGAACAGAGCGACCTGAAACGCCAGCGCCGCGAGGCCTCGGCCTTTGCCAAGGAACGTCACGCCCTGCGCCGCAAGGTGGAGGAGTTGCTCGCAACCCTTGAAAGCGTGAGGCTGGGATGACGGACAAGGACCGCAACGCCACGGACATCAGCATCTTCGGCCACAAGTTCACGCTCAAGGGGCCCTCGGACCCGGATTACATGCGTGAGCTCGCCGCCAAGGTGGACGAGCGCATGAAGGAGCTGTCCCGGCCCAAGCCCGGCGAGCCCATCCACCGGGTGGCCATCCTGACCGCCCTGGTGCTGATGGACGAGCTGACCAAGGCCCGCCGCAGCCTGGACGGCGAGCGCCAGCGTTTCGAGCAGGCCTCCCGCAGCGCGGCCCACCTGGACCTGAAGCTGCAGACCATGCTCAACGACGCCCTGCAGGCCGAGCACTCGGAGGCGGGGCTGCACATGGAAGAGCAGCCGGAGGTGCTGGATCTGGAGGGGATGGGGAGGCGGGACGAGGATAGCCCCGGGGAGTGATTCAGCACGACCCTAGGCGCCCGAACCCTTCAGTCGATCCTGGCCAAAAAAAGAGGGGATGGCAAATGCCATCCCCTCTTTACATTGGGACACTACGATGAGTTACCTTGAATGGACTACCGCCCATTTGAAGGTTCCAAGGTTCATGGAAGCCTGGCTGGCGTTGACGAAATAAAGGCCCGAGGCGAGGAGGCCCGCATCCAAGTCGAGGCTCTGCACCCCGGGTGACGTGACAGCGTAGGTCCGTTCCTCGATCAGGCGGCCTGCCATGGAGTAGACTTTCAGCTTCACCGTCCCTATGTTCGCCGTTCTCAGGAAAACTTCCGCCGGCCCGCTGGCGGGGTTGGGCCCAACCACCATTTGCCTTATCCAAGACAGGGAATCCGGGCCGGATTTCAGGACGTCCTTTTCGTTGGGATTCGGCGTGTATGTTTCGGTGGCCGTGGGTGTGGCCGAGACGTTTGCATTTTTGGACGGTTGCCGCCTGGCATCGGGACCTGGACCGTCCGTATAACAGGCGGGCAACAGTTCAATAAGTTGCTGGAGGGCGGACCCGTATGTGGCCCCAATAACGGACTGGTACGTGTATTGGTTCGTGGCGGTAAAGGTCCCCGTGCCCACCACGCGGTCCGCAATGCCTTGCATGGTTTCGGCGCTCGTTTCAACCGTGGGCGGATAATATTGATTGT
>DATHOE010000038.1:0-28616 GCA_035485275.1 bacterium
CAGCGCGCCCTTGAAGTCTACAAGGACAAGGAGGCGTGGAGCCGCCTGCAAAAGGTGGGCATGGCCGAGGACCACTCCTGGCTGGCCAGCGCACGCAAATACGAGAAACTGTACCGGGAGATCGTGGCGCTGCACGCCTGATGCCCAAACCGTCCGAAAGGCTTGCAAAGACGGCCCCGCGGCATTAGATTTCTTGACCCTGGCGCAAGCCGACCACGACCCCATCGTCCAGTGGCCTAGGACACCGCCCTTTCACGGCGGTAACACGGGTTCAAATCCCGTTGGGGTCACCACTTAAAAGCCCTCTCCAGATTGTTTGGAGGGGGCTTTTTCTTTGGGAAGTCATACTTTGAAGGGGTGAAACAAGGGTATAAGGATTTCTTGTTTTCATTGGGGTTCCATAAACTGAAGCAAATAGCGTTACGCTGGCACTGACACTGGCATCCCAGGGTTCGTGGTAGGACTTTGTATGGGTTCCAAAGGATGGAGCGGCTGGCACGGACGATGGAGGGGAAGTAAGATGTTGGGTCTTTTGGGGGGGCGATGACGACCAGATTGGGTACGGTTTTACTGGGTTCAGTCCTACTGGTGCTTCCACTTTTTTGTCATGCGTGGAAGTCTCCTTACGGGCATTGGCCTCCAGTCCTAGGTGACAGCGCTATCCTTTTCCAACAGGTATCTCCAAACGGGAAATGGCGATTGGTCTGCGCTGACTATTGGACCCAAGGTGGTGACAGCAATTTCAAATATGCGGTTCAGTCGGTGGTATGTTCCGTGTTTCAAGCAAGCGACAAAATTGTCCCAATAAAGGTTGCGCAAAATCAAGCCGAGGCGATGCTCGTGGATATGGAAATTAACAATGCTGTGTGGTCTGCAGATTCACAATACTGCTTGTTCTCGGCTCGGCACAGCGGCGGACACTCTCCATGGAATGACCCAGCCTACGTGGTTGATTTGAAAACATTGAAGTTATATCCCGTGGAGGATGTCACAGGACCAATCGTTGGGAAGAAGGTGACCATGGACCAGAATGATTTCATTACGGTTTTCGTTGGAGCAACTGACCAGCAGGGAGACATCCATTTTGATAATCCATTGACGAAAACGGTATCAATTGAGCAGGTGTTGAAGGTCAAACCCATGGGAAAAAAACCTAGATGGACTAAGTTGGTACAGTAGGTCGGCGGCGCTAGGCAGGCAGACAGGTGGTGGCTACAATGGCGTGTTCAAAGGCATTGGCTGAAGGGGATGGTTATGACCAAAGCGATTCTTGGTGTTTTGATGTTGGCGGGGCTGAGTTTGGTTGGATGCGCTACGGCATATGGACCATTAGGGTTTGATGGCGGCTATTGGGATAGGCGTCTGGCGTCAAATATATTTCAGGTTGGATTCAGCGGGAACGAGTTCACGGGTTCAGCAGATGCTTATGCTTTCGCACTTCGGCACGCTGCGGAGGTGACGAAGGCGGCTGGATTCAAATATTTTGTAATGCTTAATCAAAATCAAGCCACTGACAATTATCAATTCCAGGCTCCAGGAAGTTATAACAGTTATACCAACGCCTATGGCTATACCACGGGGACATATATTCCTGGCGGCACTTATGATATCCAAGAACCTCGTACTGACTTTTTAATCAAGTGCTTCAAAGAAAATCCCAAAGGCGATAGTGTTGATGCCTACGACATTCTAAGCGCTACATCGACGCCACCTCGACCAAGCCTCGATACGACGCCACAACTTTCGGCACCACATCGGAGTAAAAATCAATGAAGACCATCGGGTTACTCGCCATCGTTGGACTGTTTTTACAAGGCTGCGTGACCCTTGTTACTCCGCATGTCTCAAGCATGAACTTTGACCCCAACGCCATGTATGTGGTCGGGAAGGCATCGGGGGAAACGACGGCTTACCGATTTTTTGGGCTGACGGTGGCGGAGCCCGATGGCGAGTTTTCTTCACAGACAGCCATCACCAAAGCGTTAGAGGAACATGGAGGTGGCGACGCACTTATCAATACAGTCATTGACGTGGAGGAATCTTCGTTCCCCTTGGGATGGGGTTGGTTTGGGTGGGAGACGATTAGGGTCAACGGGACAGCAGTATATTTCAAAAGCCAGGCTCGTTTTCCGACGACAACCCTCGATTCGACACCGCAACCATCGTCACAGCCATCAACGTCATCTCCAACCATCTTTGATTCGTCACCCGTGCAGACAATAGACCACGCTCAACCGTAGGGGCTTGATGACCAAGGCGCTTTCAATCATCGTATTAGCCGCCCTACTTGTTGGCGTTGGTGTCGGCAATGTGGCGGCTCGAAGCGGTTGCTGCTCGCATCATCATGGCGTGGCTGACTGTGATGAATTGGGTTGCGGCTATTGTATTTTCAGTCTCGCTATTTTAACGCTCTGCGGCATTCGAATTATGCACTCCGGGAAAAGTTTAGGTATAACTTCTCTGCACAGAATAATTTTGAGGCTCTCAAGCATATTTGGAATGGCAAGGACTCCTCGGAGATGGTCGATAATAGACGTCTTTTGGTAAAGCGGTCCGTGCTTCACTTGTTGATTGGACTGGTTGGAATGGTGGTTTTGTTTTCGGGACTAATGGTTGCTGAGGCTTTAAACGGCTGGAAGTAGGAGAATATGGTGGTGGCAGGGCGGTGAGATGGCGGGTCTCTGGGAGGGGCGGATGAAAATGGTGTCAGTATGATTGGTAGGACGGACCACAAACCCCAGAGGGAACCATTTTTTCCTCAGGAACCCGACCTTGCTGGCTTCGTGCTCGCCGCCAAGGGATTCTTTGTCGCTCTCGCAGGTGTGCTCATTGGTTTTGTCGGATGGGGTTTACATTGGAAATGGTCGATATTCGCAGGGCTTCTTTTTATGGTAACTGGCGGCGTGGTGGGGGCTATGGGAATGATAAAGCATTGGGCGTACCTGCTCAGATGGCTATTCAAGAAATAGGTGGCTACAATGGCGTGGTTCAAAGGCATTGGCTGAGGGGGATGGTTATGACCAAAATTACACGGGGGAGTTTGTTGCTTGGGGCGATGGTCTGCACATTGTCCCTAAATGGCTGTGAGCACTTTCTGGACGGCATCTATGGTTCGGGAGCACCACGTAGCATTCTGGACCACTCCCAGCCTCAGCCCACCAAAGCAGGCTACGAGATGATTTTGAATTCCTGGGTGGGTTCTTCTGAACTCGACCTGGTTCGAAAATTCGGAGTTCCAACGCAAACCTATGAGGTAAGTGGTCACAGGTTCCTAGTCTATGACTGCGAAATTTCATATCGAATGCCCGAGTCATATACCACAACTTATGTTGGAAACACCGCTTATACCGACTCCTATGGCGGGCAGGTTCTTACAAAAAGTTGTACGACCACATTCGAGAGCGATGGGGAGAAAATCGTAAATTTTCAAGATACTGGGAATGACTGTCGGGCTGTTCCGCCCAAGTATCCACAGCCGCAGGTTGAGCCAACGCCTAGCAGCGATGGACTTGTTCATATAAACGCTGGGAACGTGCATTGAAATAGGCGGCGCATTGGGCGTTGCTGATGAAGGCGGAGGAGTGAAATGGTTTGGAGTATTTTTAAAGTTATCTGTTTTCTATTTTTTCTTCGTTTTTGTTGGCTATTGAACGATAAACCTTGGGAGCTATGGAAATTTGAACATTTGAAAGGATTTAGATTACTATTATGGAGTTTTCAATTTTTATTTATCTGGTTTGCATTTGCTATTATGTTTTATTCTGGTGCAACAACTATGCTTCGCATTATTCCTCATGACTTGACTTGGACACAAAATCCTAACGATGATTCGTGGCAGTTAATTTCTTATAAAGATACATTTGTGGGCATCTTTAGTTTGTTCGGTAGTATTTGGTTTATTCAAAGGATTAAAAAAGCGGTTAAAAAAGAGAACGGCCTACCCTCAGGCCAGCGGAAGAGATACAATGCCGCGCCAATGGACGTTGCCGTCTTTGTCGCAGTCGCGTAGCGACGTAACGAGAGGCCGTCTTCACTTTGTCTGAACGCCAGCTTGAAGAAGTGTGACTTTGACCGAAGGTAAACGGAGCGCCATGAATCGGCTAATACTGAAATCTCTGGTGTTCGTGACGTTTTTGCTTTCTGTCGGTATTCCGATTCAGTCAGCGGCGGCTGAAACGACCGACCAAGCAGGTTCGAACGGCTCGGTTTACAATTTGTCGCCTCATCCTTTGCTGTCTGAAAAAAACGGAATCATTGTGTTGGATTACGAAACGATGCCGGTGCTGGGCTATGAGCCGTTAGATTTGTTGGGGTACCATTATTTAAATCGCGTCACTGATGGGATCTACGTCGGTATAGGTGGGTACGCGCCATTGGTGCAAGGCGACTATGGCGGCTTTATGGCTTTCGATGCGACGCTGCAGGCTCAAAAAAAAATCATCCAGAATTTGTTTGTGAATGTGGGTTTCGGGGCCGGCGGTGGCGGAGGCGGCAAAAGCATTGAGCAGAGCAAGGCCGTATCCGGGGACGGTGGATTGCTCGACGCTTATGTGGGGCTTGGCTATGATTTCAATAGCTTCGCTGCGGGTATTAGATATTTGAAGTTCAGGCTTTCGAATTCGGCTGTGGATCATTCCCAGCTTGATTTTTATGTCCAAGTCCCGGTTTCATACTGTATCGGGCCTTACGGATATTCAGGTCATAGCCTCACGCCCTCTGAACAGACGGGCCTGGACGAATTGATCCATGGGTCCGGGGAGAACGTATTGTCTTTTGGCCTGGATAATTTAGTGCAGTTAAGGCCAGCAGGCGAGAACCATTCGACGATCAATCTGTTTGATATGCAATATTCCCATTATTTCCCGGACCATGCGTATGCGTTTTTTGATCTAGGTGTCGGATACCACGGCATTCCGCTTTATAACCAGGTTTTGGGCGGTGTCGGCTATCGGTTGAATGTTTTCCCGCGGGTCTTCCTGGCCGGACAAGTGGGCCTTGGGTCAGGGGGATATGCGCCCAGTTTGATCGATACCGGCCCCGGACTCCTTGTTTATCCGAAATTGTCGGCCGAGTACATGTTCAACGAAAATTTCGGGTCGTCACTGTCGTGCGGTTATCTGTTCGCCCCAGACGGTTCTTCGAAAAACATGACCGTGGGCGCGTCGCTGAACTATCATCTTTCCCTGGATGACAGAAGTTCGCCTGATGGCGAGGCATTGAACGACATAGTATTTCACGGATTCCGCATAAATATGCTTCAACAAACGGAAGTCAATATCGACTTGGTCGGGAAAAACCTGCACGACCTCGATATGTTGTCCCTGCAGCTTGACAATGTTGTCGGCGACTATTTCTACGTGCCCATCCAGGCCAGTGTGGCCTACAACGACTTCTATGGATATGCGGGTTACGGGGAGCTGCTCACGGGCTTGGGGCTGCAGAGCAAATACACGCCGAAGAACCGATTCCAGGCCTTCGCGCAGATATTATTGGGGGCAAATGTCCTGGGTACGATCGCGAAACTGGAACTTGGCCTTAACTTCAGCCTCAATGACCACTTCGCTCTCTATGGCAAGGTGGGGCACACGGCTTCGGTGGACATCGGCAATCAATACGATTTCAGCTCCAATTCTTTTGGACTGGGCTTGAGCTACCGGTTTTCGGTTCCCAGTCGCTGATCACCGGGGAAGTCAGATTGGGATCCGCTTTCCCTATAATTCCGCGGAGGACGCATGAAGCTGACCGTTTCAAGCATGGTGTCGCTGGACGGCGTGATGCAGGCGCCGGGCGGGCCCAAAGAGGACAGCAGCGGCGGATTCAAATACGGGGGATGGACCGCCCCCTACGGCAGTAAAGAGGGCTTCACATACATCGTCGAATGGTTTTCACAGGCAGATAGCTTCCTCTTGGGCCGCAAAACCTACCAGATCTTCGCCAACTACTGGCCCAAGGTCACGGATCCCGACAACCCGATCGCCGGCCCCCTTAACGCCCTGCCCAAGTACGTCGCCTCCAAGACCCTAAAAAAAGTGGGATGGAACAATTCAAAGCTCCTCAAAGGCAACATCGTCGCGGCCATCAAAAAGCTAAAAGCCATGGAAGGCAAAGAATTACAGGTGCACGGCAGCGGCAATCTTCTGCAAACGCTCCTTAAGGCAGGACTGATCGACGAATTGCGCGTCATCACCTTTCCGGTGATCCTGGGCAAGGGCAAGCGCCTCTTCGGAAGCGGCACCGTTCCCTGCGCCATGGAATTAGTCGACAGCAAGCGCACCCCGACCGGGGTGCTGTTCCAGGCCTATCGTCCGGTGGGTGCGGTGAGGACGGGGACTGTGGGAGTGCCGGAAAAGTAGCTGTGGGGCCGGGCCCCTTCCATGTGATTTGACGCTTAGCATGCCGTGTTTCCTTCTTTATGAAAAAAATAAAGGCGGAGCCCACCAAAATTTCGCCGGTGGACCCCGCCCCACGTTCCGACCGCTGGGGGGTGGCCGGGAACGTAGCCCTTTCGTTATTCAGCCGTACCCTTCACTTCAGCCTCGCAGCCCTATCCTTGTCCGATCAGTCCACGAAGGGGCCGTCCCAGCGGATGGGTTCCCGGTGGGGCTCGCCGGCGGCCAGGAAAAAGCGGAGCCCCTTGGCGCCCGCACGCACCGTGAAGCGTTCGCCGGGCCCGATCACTGCTATTTGCGTGGCCGTGACCGGCTGGGCGTCCGCGCCGAAGTGCCCGTCCCCATCCAGGACATAGGCGTAGCCCTGGAAGCCGTATGGGATGTCCCAGGCGAAGTCGCCCTTCGCCTGCACGGCCACGTCCAGAAGCAGGGCCGGGGTGAGCAGGCGCGTGGGCGAACCCGGACCCACCAGAACGCGCGCCAGGGAGGATGCGCCTTTCACCTCGGGGATGTCCTTGGCTGCCACCACCTGGGATACGGGCGTGGCCTTTTTGTCCTTATGCGCCAGGTTTATCCAGATTTGGAGGGCATTCGTCCGGCCTCCGCGCCCGTCCGAGGGCGCGCCGCCGTGGGAGATGCCGCTGCCGGTGGTGATCTTCTGAAGCCCGCCCTTCTCGATGTGCTGGATGGGGCCCTCGCCGGGCTGGTCGTCCACCGAGCCTTCCAGGACATAGGTGATGACCTCGAAGCCCCGGTGGCGGTGCGTGCCTTCGCCCGCGGCGAATTCGGGCATCTGCGGCAGGTCCGCGTGGTCCAGCAGCAGGAAGGGGTCCACGTCCGCCGGGCGCACGGTGCGCGTCGGCAGGGGCCGGCGTATGGGAATGCCCGGCCCCTCCAGGGTGGTGTATGAGTCCCCGACCTTCGTGACGCCCCGTTCCTTGACGCTTTTGGTGCTCATGGCTTCCTCCCTTTGGATCCCTTGGACTAGATGGCGCTTCTGAAAGGCAGGAGCGCCCGCAGGCGCGACTCGCGCAGATAGAGGCCGCCCCAGATCAGGAGACCGATGACGATGTGCATGTAGATGGGATGCCCCACGCGGACTTCCGTCGCGATCGCCCCGCCCAGGTAGCCGGTCAGCACGATGGCGCCCAGCACCGATACCTGGGGGATCAGGTAGAGCACCACGCAGCTGAGCTCCAGGACCCCCAAAGGCAGCAGGTCGTTCGCCTGCCAGCCGAGCAGGTTGAACATCTGCAGCACCTGCGCGGTCCCCATGAATTTCATGGTGGCGCTCATCAGGAACATGAGGGCGGGAAGGGCGGTCAGCGCCCAGCCCAGCCAATGCGTTTTGTTGGACCTGCCTGTTTTTTGTTCCATGATTTCCTCCGTGTGGGTTGGGTTTTTTTTGTTAGATCGCGGCCAGGGCCGGATGCAGGGCGGTTTCGATCTGTTTGCGGGCATCCTCGATGCGGGTCTGGGCCTGGCCCGGAAGGCTGAGGCCTTCGGCCCGGATGAAGGTGAGGTCCGTGAGGCCCATGAACCTTAGCACGGATCCCAGGTATCCCTCGTAGAAGTCCATGGCCTTGCCCGGGCCTTCGCTGAAGACCCCTCCGCTACTCTTAATTACGTAAACGGGGCGGTTTTGGAGCAGGCCGCGGGGGCCTTCCGCGGTGTAGGAGAAGGTCCTCCCGGCCCTGGCCACCAGGTCGATCCAGGCCTTCACCTGCGCGGGAAGGGCGAAGTTCCACACCGGCGCGGCGATGATCAGGATGTCCGCGGCGGCGAGTTCGTCCACCAGGCTGTCGGACACGCGCAGGAGGGAGCGCTGTTCGTCGCTGCGCTTGTCCAGGGGGGTGTAATAGGCCTGGATGAGGTCCTGGCTGAGGAAGGGAAGTTCGGTGGTGGTCAGGTCCCGTTCTTTGACCTCCAGGGGTCCTTCCGAGGCCCGCAAGCGTTCCACCAGGTGGCTGCTGAGGCTGCGGGACACGGACTGGCTTCCGCGGGGGCTGGCGTTGATCAGTAAAAGCTGTTTCATGGGATCCTCCGTAGGGTTGTTAAAGGACCATACGGGCCCTAAAATGGACGGATGGTATCATTTCGTCCAAAGACATAGCTAAACGTCCAAAATATCAAGAGGAACGCAATGGATATACTCACGGAAGTGCTGGGCCTGCTCCGCCTGCAGAATTTGGTCTATGGCCGCTTGGAATTGTCAGCCCCCTGGGGGCTGGAATTCCCCAACCAGGCCTGGCATGTCCCCTTTTATATCGTCGCCCGGGGAAGCTGCGTGCTGGGCATGGAGGGGAGCGAAGACCTTCCCATCAGCGCCGGGGACATGGTTTTCCTGCCCCACGGCGGCCTGCACACCCTCAAAGACGTGGCCGGATCCAAGGTCAAGCCCGCGGAACAAGTGGTCACGGCCTGCTTTGCGCAGGAACAAGCCATGACCGTGCAGCACGGCGGCGGCGGGGCCGAGACCCTGCTGCTGGGCGGCCTCTTCCGATTTGAATCCGGGGCCTTCGCGCCCTTTGTCCGGTCCTTGCCGGACCAGATCCATTTGAAAGGGGACGGCAGCGCCGCCCTCTGGCTGGAGGCCGTGCGCCAGCAGCTCCTTGCGGAGACCCTGGGCACCCAGCCGGGCGCGAAAATCATGGTCTCGCGTCTGGCCGACGTCCTCTTCATCCAGGCACTCAGGGCCCACATCAATTCCTGCAAGAAGAAGGAGGGAGGCTGGCTGCTGGCCTTGCAGGACGCGAATTTGGGGGCTGCGATCACCCGCATACACCAGGAGCCGGGAAAGCCCTGGACCGTGGAAAGCCTGGCCGAGGCGGCGGGCATGTCCCGCTCGGCCTTCGCAGCGCGTTTTGCGGGCCTGGTGGGCGAAGGCCCCCTGGCCTATTTGACCCGCTGGCGCATGGACAAGGCCGCGGAGCTCCTGAAAAACCGTCTGCCCGTGGCCGCGGTGGCCAAACGCATGGGCTATGCCTCGATCCCGGCCTTCAGCCGGGCTTTCAAGCGCCATAGGGGCACGGCACCGGGGGCCCTGCGCAAAGAGGAAGAATCCCTGGAGCCCCACAGCAAGGCGGCCTGATTCCCATGAGCGAGGGCAGCTGATTCCATGTCCGTGCGCTACGAGCATCCCAAAGGCCGCCGCTTCGAGACTTGGCGCGCCTACTTGTTGTCCATGCCCGGGACCCTTGAAAAGCATCCCTTTGACCCGGGCCTGCCCGTGTATTTTGTCGGCGGGAAGATGTTCTGCACCTATGCCGCGGGCAAGGACGGGGAACGCATGAATTTGAAGTGTTGGCCGGACTGGTCCGTGGAATTGAGGATCCAATACCCGGCCGTGGTCCCGGGTTACCATATGAACAAGAAACATTGGAACACGGTGTGGCTTGAGAAGGGCGCGCCGCGTTCTTTGGTGGTCAAGCTCGTGGACCATTCCTATGACCTGGTCAGCGGCCGCTTCAAGGCCTTGGCAGCGGATCCCAAGGTCAAACCCCGCGGAAAATAAGCGAATTAATGGACTTTGTACGAGCAACTATCAAATTTGATGGACCGCGACTTATAGCGTAGCGACCCATCGGTGTAATATTTTTTTTGTCACTTTTTGGCAAATGGCATGAGGGCACTATGACGAATGCCCAGGTGGAAAAAATGCGTAAGACCCTGAAGGAAGAGATCAGGGACTTCAAGCCGGGAAAGAAAGAGCTTAAGGAGGCCCTGAAGCATTTGCTTGCTGCGGGCATAGTTAGGCCTCTGGGAAATCTGCGTAAAATCTATAAGCCGCATTGAACTTGAAATCAAATATTAACTGAGTTACTATTGCCATGGCGAGAGCCCCGAAACACCCTTCCTTGATGCAGGCCGTGCACGCGGCGATTGCGGCTGGGGAATACGTGTATGCGGGACATGCTTTGAAACGTTTGGCGGAACGCAAGGTGAGCCAGCCCGAGGTGCAACAGGTCTTGGTGTCCGGATACCATGAGAAGGCCAAGGACGCGTTTGACGGCCATTTCCAGAGTTGGAACTATGCGATTCGAGGCAAGACCGTGGACAGTCGCGAGCTTAGGGTGGTGGTAACTTTTGATGCGACCATGCTGGTGGTCACCGTCGTTGATCCGAAAGACTGAGGGAACACTATGGAAACCAAAAAAGTAAAACACTACACCGATAATAGCCTTGGATTTCCGGTCCAGCTCAGTGACGTAACCTTTATTAAGGTCCGCGGAGAATGGGTTCCCAAGCTGGATTATCCGCGAATGATCGATAAGGTTCTTTCGGTGCTCAGCCGCTTGCATCGGCCTCTTACGGGCAATGAAGTGAAGTTTGTCCGCCTTCACTTTGGTTTGACCCAGGCCGCTTTCGGTGCCGTCTTTGGAATCAGCGGTCCGGCAGTGCATAAGTGGGAACGCCGGGGTGACCATGCGACGGACATGCAGTGGTCCACCGAGAAAGATTTGAGGCTGTTCATTCAGTCCAAACTTTCATCGGACACAAAGGCTGTGGGCATTCTCTACGAAGAACTGACGGCCAGGGCCGGGAACAAAAGCCAGGGCAAGGTGCGGGAACTGGTGACCGCCTAGTCATTCACGATGCCTTCATTTGCTGCCGCGAAGTCGCCATGGCCAACCCCAAACTCATCCGCGCAGGCAACGTATCCGGCGATTTTTTCGTCGACGAGACCTGCATTGACTGCGACACCTGCCGCTGGGTGGCGCCCGGGCTCTTCACGGAGAAGGGCGGCGGCAGCGCCGTCACCCGCCAGCCCGCGGACGAGGCCGAGCGCCGCAGGGCCTTTTTGGCCCTGCGCGCCTGCCCCACGGCCAGCATCGGCTGTTCCGGCGACAAAACCGGGCTCAAGGACGCCGACTTCCCCCTGAGGCTCGACGCGGGCCTCTATTACCTCGGCTACGCCAGCCCGGACAGCTTCGGCGCGGCCAGCTACCTGCTGCAGCGGCCGGGCGGCAATGTCATCGTGGACAGCCCCCGTTTCCATGAGCCCCTGGCCAAGGCCATCCAGGCTTTGGGGCCCGTGGCCTGGATGGCGCTCACCCACCGCGACGACGTGGCCGACCACGCGCGGTGGGCCGCCCGCCTGGGCTGCAAGCGCGTCCTGCACAAGGCCGACGTCGGCGCCGGCACCCGGGACGTGGAGCTCCAGCCTGAAGGCATCGAAAGGGTCCAGTTGGGCCCTGGGCTCAGCTTCATCCCCGTTCCGGGCCACACCCGCGGGCACGCGGTCCTGCATGCGGACGGCCGCTTCCTCTTCACCGGCGACCACCTGGAGTTCGACGAGGACGCCGGCAGCCTGCGTGCCTTCCGCGACTTTTGCTGGTACGATTGGGGCGAACAGACCCAGAGCATGCGCCGGCTATTGGACCTGGATTTCGAGTGGGTCCTGCCTGGCCATGGCCGCCAACGGAAAGCCGGGCCCGCGCAGATGAAGGCTTGGCTGAAGGACTGCGTGGCCTGGATGGAATCAGAGTCCTGAAGGAGGTTTTCTTGGCGGCCTTTTCTGAGCAACGCTATTCCAGGGCGCGGTACAGGCGCTGCGGCAAGTCCGGCCTGAACCTGCCGCTCATATCCCTGGGCGCCTGGCAGACCTTCGGGGGCTACCGGGACGGGGAAGTGGCCAAGGAATGCCTGTTCCGGGCCTTTGACCTCGGGATCACGCATTTTGACTTCGCCAACAATTACGGCAGCCCCCCGGGCAACGCCGAAGTGGTCTGCGGCAGGATCATCAAGGAGATGCCGCGTGACGAGCTGATCCTTTCCAGCAAGGCCGGCTACCACATGTGGGAGGGACCCTACGGCGAATGGGGCTCCCGCAAGCACCTGGTCGCCTCCTGCGACCAGTCCCTGAAGCGCATGGGCGTGGACTACTTCGACATCTTCTACTCGCACCGCTTCGACCCGAACACGCCCCTGGAGGAGACCCTGGGCGCCCTGGATACCCTGGTCCAGCAGGGCAAGGCGCTCTACATCGGCGTCAGCAACTACGACGGCGCGGCCTTCAGCAAGGCGGTCCAGGTCTGCGAAAACGGGGGCCTCGCGCCCATCACGATCCACCAGCCCTACTTCAACCTGCTGGGCCGGGGCATGGAGAAGGACCTGGCGCCCCATGCCGTGAGGAACGGGACCGGCCTGATCGCCTACAGCCCCCTGGCCGCGGGCTTCCTGACCTCCAAGTACCTCGACGGCGCTACCCCTAAGGACAGCCGCCTGGCCGAAACCGGCGGGAAGTTCATGAAGAGGAACCTGTCCCAGGATAACCTGGCGGCCTTGAGGGCCCTGGAAGCCCTGGCCAAGAAGCGCGGCCAGAGCCTGGCGCAGTGCGCCCTGGCCTGGACCCTGGGCCGGCCCGGCATCACCAGCGTCCTGATCGGGGCCTCCAAGCTGTCGCAAATCGAGGAGAACGTGGCCGCCTTGGACAACCTGGAATTCGACCCGCAAGAGCTGGACAGCATCGACCGGCTCTTTCCGGTTTAGACTGAGGGAGGGATCCGTGAAGGTTTTTTCAGAGCAGCGCTATTCCAAGATGCCCTACCGGCGTTGCGGCAAGTCCGGCTTGAACCTGCCCCTCATCTCCCTGGGCGCCTGGGAGACCTTCGGCGGCTACCGCGGCGCCGACGTGGCCAAGGAATGCTTCTTCCGGGCTTTCGACCTGGGCGTCACCCACTTCGATTTCGCCAACAACTACGGCACGCCCGCGGGCAACGCCGAGCTGGTCTGCGGGAAGATCCTCAAGGAGATGCCCAGGGACGAGCTGATCATCTCCACCAAGGCCGGCTTCGGCATGTGGGCCGGCCCATACGGGGAATGGTGCTCCCGCAAGCACCTTCTGGCCTCCTGCGACCAGTCCCTGAGGCGCATGGGCGTGGACTACTTCGACATCTTCTATTCGCATTGCTTCGACCCCAACACGCCCCTGGAGGAGACCCTGGGAGCCCTGGACACCTTGGTCAAGCAGGGCAAGGCGCTCTACATCGGGGTGAGCAACTACGACGGGGCCTCCTTTGACAAGGCGGTCCAGGTCTGCGCGTCGCGCCAGCTGCCGCCCATCACGGTCCACCAACCCTACTACAACATGTTGAACCGGCGGGTGGAGCAGGACGTGCTGCCCCGCACCGAGAAAAGCGGCGCGGGCCTGATCGCATACAGCCCCCTGGCCTCCGGGATCCTGACCTCCAAGTACCTGGACGGCACGATCCCCAAGGACAGCCGCGCGGCCGAGAAGCGCGCCGAGGGGGGCGAGGAGTTCGTGCGCAGGAATCTGCCGCAGGAACGGCTGGCGGCCCTGAAGACCCTGAACGCCATGGCCCTGAAGCGCGGCCAGACCCTGGCCCAGATGACCCTGGCCTGGGAGCTGCGTTTGCCCGGCCTGACCAGCGTCCTCACGGGCGCGTCCCGGGTGTCCCAGATCGAGGAAAACGTGGGGGCCTTGGAGAACCTGGAATTCAGCACGGAGGAATTGGACACGATCGACCGGCTTTTTCCGGCTTAAATAAACGGACAGTCACGGACCTTCAGGGACCGGCCCCCGGCGCTTCGCGCCGGGGGCTTTGTTTTTCAAAAGAAGGGACGCCCGCGGCGCCCCGGCGTTCACAAGCCCAGCACCGCCTCCAGGCACAACTCCAGCATCATTTCCTGCACCCCCCAGTTCTCCTGCCAGCCGCGGTGGTCCCAGGTTTCGCCGCTGACGTCGTCCCCGCCGTAGAGAAGCTGGGCGCATTGCGCCTTGCGGAAACGGGCCACGCTGAAGAGGGCGGCCGCCTCCATCTCCACGCACAGGGCGCCTTCCCCGCGGCGGCGGGCGATCTTGGAGCGGGTCTCGCGGTACAGGCCGTCCGTGGTCCAGGTCTTTCCCCTGAGGAAGGGGACCTTGCGGCCCAGCAGGACCGCCTCCAAGGTGGCCAGTGCCCGGGGGTCCGGCGCCACTTCGCGGCCCGGGGGAAGGTAATGGCTGGAGGTGCCCTCGTCGCGGATGGCGCTGTCGGGGAGGATCAGATGGCCCTGGGTGATGCCCTTGTCGAGCACGCCCGCGCCGCCGCAGACCATGATTTTCCGCGCGCCCAGGGCGATGAGCTCCTCCAAAAAGCCGGAAGCCAGGGGCGCCCCCACGCCGGACTCGAAAAAGGCCACCGCTTGGCCCTGCCTCTGGATGACATGGACCGGATGCCCGGCGAGCGCGAAGGTCTTCATGTCCCAGGGCTTTGTGCTTTCGTTGCGTTCCAGGAAAGCCGCCAGGGCCTTGGGAAAAAAAGTCAGGACCAGGCGCTCCGGCAGGACGCCCGTAGGGAAGCGCACGGAGGGGTCCAAGACGGCCCCGGGCTCCGGATCGAACTCAAACAGGGGGCTCTGCTCGTTCACGCGAAGAGTTCTCCTTGGGCGGATGGGCGGCGGAAGCTGGCGCCGGCCTGGGGGGCGCTGAAGGTCCCGGATCCCTCGTCCAGGAGGTTCAAGCCGGCCCGGGCGCAGCTTTTCTGGAAAAGCTGGTCGGCCAGGTCCCACAAGGGCCCGCGTCCGGTCATGCGCTGCCCGAAGGTCGAATTTTTCAGGCGTCCGCCTCGCATCTGGGCGGTCAGGCTGAGCACCTTGTCCGCATGGCTGGGAAGGCGTTCGCGCAAGGCCTGGCTGAAAACGTCCTCCACCTCGGACGGCAGGCGCAGCAGCGTGCGGAAGGCGGTGCTCGCCCCGGCCTCGGCCGCCGCTTCCACCAGGGCCGGGATCTGCGCGTCGTTCAGCCCGGGGATGATGGGCGCCAGACCCAGGCCCACGCTGATGCCGGCCTGGCTAAGGGCCCGGATCACCGCGAGACGCGCCGAAGGGCTGGGCGCTCCGGGTTCCAGGGCCCGGCTCATGGCCTCGTCCATCCAGGCCAGGCTGACGGTCACATGCACCCGGGCCTCACGCGACAGGGCCGCCAGCACGTCAATATCCCGGCGGATCAAGGCGCCCTTGGTGATGATGCACAGGCTCTGACGGTGCTCCAGGCAGACCTGCAAGCAGGCCCGGGTGAGCCCATACGAGGCTTCCAAAGGCTGGTAGCAGTCCGTGTTGCCCGAGAAGAGGATCGTCTCGCCCTTCCAGGAGGCCTTGGAAAATTCCTTGCGCAGGACCTGGGGGGCGTTGGTCTTGACGATGAGCTGGGTCTCGAAGTCCGTGCCCGCGCCGTGGCCCAGGTATTGGTGGGAGGGACGCGCGTAGCAGTAGGCGCAGGCGTGGGCGCATCCCCGGTAGGGGTTCAGGCTCCAGCGGAAATGGATGTCCGGGCTGTCGTTGCGGCTGAGGACAGAGCGGGCCTCCTCCTCCCAGACCTTGGGAAGCGCCGGGGGCGGGGCTTCCAGCCATTCGCGGTGCAGGCTTTCCCAAGGGTTCGGAGGATTGGAGACCGCGCGCGCCACGGCTCAGGCTTGCGTCCGGGCCTGGGCGCACAGCAGCCTAAGGCGCTTCCAGGCTGCGGCATTGGCCGGGCAGACGGACAGGCGTCCCTGCCGGAAAAACAGGAGCCCGGCAAAGGTCGGGTCGGCCTTCAATTGGGAGGCGGGGATCACGCGGGGCAGTTCCGCCACGAAAGCCACATCCACACTGACCCAGCGCGGCGCGGCGGGATCGGACTTCGGGTCATAGGAATGGTGTTTCTTGTCAAAGGCCGTGGGATCGGGATAAGGGGCCTTCACAATGCGGCCCAGGCCCGCCACGCCGGGCTGGGCGATGTTGCTGTGCCAGATCGCCACAGGGTCGCCCACCCGCGCCTCCCGCAGGAAATTGCGGGCGCGGTAATTGCGCACCCCGTCCCAGCGGCAGCGCCCTTCCTTTTTGAGGTCGGCGATGGAATAGACCGAGGGCTCGGTCTTGTAGAGCCAGCCCGCGGCCTGGCTCGGAGCCGGGGCAGGGGCCTTCTTCGCCGCCGCGCTCACTTCAGCCCCAGCGCGGCCAGCAGGGCGCGGGTGAAGGGGACGAGGTCCTGGGGCGTGCGCGAAGTGATGAGGTTGCCGTCCACCACCACGTCCTGGTCCACCCACAGGGCGCCGGCGTTCACCAGGTCGTCCTTGATGCTGCTGTAGGAGGTCAGGCGGCGGCCCTTGAGGTCCGCGCAGGAGGCCAGCATCCAGCCGCCGTGGCAGATGGCGGCCAGGGGCTTGTTCAGGCGGGCTGCTTCCCGCACCAGGCTCAGGGTGGCGGGGCAGCGGCGCATGTGGTCCGGGCTGTATCCGCCGGGGATGAGGACCAGGTCGTAGTCCGAAGCCTTCACTGACGCGCTGTCCTTGTCGGATTTTACCGGATAGCCGTGTTTGCCTTCGTAGACGGCGCCCGCGGTGCTTCCCACCAGATCAACCGCGCAGCCCGCCTCTTGCAGACGGTAGTAGGGGTACCAGAGCTCCATCTCTTCATAGAATTTTTCAGCCAGAATACAAACCCTAGGCATGGCGTCTCCAAGGAATCGGGGACGCCATTATACGACGCCGGCTTTGCGCGCGGCGAGGCTTCTGTGGACGCGTCCGTTCAGCTAAAAAAGGCCAGCAGCGCCACGGCCAGGCCGATCGCCAGCGAGGAGAGCAGGATGGTCCAGGCTTTGTTGCGGTCCAGGCGCCGGAATTCGGCCTGCTCCACGCTGTCGGTCGTTCCAAGTTCGCCGAAATTGAACAGGGCCTTGAAGCCGAAGCCCAGGCAAAAATGCCATGCCCCCTGCAGAAAGCCGGTGGCCGCGATGGTGGCCGGAAAGAACACAATCAGGCGCCAAGCCGGCGCCGCATTGAGCCCGAACAAGGCCGCGCCCAGGATCAGGGTGGCGGCCAAGCCGCCCCAGCCGCTCTTCATGCGGGCCTTGGTTTCCGCCGGGCCGATGTTGCAAACGCCGGGTATGTAATGGCCTGGATTGGGCATAGTGCCTCCGAAATTGACTGCATAATCCCCTATTTTTTTACGCAGGGCCTCCACGGCCGGACTGGACGAATTCCGTTTTGGCAAGATTTATGCACAGGGCCTGGAGACCCGGCTAAATAGCCAGTCCACAAAACGCCGCGCTTGTGGCATCTTAAGCGTCATCCTTGCTTGAGCCGTCCAAAGGGAAACGCATGCCTCCGGCAGAAAACCCCGATTCCGCCCTTGAGCGGGCCGAAGCCACCAGAGTCGGCCGCATCCTGGCGTCCTGGAAGACCTGGCCCTCCTGGGCCCGGGTGAACGCGCTCGCCTGTGTGGTGGGCCTTCTTTCCGGCTTTCTGGCCAGCGCGCTCTTCTGGGGCGTGCATTTTTTTGAGCGCGTTTTGTGGCAGCAGCCCCTGCACATTCCCGAAGGCTTGGCCGGCACCTTCGAGCTGGGGCCCTGGGGCATGGCCCTGATTTTGGGGATCCCGACCTTCGGCGGCCTGGCCGTGGGGCTGATCCTGAGGTACGGATGCCCTGAGGTGGCGGGCGGTGGCACCGAGCAGATCCTGAAGTCCTACCACCATGAGCAGGCCCTGATGGAGGGCCGCGTGGTGCCCTTCAAGTGGCTGGCCTCCTGCCTGACCCTGGGCACGGGCGGCGCGGGCGGCAATGAGGGTCCCATGGCCCAGATCGGCGCGGCCACGGGTTCCTGGCTGGCCCAGCGCCTGGGCTTAAGCACGGCCGAACGCGGCCTGCTCTTCACGGCCGGCATCGCCGGCGGCATCGGCGCCATCTTCCGCGCGCCCCTGGGCGGGGCCCTTTTCGCCTGCGAACTCTACTACTCCAACCCGGAATTCGAGAGCCAGGGCCTGCTGCCCTCGCTGATCGCGGCCGTGAGCGCCTACTTCGTTTTCGGCCTCGTCTTCGGGTACCAGGCCCTCGTGCCGGGCGACACCGTGTTCAACCTGAGCCTGGTCAACTTCGTGGCCCTGGGCCTCACCGCGATCATCTGCGCCTTCGGCGCGCACGCCTACGTCGGCTGGCTGGAGCTCTGCTCCAAAACCTTCAAAAAAGCCCTGCCCCAGCCTTGGCGCCCGGGCCTGGGCGGTTTCCTGCTCGGCGTCCTCGCCCTCGGCCTTCTCCTCGTGTCCCAGCGCTGGCTGGGCAGCGACGCCCGCGTGCTGGCGGTCCTGGGCGAGGGCTATCCCATCCTCAATTCCGTGGTGCTGGCGGGAGCCATTCCGCTGCTCCTGCTCCTGGTCGCGGTGGGCAAACTGCTGGCCTCCGGGCTCACCGTCGGCTCGGGAGGCTCGGGCGGCGTGTTCGCGCCGAGCATGATCATCGGAGGCTGCCTGGGCGCCCTGGTCTTCGTGGGCCTGCAAACCCTGGGCTATTCCGACGGCAACCCCAAGGCCTATGTCCTGGCTGGCATGGCGGCCTTCTTCGCCGCGGGCACGGCCTGCCCCCTGGCCTCCCTGATCATCATCACGGAAGTCGCCCAGGGCTACCACATCCTGCCGGCCTTGATGTGGGTCGTGGCCCTGGGATACCTCCTACGCCCCCGTCCCGGCCTCTTCCGGGACCAGGTGCCCGGCGCCGCCGATTCGCCCGTGCACCGCGCGGAACTGGAGAGCGCCTTCCTGAGCTCGCGCACCGTGGGGCAATTGTGCCGGCGGGGGGACATCGCCACGCTAGGCGCCGGAAGGCCCTCGGCGCAGGCCTTGCGCGCGCTGGAAGGGCAGCGCTGCGCCCCGGTGCTGGACGCGCAGGGCCTGTATCTGGGTGTCGGCCCTTGGCCGCTTTCCGGCGGCAGGACCGCCAAGACCGGCAGGGGCCTGGTGGACCCGAGGCTCAGCCCGCTGCGCACGGACCAAAAATTGGGCGAAGCCCTGCGGGTCCTCAAGGCCTCCCAGGCCGAGGAATTGCCCGTGCTCGACGAGCAGGGAAGCGTGGTCGGCCTCTTCGCGTACCACGACATCGTGGCGCCGGCCTGATGCGCCGCGGGTCCCAAGGGCGGACAGCGTGAGCTATGACGTCGTGGTCCTGGGCGCCGGCGCGGCCGGCTGCATGGCCGCCATCCAGGCGGGCAAGCGGGGCCGCAAGGTGCTGCTCATCGACCAGGGCCGCCGCGTGGGGGGCAAGATCCCCATCTCCGGCGGCGGACGCTGCAACTTCACCAACCGGGGGGCCGCGGACGGCCACTATCTGGGCGCCAATCCGCGCTTCGCCCGCTCCGCCCTGGCCGCCTTCAGCGCGGAGGACGCGGAGGCCTGGGTGGCCGAGGCCGGCATCCCCTTCCATGAAAAGACCCTGGGCCAGCTCTTCTGCGACCGCAGCGCTCTGGATATCGTGGGCCTACTGGAACGGGACCTGCGCCAGGCTGGGGTCGAGCTGGGTTTGAACCGGAAGATCGACGGGCTCTCCCGTGACGGAGGCTTCAAGGTGTTCGGCCCGGGATGGGAAGCCAGCGCCCCCAAAGCCGTCTTGGCCCTGGGCGGACTGAGCTATCCCGTGCTGGGGGCCGGAGACTTAGCCTTCAGGCTGGCCCGTTCCTTCGGTCTGAAGGTTTTGGAGTGCGCGCCGGCTTTGGACGGTTTCGTGTTCGCCGCGGCCGAGGCCGCGCGTTTTGAAGGCCTTCAGGGTCTGGCCCTTCCCGCGTATCTGAGCGCGGAGGGCAAGGCCTTTGACGAAGCCATCCTGTTCACCCACCGGGGCTTGAGCGGGCCGGCGGCTTTGCAGGGCTCCTTGTACTGGCGTCCGGGCCAGTCCGTCACCGTGGATCTCTGGCCGGGCCAGGACGCCGAGGCCGAGCTCCTGGAATACAAGCGGGCGCAGCCGCGCCACAGCTATGAAATTTTCCTGGAGCAGCGCTTCCCGCGCCGCCTGGCGGAGCGCTGGGCCGCCACGGATCCCGTGGGCAGCGTCGCCCTGGTGCGCCTGCCCGACCAGGCCCTGCGCGAAGCCGCCGCCCGTTTGAAGGCCTGGCGCTTCATCCCCGCGGGCACGGTGGGCTGGCACAAGGCCGAGGTCACACGCGGGGGCGTGGACACGGCCGAGCTGGACCAGAAGACCATGGAATGCAGGAAGCTGCCGGGCCTCCACATCGTGGGCGAGGCGGTGGACGTGACCGGCGAATTGGGCGGCTACAATTTCCAGTGGGCCTGGTCCAGCGGCGCGGCCGCCGGACGCAACCTTTGACAGGAGCCATCATGTCGCCCTCATCTTCGGATTCCATCCGCGACCTTCTGGACATGTCCCACGCGGCCGGCGAGGAGGAGTCCTGGGTGCTCCATGGCGGAGGGAACTCCTCGGTCAAGGACTGGCACGTTTCCCGCCTGGGCAAGCGCGTCCGCGCCCTGTGGGTCAAGGCTTCGGGTTCGGACCTGCGGACGCTCCGGGAAAAAGATCTGGCCCCCCTTGATCTTGAGGCCCTGCTCCAGCTGCGGCGTTTCGACGCGCTCAGCGACGAGGCCATGCTCGAGGAGCTGGCCCTGGCCTCCCTGAAAGTGGGCGCGCCCCGGGGCTCTATCGAGACGCTGCTGCACGCCTTCCTTCCGGCGGCCTATGTTCTGCACACCCACGCCGACTCCACGGCGGCGCTCATGGACACGCCCCATTCCTTGAGGCATGTGGACCGCTGCTTCATGGGCGCGGTGGGTTTTGTTCCGTACCAGCGCCCCGGCTTCAGCCTGGCCCTGGCGACCTCGCGGCGCTATGCCGCCCTGTCGGTCCAGCGCAGCACGCCCTTGCGGGGCATCTTGTTGGACAAGCACGGCCTGGTGACCTGGGGGGACACGGCCCAGGAGGCCCTGGCCTGGACGCGGCGTCTTTTGGCCCGCTCCCGGCGCTATGTCACGGCTCCAAGCCGGCGCAAGGCCCCCCGGACCAAGCCGGTGGCCCGGCCCGCGGTCCCGTCCCTGAGGGACTGGATGCCGGCCCTGCGCGGAGCGCTCGGCCAAGCCGAGCGCCAGATACTGCATTGGGACGCGTCGCCCGCGGCCGTGGAGTTCTCCCTGCGCCCGGACGCCGCGGCCTTGTGCGCCGGCGGGCCCGCCACGCCGGACCACCTGCTCTACACCAAGCCGCGGGCCCTCTTCCTGGACCTGTCCGCCCGCCGTTCCGCCGCGGCCCTGGTGCAAGGGCGCGTGGCCGCCTACCGGCGCTGGTACGAGTCCTACTTCGAGCGCTACGCCCCCAAGAACTCGTTGCGCATGGACACGGCCCCGCGGGTGCTGGTGCTTCGCGGTCTGGGGGTGCTCACCACCGGCAAAGACCCGAAAACGGCCTTGATCGCCTCGGACATCTTCAGGCATTCCCGGTGGGTGCGCACGCACGCCGCGGCGCTGGAATCCTACACCTCCATCTCATTGAAACAGATCGGGGATTTCGAATACTGGCCGCTCGAGAACTTCAAGCTGACCCTGGCGCCGCCGGAAAAGGAGCTGTCGCGGCGCGTCGTGCTGGTGACCGGGGCGGGCCGCGGCATCGGCAAGGCCTGCGCCCTGCGGCTGGCCGAAGCAGGGGCCTGCGTCGCGGCGCTGGACCGGGACGCGGCCTCGGTCGGACGCGTGGCTGAGGAGATCAAGGCCGCCCAGGGGCCGGGCAGGGCCCTGGCATTGACCGCGGACATCACCGACGAGGGCGCCGTGGCCGCCGCCTTCGACTCCGTGCTTAGGCAGTGGGGCGGCCTGGACATGCTGGTGAACAACGCCGGCATCGCACGCACCGGGGCCGTGGAGAAGCTGAGCCTGAAGGATTGGAGGGACAGCCTTGAGGTCAACGCCACCGGGCACTTTTTGGTCGCCCGCGAAGCCGTGAAAATCATGAAGGCCCAGGGCCTGGGCGGATCCATGGTGTTCGTCAGCAGCAAAAATGTGCTGTCGCCGGGGAAGGACTTCAGCGCCTATTCCGCCAGCAAGGCCGCCCAGACCCAGCTCGCCAAGGTGCTGGCCCTGGAGCTGGCGCCCTTCGCGATCAGGGTCAATTCGGTCACCCCGGACGGCGTCTTCGAGGATTCCGGCCTGTGGGAGTCCATAGGGCCGTCGCGGGCCAAGGCCCAGGACATCGCCGCCGCGGACCTGAAGGATTTTTACGTCCAACGCAACCTGCTCCGCCTGGAAGTGCGGCCCCGGGACGTGGCCGAGGCGGTCCTGTTCCTCCTCAGCGAACGCTCTTCACGCACCACCGGAACGCTCCTGCCCGTTGACGGAGGCTTGAAGGACGCTTTCCCGCGTTGAGGCCTGTGGGACTGGTTTTAGATTTGGTAAATAAAACCCCGGTTCTTGACAATATTTAAAAAATATTTGACAATAATTAATATTTATTTGACAAAGAGGTTCCCATGTTTGACAAAAAAGACTTCATAAAAAAGGCTCTTTTGCTTATTTCCCAAGATGGTCGGGGCGTCCCCGCTGCTTTGGCATCCCAATTTGGTCTTTCCAGGCAGACCGTCCACAATCAATTGCAGGCCTTGGTGCGTGCGGGCCAAATTGCTTCCGAAGGCCACACGCGTGGCCTTCGCTATCGCTTGCTGCCACAAGAGAGCGTCGAAAAAAGCTACGAATGCCGGGACCTCTCGGAGGACAGGGTTTGGAGCGAGGCTGCGGCTCCCTTGTTGATGGATCTTCCGGAAAACGTTCGGGATATTTGGCATTATGGGATCACGGAAATCGTCAATAATGCCATCGACCACTCTGAATCTCCTACCGTGAGCATCGAGGTTCAGCGCAACGCATTGTTCACCGACGCATCTGTAAGCGACCGCGGTATTGGTATATTTTTCAAAATTCAGCAGGCATTGGGGCTTTACGACCCCCGCGCCGCGATCCTGGAGCTTTCAAAAGGAAAGTTCACCACTGATCCAAAGCGGCATTCCGGTGAAGGGATTTTTTTCTCTTCGAAAGTCTTCGATAACTTCAATATTCGTTCCCGCCGCCTGACCTACGCCCACAACATCGGCGATCCCCTGGGTACACTGAGCGATCACGGCCGTGAATCGGATGGCACTGTTGTGCGGATGAGGCTGCAAAACGACAGCGGACGGCTGACGAAATCGGTCTTCGACGAATTCGCAGCCCCCGAAGCTTATACCTTCGCCAAGACCCTTGTGCCGGTACGCCTGGCTCAATATGAGGGAGAGAAGCTGGTGTCCCGTTCCCAGGCAAAGCGGCTGACGCTGCGTTTTGAACAGTTTAGCCATGTCGTGCTGGACTTCGAGGGCGTGAGCGAGATCGGCCAGGCTTTCGGGGATGAATTGTTCCGAGTCTTCGCGCGAGAGCATCCAGCCATTGAACTAAGTCCGGTGAATATGACCACGGCGGTGGAACAGATGGTGCTGCGGGCGAGGGCAGCGTAGGAGGCTGAGTCGATAGCGCGAGCTTTAGCGCCGGGCATCGTGACGGCACAAAAAAGACCCCGGTTTTCACCGGGGTCTTTCGTTGGGTGCGGGGGCAGGACTTGAACCTGCAACCTTTGGGTTATGAGCCCAACGAGCTACCATTGCTCCACCCCGCGTCAGGGTGTCTTGCCTATAGATACGCCGGGAGGGGGCCTTCGGTTTTAGGGTCCCCTTTTCGGTGACCTTTGAAGCCGTCGATTTGGTGCCGGGGACCGGGCTTGAACCGGTACGGGGCTTTCGCCCCAACGGATTTTAAGTCCGTTGCGTCTGCCAGTTTCGCCACCCCGGCGTCGATCCGGTGCGGCGAAGGATGCAGACAATAGCCGCCCCTCCCCGCACTGTCAATCCCCGAATATGCGGGCCAGCGCCACACTTTATCCGAAAAGGGGCGGCTTGCCCACACGGATGTTTTCGGCCTTCGGGCCGCCCCCGGCCCCGCGGCCATTTACAGCCTTGTCCCCTTTCTTTATAGTACAGTCTTTCTGGGATCCGCGTGGAAATCCGCAATCCGGACAAGACCCATCTGTCCGCCGTCTTCTCGCTGCTTCAGGGCTGTTTTCCCGGCGCCTGGACAGGCGCGGAGCTGGAGGACCGGATCTTCTTTGACGCGCGCTACGACCCCAACCACGTGTGGATGGCGCGCGAACAGGGCAAGGTGCTGGGCCTGCTGGTGTCGGTGCAGGACGGCCCGCTGGCCTGGCTCAAGCTGGTGGCAGTGGACGAGGGCGCCCGCCGCCGCGGTCTGGGCCGCGACCTCCTGTCCAGGGCCGAGTTCCGCCTGGCCGGGGAGGGCGTCCGCGAGCTGCGCATAGAGCCGACTCCCCCGCGCGAGTTTCTGCCGGGCGTGGAAGCGGATTCCGCCGCGGTCGCGTTTTTTGAGGCCGAAGGCTTCCGCGCCTCAGGGAGCCTGGAGGCGCGCTGGGTCAGCCTTCCCGCCCTCAAGTCGACGCCCGCCGTCGAAGTGGACCGGCAGGCCGCTGCGGCCTTCGCCCGGGAGTTTTGCGGACCCCACTGGCCCTGGATCGAAGAGCAGCTCAGCTGGCGCCCCGCGCGCGCGGCTTATGGACCCGGCGTGGGCCTGTGCCTGGCGGATCCGGGCTTCAGCCTGGGGCCCTTGTGGCCCGCCCCCGCCGCGACGCAGGAGGCCCTGGCCGCCCTGGCCCAGGCCGCCCTGGGGGTGGCCCTGTCGGCGCCTGCGCGGCGCCCGGAAGGCCTGCGCCTGTGGCGCGTCGAGACGTCCATGCACCTGGCGGACTGGGGGCCCCTGGCCGACCTGCCCGTGTTTTCCCGAACCTACAACACCTACAGCAAGGCGCTGCTCTGAGGCGCCAGGAGACCGCTCCATGATCAAGATTTCCAAGCGCGCCGCCGGCATCCAGCCCTCCCCGACCCTGGCCATCACCGCCAAGGCCAAGAAGCTCAAGGCCGAGGGCAAGGATGTGGTCGGTTTCGGCGCCGGTGAGCCGGACTTCGACACCCCGGAGCACATCAAGGACGCGGCCATCGCGGCGCTCAAGGCCGGCTTCACCAAGTACACGGCCTCCGCCGGCACGGACGACCTGCGCGCGGCCATCGCCGCCAAGCTGGGCAAGGACAACGGCATCGAGGTGACGCCCGCCCAGGTGGTCGTCAGCAACGGCGCCAAGCACAGCCTGCAGAATCTCTTCAGCGTCCTGCTCAACGACGGCGACGAGGTCATCATCCCCGCGCCCTATTGGGTCAGCTACCCCGAGATGGTCAAGCTGGCGGGCGGCGTGCCGGTCATCGTCGACACCCTCGAGGAGGACCAGTTCCGCCTCAACGCCCGGGTGCTGGACCACCTGGCCAGCCCGCGCACCCGCGTGCTGGTGCTGTGCAGCCCCTCCAACCCCACCGGGGCCATGTACCACGAGTCCCACCTGCGCGCCCTGCTGGAGGTGGTGGTGAAGAAGGACCTGGTCGTCGTGGCCGACGAGATCTACGAGAAGCTCATCTACGGCGCGGCGAAGCACGTCAGCTTCGCGTCGCTGTCCAAGGAGGCCCTGGCGCGCACCGTCACCGTCAACGGCCTGTCCAAGGCCTACAGCATGACGGGCTGGCGCCTGGGCTATGCGGCCGGCCCCATCGAGGTGATGAAGGCCGTCGACAACCTGCAGAGCCACGCCGCCAGCAACCCGGTCAGCTTCGCCCAGAAGGGCGGTACCGCGGCGGTCACGGGCCCGCAGGACGCGGTGGAGGCCATGCGCAAGGAATTCGAGCAGAGGCGCGACATGATGGTGAACGCGCTGCGCGCCATCCCCTCGGTGACCTGCATCGAGCCCGAGGGCGCCTTCTACTGCTTCCCCAACATCAGCGCCTACTTCGACCGCCAGATCAATGGCCGCGTCATCCGCAACAGCACCGACTTCGCCGCGCTGCTCCTCGAGGAGGAGCTCGTGGCGGTGGTCCCGGGCGTGGACTTCGGCGCCGGCGACCACGTCCGCCTGAGCTACGCCACCGACCGAGGCAGCATCGTCAAGGGGCTGGAGCGCATCACCGCTTTCTGCGCGAAGCTGCAGCCGGCCGGGGACTGAGGCCGGGCTTGCCGCGCTCCCGCGAGGAGCTCATCCACCGCCGCTTCCTTCAGGAGAAATACCTGAACGCGGCGAGGGCGAAGCCGGGCCCCCAGGAACTGCGCATCGTGCTGGACCACCTCAAGCCGAACTTCAACGTCGGCAAGATCTTCCGCAGCGCCGACGCCTTCGGCGTGAGGGAGGTCCTCCTGGTGGGCATACCCTGGTTCGACCCGGCCCCGGCCGTGGGCAGCTTCAAGCACGTTCGCGCCCGCTTCTTCAAGGCCTTCGGCGAGGCCTACGCGGCGCTTCAGCTTGAGGGCGTGGCGGTGTTCAACCTGGAGATCGACGCGGGCCCTTCGCTGGCGGCCTTCGAGCTGCCCGAGCGCTGCGCCCTGGTGCTGGGCAACGAGGGCGTTGGCCAGAGCTTCAATCGCGCCGACTTCCCCGGCGTCGGGGCCCTGCGCATCCCCCAGTGGGGCAGGGCCCAGAGCCTCAACGTCAGCGTGGCGGCGACCCTGGGGATGTACGAGTACTGCCGCCGCTGGGCCAAGGATCCCGGGCCGGTCGGGCTTCCCGACCGCAACCGAGAAAAGCACGGTTCCCCCGCCAGCCGGCCCTGAAGGGCCGTTTCCGCACCACCGATTTAGGAGGAAGAACATGCGCAAGACCCTTAGCGTCCTCGGACTGGCGGGCCTCATGGCCCTCGGCGTATCCGCCTTCGCCGACGGCTCCTCGGCCGGCGTCGCCCCCGACGCGGCCTGGCACATGCTGGTCCTGGGCAACAACCGCTTCGTGGACGGGCTGGGCCTGGGCCCCCACCAGGACGCCGCCCTGCGCCGCGCCCTGTCCGCCCGCCAACACCCCTGGGCCGTGGTGGTCTCCGACTCCGACAGCCGCGTGACCCCCGAGTTCATCTTCGACCTGGGGCTCGGCGACCTGTACGTGGTCCGCGACGCCGGCAGCATCCTGAAGTCCGACGTGGAAGTCGCGTCCGTGGAATACGGCGTCGAACGCCTGGGCGCGCGCCTGGTCGTGGTGCTGGGCCATTCCGGCTCCGGCGTGGTCAAGGACGCCGTGGAACAGCGCGGCAAATCCGATTCCGCCGCGGGCCGCCTGGCCGCGGACGTGGCCCCGGCCGTGGACGAGGCCCGCGACCAGATCGGCGGGCTCTCCGGCGAGGCCCTGGAGTCGGCCGCGGTCGAGAAGAACGTGCTCCTGGAGATGAAGCGCCTGTTGAAGTCCTCACCCGCGATCGCGGACGACGTGAAGGCCGGCGACGTCAAGGTCATCGGCGGCGTCTACGACCTGGAGACGGGCCACGTGCATTGGCTGGGCGAGCACCCCTCGCAAGAGGACATCCTCGACGGGAAGAAGCCCTGAGGCCATGACCCGCACCGAGATTGCCGGCCTCTTTGAGCTGCCCTTCTTCGAGCTGCTGCACCGGGCCCGCGGAGTGCACGCGCGCTTTTTCCCCGAAGGGGAAGTGCAGCTGTCCACGCTGCTGTCCATCAAGACCGGCGCCTGCCCCGAGGACTGCGGCTACTGCGCCCAGAGCGCGCGCTACGAGACCCCGGTGGAAGCCGAGCCCCTGATGGACCCGCAGGCCGTGGTGGCCGAGGCCCGGAAGGCGGCGGCCACGGGCGCCACCCGCTTCTGCATGGGCGCGGGCTGGCGTCGCCTGGCCGACCGGGACCTCCCGGCCATGGAGGCCATGGTGCGCGGGGTCAAGGCCCTGGGCCTTGAGACGTGCATGACGCTGGGCATGATGGACCAGGGGCAGGCCAGCCGCCTGAAGGAAGCCGGCCTGGACTACTACAACCACAACCTGGACACCAGCCGGGAGTACTATCCCGAGGTGGTGGGGACGCGCACCTACGACGACCGCGTCGACACCTTGAAGGCCGTGCGCGAGGCGGGGCTCAAGGTCTGCAGCGGCGGCATCCTCGGCATGGGCGAGAGCCGGGCGGACCGCGTGGGCCTCCTGCATGAGCTCAGCCTGCTGCCGGGCGCCCCGGAAAGCGTGCCCATCAACCGGCTGGTGCCCATCGCCGGCACGCCGCTGGCCAAGACCAAACCGCTGGTGGATGATTTCGAGTTCGTCCGGTGCGTCGCCGTGGCCCGCATCCTCTTCCCCGGCAGCCATGTGCGTCTCTCGGCCGGCCGCGAGACCATGGACGACGCCCTGCAGGCCCTCTGCCTCTACGCGGGCGCCAACAGCATCTTCTACGGCGAGCGCCTGCTGACCACGGGCAACCCCCAGGTGGAGCACGACCGCGAACTGCTGCGCCGCCTGGACCTGAAGCCCGAGGCCGTCCGGGCCTAGCCAAGATTCCTTCTCCCACGCGGGCGTGCGGAGAAGGTGAAGACACGGTAAAAACCCCCGGTTTTTCCGTGGAAGGGGGGCCCCCGCGAGGGAGGCCCTGT
>DATHOE010000039.1:0-34219 GCA_035485275.1 bacterium
TCACCGTGACGATCGCCTGGTTCGGCGGGCCGAAGGTGATGAGGGTGTTGGTCGAGGTGGTGTCGGGGATGTTCTGGGTCGTCTGGTTCAGGGCCGAGACCACCCCGGAGTAATGGATGACCCCTTGCCCGCCGTTGACGACCGGGATCGTCCAGTCGTAGCTGCGGTTCGCGCTGCTGAAGGTGTAGTCCCCGCTCTGGGAGTAGTTGTTGGCCGCGTCGACGTAGGTTAGCTTCAGGAAGATGTTGCTGATCTCGTTGGTGAAGTCGCCCTCGGAAATGAAGCTGAAGGTCTGCTGCACGAAGGGGTTCTTGATGAACAGCTGCTCCGAGGTCGACGAGACCCAGCCCTGCACCAGCTGGGAGCCGTCCGCCATCGCGTAGGTCAGTTGGTACTGGTAGGCCTTGTTGAAGGCGGTCTTGAGGATCTTCACCATCGACGCGGTGAGCGCCGTGGCGTTGAAGGAGAAGCTGCTGTCGATGACCCGGCCCGAGGCGTCCTGGTCGGGATATTTGACCTCCAGCAGGATCGAGGACACCTTGGTGAAATCGACGTTGAGCACCTCGAAGTCGATGTAGAGCACGTTCAGGTCGGCGCCGTTGATGACCAGGGTCGAGTTTCCGGTGCTCACCAGCGCGGAGCTGTAGGCCGAGCTCTGGTCAAGGTAGTTCACGGTGTAGGAGTAGTTGTAGTTCAGGTTGCCGTTCACGGTGTTGGACACCCAGTCGAAGATGTCGCCCGTGGTGGTGAAGGCGTGCGAGGCCACCGGCTTCGCGCCGGCGGGCGGGCCGTAGCTCAGGCTCACGACCACGCTCTGGATCCCGTACTTGGCGAAATCCGCGTTGATCTGGACGTTGCCGTAGATGCGGGTGAAGAAGGGGTCGTCCGCGTTCACCTGCTCGGTGTACTGCGCGATGTTGGGGATGCTCGGCAGGGTGCCCTGCAGGGTCACCGGGAAGCTGTAGCCCAGCTTCTCGGTGTAGGTCTGGTCGAAGGAGAAGGAGGAGAAGCTGGTCTCGTTGCGGGTGACGTTGTTCATCCCGTCGCTACCCCGGTCGCTCCCTAGGTCGGAGCCGGTGTTCTGCCCCGTGACCCCGCCCGAGGAGCCGCCGCCCCCGGAACCGCTCCCCGAGCCGCCGCTCGGGGCGCCCGCCGCGGAGTCCGAGCTTCCGCTGCCCGAGGACGAGCCCGAGGACGCGTTGCTGGCCGCCTGCACGTTCGCGATCGCGGCCTGGATCTGCTGCTGGGCCCAGCCGGTGATGGACGCCTCGATCTGGGCGGCGTTGGGGTCGGCCGCCAGGCTCGTGAAGTCGAGGTCCGTGCCGCCGCATTCCGCGCTGATGAAGGCCTCCCTCATGCTCTCGTTTTCCGTGTTGGGGCCGCTGTCCCAGCTCCCGCCGGTCTTCGAGATGCTCTGCGAGAAGCTGGCGAACTTGTCGGCGTCGAACCAGACCCGGGCCTTGATCGCCGGCAGCGAGGCCATGAAGTTCAGGTTGTAGAAGACCTGGATGACGCCGCCCTTCTGGGGCAGCGTCGATTTCACCACCGCCGCTCCCGCCGGGGTCAGCTGGGCCGTGAAGGCGCAGGTCAGGTCGCCGAAGAGGGAGGGCCGGTCCACGGAGGAGATGGCCTGCACCAGGTTGCCGCCGCTGCTGCCCGCGAGGCTGCTGCTGCCGTCGAGGATGTTCAGGGTGGCGTTGGGGCTGGGATTCTTGGGGTCCGTGGTGTCCGGGATGAAGCTGGGGATGCCGACGATCGCCGTGCGGGCCGAGGAGCCGCCGCCGGCGTTGAGCCGCTTGGTGAGCGCCGCCTGGATGGCGTTCATGTCCGAGGAGGGGATGGCGAAGACCGTGTCGAAGATCAGGAAGCCGCCGCCCGCCACCGGCGATGCGTTCCCGGAGCTCGTCGATCCCGCGGCCGGGGCGGGGGCCCCCGGCTGGGTCACCGGCATCTGGTACTCGATGAAATTGAACATGATGTCGTTGCTGTTGGTGGGGCTGACCCGGAAGCTGGGGTCGGTCGGCATCACGTAGAACTGGTTGGGGTTCTTGTCGTCCCCGAATACCTGGTAGCCGTTGATGATCTGGCTGGGGGTGAATTGGAGCATGGCGTTCTCCTGCGGATGTTAGGGTGCGGAAAGGGGCGTGAGAGCGGGGGCGGGGGCCAAGGGCGTCCCGTCGGGATTCAAGGTCAGGACCGCGTCCGGGGCCTGGGGCGGGGACCAGGGCGCGGCCGCTGCGCCCGGGGCGGCGGCGACGCGGAAACAGTAGCCGGAGTGGAAGGGGGACAGGGAGGCGTAGCCCCAGGTGGCGCTGGCCTGTTGGGGCGTGAGCGCCACCTTCCCCGTTGCCTGGCCCGCCGCGGCCTGGCTCTCGGGGACGAATTCGATGAACAGGGCGTTCGCTCCGGCGGGAAGCGCGCTCTGCACCGTGACGCTGTGGGGGCCGTAGCCCGCGAAGGAGTGGACGTCCAGGTCGATGCGGCCCGCGCCCTGCGGGGGCAGGGACAGGGGGCTCGATCCGTCCAGAGGCGAAGCCTGGATCGCGACCGACAGCCCGGTCGCGGCCAGGGGCGCGGCCAGGGCCAGCTCCCCCGCGGCGCCGGAGGGCAGGCTGAAGGCCTGCTGGACGGCGTGCGGCCCGACCTGGTAGCTCAGGGCGCCCTGGACCGTGGCCAGGGCCGCCAGCTGGGCGCCCACCGTCACCACGGTGAAGCTGAAGGGGAAGCTGTCCGCGCCCAGCTGCACCCAGGTGTCGGAATGGGGCAGGGCCGCGGAATCGTATTCCTGGACGAAGTCCCCCGCGGCGATCACCCCGAAACAGGTGATTGTGTAGGCCAAGGGCTCCGTGGCCGCGAGCAGCAGGTTCTGGGAGCCGCTGTCCGAGGGCGGGATGAACAGGGTCGTCTGGCTGATGCTGGAGGGCCGCGCCGGGGGCTTGGCCGGCGCCTCGACGCGGGCGCCGATGGCGGCGAAACCCACCCGGCTGGGCGGCAGGCTGGCCATCAGGTCCAGGCCGTAGCCGCCCAGGGTCATGGCCTGGATGCTGACGTTTTTGACCACGGAGGCGAGCACCGCGGGATTGTTGAGCGCGCGCAGTCCGCCGATGGGGTCCAGGGTGAAGACCCAGGGGCGCTGGACCAAGGCGGCCTGGCTAAGGTCCCAGGAGACCTGCCCCGCGTCGCCCGGCCCCAGGGTCCGGAACTGGACATAGGCCGGGTCCGAAGCGCCCGGAGCCGGAGCCAGCTTGGCATAGGCGGCGATCAGGCGGTCCGCCAGGACCTGGGCCAGGGAGCCAGGGTCCAAGGGGGATGCCGAACGGAGGCTCAGCGGAATCGAGGCCGGCTGGGCGAAAAAAGAGCACACCGCGGCCGCCGGCATCAAGCCGCTTGGATACGCGGCGAGCAGGGCCGCCATCAGGGCCGGGGGCTCGAATTGCGCGGTCGCGGCCAGGCGCGGCGCCACCCCGGTCACGGTCAGCTCCAGCCGCGCGCCCAGGAGAAGCCCGGCCTGCCCCTGCAGGGCGTCCTTGACCATGACCCCGGCCTCGGCCGACAAGCGCGTGGTCCAACGCGCGAGGTCGGAACTCCACCAGCCCAGCGGAACCGGATTGAGCAGGTCGGCGGGCAAGGGCACCGCAGAATTCGTCGCGTAAAGCCGCCCGAAGCCGCCGTCCATGGTCACGGCCTTGACCGTGGCGCCGGGGGAGCCGCTGCGGGCGAGGCCCAAGGCGGCGTCCAAGGGGTATGAGCCCGCCAATGAAAAATCCAGGACCGAGTACTGGCCGTTGGCGCTGCTGTCGCCGAGGTACTCCACCAGGTCCAGCTCGAACTTGGGGCTGCCGTCCGGATTGGAGGCCAGCACCACCTGGCTCGGGAGCACGCTGAAGGAGCCCGCGCCATAGGGCGCGAACATGCCCACGCTGGAGCCCGTCAGCTCGGCCGAGAAATCCGGATAACCCCTGGGATCGTCCATGCCGGCCTCAGCCCCCCAGCGTCACGAAGAGGTCATCCACGTTGGTCGTGGTCCAGGCACCGCTTTGGATCCCCGCGGCGGTGACCGTGTTCACCTGGTAGCTGTAGTTGGAGCCGTCCCCCGATCCCAGGACGTATTCGGCGAGGTCGACGTCCAGGCCGATCGTCTGGGTGATGAGGCCGTCGGTGGCGGTCATGGACGGCGTAAAGGTCGCGGTCTGTCCGTCGGTGAAGACCACCTGGACCGCCAGCAGCGGGTTGTTCGGGGCTGTTGGCGCGGCCGCGGAAGGGGCCGGCGCGGGGCCCGCTGTCGCGCCCGCGGCGGGGGCCGGAGCCGGCGAAGGCGCGGGCGCAGGGAAAACTTCGGCGGGAAGTTGCAGGGTGATCTGCTTTTGGACCGTGCCCACGACCTGGTTCTGGACGATCGCGTTCCAGATGGCATCGCTGTCGGGCTTGACGCTTATCTGCGAGGGATCCACTTGCACGGAGGTGGAGGGCCCGACCGCCGCGCCGGAGCCCAGCTGAAAAACGGCCGTGAGAACGCCCGGCACCGAGGGCGCGGGGGCCGGGGCGCCCCTTGTCCCCGTCGCGGGCGCGACCGCGGAGGCCGGGGGGGCGGCCGCTGGCAGCGCCTGCAGGTCCGCGGGCAGCGAAGGGTTGAGGCTGACGACGCTGGCCTGGACGGCCGCGCCCTTGTTGACCAGGCTGAGCGGCTGGCCCGACACGTGGATGGGGCTTTCAATGCCGTTGGTCGCGGTCAGGGTGGCCTGGTTTTGGGAGGGGTCGTAGGTCATGGCGGTGTCCAGAAGCTCGCCCACGAAGTCCGTGACCCTGCCGGAAAAGGGCACCGCCACGGCGACCTGGTTGACCGTGACATTGACCTGGCCGACCAGCAGCACGCAGGGCGTCTCGAAGATCGCCTCATAAACCTCCTGGAACTGGCTCAGGCTCAGGGTGACCGAGCCCTGGACCCCGTTGGCGGTGTCGATGACGGCGTTGCTCACCGTGACCGGCGCCGCGCTGGTGGAGCCGTCCGCGGAGGGCAAATTCAGCGCCAAAGAGGTGTTGATGGCCGGCAGGATGGAAAAGCTGGTCACGGTCCCGAAGGCCGCGACGACCGGCCCGTCCGGCGCGGCGGCGGCGGCGATGCGCTGGGGATCCCAGACCGGCACCGCGAGGAAGGCCAGGTTGACGGACATGGTGGCGGGATCGTTGCCGGCCGTGGTGACGGTCAGGGCCGGCGTGTGCGGGCTGGTGGCGAGGCGGGAGACGTTGTAGGAATCCGGCAGAAAATAGACCTGGCCCGCGGGCTGGGTGGAGTCGCGCCAATAGGAATAGGTTTTGGCCCCGCCCGGGGGGTAGGGCGCCGTGGCCAGGGCCAGCGCCCCCGGCGGCCCTGTGACGGCGTTCGTGAGCCCGGCGAAGACGTTTTGGTCCAGGTTCTTGTCGAAGACGAAAGGGATGTCCGTGTCGATGGCCACGGGCGACTGGCGGTACATCTGCGCCGGCGCCGCGGCCCCGGCGGCCTGGGGAGGCAGGGGCTGCGGCAGGGCGAGATTAGGGGTGCGGCGCAGGATCAATTTGGCCTGCTGGGTCGGGTCCGTCATGGCCGAATAGATGGCGTCCCTCTGCCCCGGGTCCGTGAAGGGCATGGTCAGGGTGATGCCCGTGGCGCTGGCGGCCGAGTTCGTGAAGTTCCAGCTTTCCGCCCGGTCCGGCAGGGTCGCGGACAGGAGGTAGGCCGTTGGGGGCGCTTCCGCCACCATGCCGGCTTGCGCGCCCGTCGGGCCGCTTTCAGCCAGATGAACCGTCAATAAGTAGCCCTGCCCGCTGTCCGACAGGGAGACCGCGAATTGGGTTTGGCCGCCGCTTCCGGTGGTGGCCAGCGCGTAGGAGGGCAGGTAGTGCTGCGGCCCTCCGGATTGGGGTTCGTCAAAAAGCGTCTGGTCGTTCGGGGTCGCGGTCGGGGAGATAAGGGTCGGCAAGGCGAAGGAGGAGCGGGGTTTCGGCAGGTTAAAAAATAGCCCCCCCAAGGCCGGGCTTCGAAACACCAGGCTGGGGGGGCTCAAGGGACGCATCAGCACCGGCGCCGTGGCCACGGCGGGCTTGGACGGGGCCGCGGGCGCAGCGGGCGTGGGCAATCCGGGCCGGACGGCCAGGGGCGGGTGGATCGTGATGTCGGGCCGCGCGACCGGTATCATGGCGTCCCTTTAAACGGCCGCACTGCTGCCGGCGGTGACGACCCCGTCGTTGGCGTTGTAGGTCACGCTCAGGATCATGGGCAGGATCTGCTTCAGGTCGGGCCGGTTCCCTATCCGCTGGGTGGCCGGTCCATAGACTCCGTCCTGTTGCGGGGAGCCCGTCGTCCTCAGGACGTCCCGGACCGCGGCGGAATTCAAGGGTGCGAGCCCGGCGGCCTTCCTGGCCCCCTGGATGCAGCCCACCACGCCGGTCACCACAGGCGAGGCGCTCGAAGTGCCGCTGAAGTGGTCCGTGTACCATTTGTCCTGGTCGGCCCCGCCTTGCAGGTCCCCGTAGCCGGTGGACGACACCTCCCGGCCCCAGCCCTGCACGTCCACGGCGCTGCCGTAGTTCGAAAAATCCATGCGCGCCCGGTCCGCGGCCCAGGTCTTGCCGTGGGTGTTGGGGGGCGGTGAGCCGGCGCCGACCAGGATGGCCCCGGAGTCGCGCGCGCCCCGGGCGAAGGGGTTGCTCCAGCCCGCCGGGAATCCCGGCGCCGGGGTGTTGTATATCGGGTCGTCCAAATTCTGGGCCCCGTTGCCGGCCGCCTCGATGACCACGATCCCTTTGTTGACGGCATACTGGATGGCCACGAAGACGTCGGGCCACCACTCCACGGCGATGAAGCCGGCCTGGGTCGCGTTCAGCTGGAAGTTCGCCGCCGGTCCGGGCCGGTGCATCTCCAACAGCATGATGTCGCCTTCGCCCAGGAGGTCCGCGGCCTGCTTGATCGCCCGGCTGGCCTCGTTCCCGTTGTGGGACACCATGCGCACGGTGGCCCCGGGGCAGATGCCGGTCACGCCGGTGCCGGTCCCGCTGAACACGCCCAGCACCGCGGTGCCGTGGTCCACCCATCCCTGGCCCGTGAGCGGGACGCCGCCCACGACCCCGCCGTGGTTGGCCTGCAGGTCCTCATGCGTGGTCCGCCAGCCGCCCTCGATGTCGATGATCTGCACTCCCGCCCCGTTTCCGCCGGCCTTGGTCCAGGCGAAACGGGCGTCGACGCCCGCGGGGGCCGCTTCGAGATAGGCCTGGTGCGCGGAGAAGTCCGGGGTGCCCGCGGCCGGGGCCGGCGCGTCCGGCAAGTCCGTCAAGTCCCAGATCGGCGGCTGCAGGGGCGGGGCGATATAGGCCCCGGCGACGTCCGGCTGCTGCTGCAATTGGGCCAAAAGGCCGTCCAAAGCCTGCAGGGGCGCCGACACCAGGAAATAGCTGTCGAGGTTGAGTCCCTTGGCCGCGTTCTGGTCCGTGGCGGGCGCAGCCGGCGCGACCGCTTCCCCGGGCGCTGCGGGCGCCGCAGCCGAGGATCCGTCGTCCCCGAAGAGGCTGCTCACGGCCCCGCCAGCTGCGCTCACCAGGGCGGAAAAATTCGCGCTGCCGCCGCCGGTCTGGGATCCGGGAACCGGCGGCGCCGTGGCATCCGCGTCGGCGCTCATATCCATGTCCGCGAGCGGAACCGGCGTGGCCGCGGCGTCCGCCGGCTTAGTGATCACGACGATGACCGGGTCCGCGGGAAAGGGTGAAACGTAGGCGCTGTTTTCGTCTGCCATGGTGCGACTCCAGAAAGATGGGCCCCGGATCTTTCCTTAAGGCAAAGCTTCTCCGGGTGAAAAATAGGCTGCGTTCACTCCAGGGGCGCGCATCAGGGCGCTTTGTAATGCCGGACCCGCGTCGTCCTCGACGTCGATCGTAAAAAAGCGGCTCAGTTCCCGGTCTTGGGTGTTCGCGTGCATGGCTTCGATCGAGGCGTTGGAAGCCTCGATTAAGGCCAAAATGTTACGTACTTCCAAAATAGCTTCATTGCTATTGCGCAGTGGAAAAGCCAGCGCTGGACTCACTTGCAAGGTCAGCTGCACTTGGTAGACCCCAGTAAAATAGATTAAAATATAGCATTTTTACAGCAAGTATTACGTTTATGTTAATATAAGAAGGCAAATGAATAGCAGTGAATCTCCAAAACAATATTAAAATATGCACATTAATAAGTCAAATCTAATTATCTGAATTGTAAGTAAAATTTAGGTTAAGGGTAAAAATACATAATAAATGGTTCTTTTAAAATCTTAAAAATATAATAATTACATATGTTTTTAAGATTATGTGGCCGTTCCATTTTTTAAGTAAATCGCCTTATTTTTTACTAAAACAGGTCATTTATTTGATTTTCTTGACTTATATATACAAATAGATATACTTATTTAGTGCAAATTATATGTACAATGTATGAGGCACTTTTAAGATCTAAAGACGGTTTCCTAAAAATTAAGCCTTTTCGTGGTTTCACAGTGCGGTCCTTCGCTGAAAAGAGGGGATCAGGATGGCGGCGATCCAGCTTGGAGCCCAAGGCCCGCCCGTGCTGGCCATCCAAAACGCCTTGATTGCCGGCGGATATCTGGCTGGTCCGGTGGACGGACTTTTTGGACCCATCACCCAAGCGGCCCTCATCGCATTTCAAAAATCAAAAAAACTGGCCCCTGACGGCATCCTGGGCCCGGACACCAAAGCCGCATTGTTCCCCCTCAGCGGCGACATCACCGCATTCCCCCGGGGCATTGACGTGTCCCATTACCAGGGCACGGTGAACTGGGCGCAGGTTTCCGCGGCCGGCTTCAGCTTCGTGTACGCCAAGACCACCGAGTCCTCGCAGAGCGTGGACCCCAGCTTCCAGCAGAATTGGTCCGCCTTGAAGAATGGGCCGCTGCTGCGGGGCGCCTACCATTATTTCGACACCGCGGCCCCGGCCGCGTCGCAGGCGGATTTTTTTTGCAAGACCCTCGGCGCCCTCGCCGCCACCGACCTGCCGCCGATGCTGGACTTCGAAGCCGCCGGCCAGGACTCCCTGACCCCGGCCCAGCGGGCGGGCGCGGCCTTGGCGTGGATGCAAAGCGTCGCGTCGAGCCTGGGCAGGAAGCCCATCCTCTACACCAATTCCGATTTTTTCGAGGACGGGGCCGGCGACAGCCTCCTCCTGGCCGGATACGAAATCTGGATGGCCCAGTACCCGGCCGACGGGCCGCAGACCCGATACGCGGCGTCCACCCCGCCGCCTTCCGTCCCCGTCCGCCTGCCCTCGGCCTGGACCCAATGGAATTTCTGGCAGTACACCGGCCAGGGCGTCATCCCCGGGGCCTTCAACGGCGAGAACCTGGTCGACTTCGACGTGTTCCAAGGCAGCTTGAAGGCCCTGGCGGGCCTTTGATTGAACCCAATCCCAGGAGGAAGCATGTTCGACTCTCCCATTCTCGATCTGGCCCTTGGCATGATCTTCGTGTACCTGATCATGAGCGTCCTGAGCTCCGCGCTGAAGGAACTGCTGGCCCAAGGCGTCAACCTCAGGGCCGTGGTCCTGGCAGACGCCGTCAAGAAGCTGCTGCAGGACGCGGACGGCACGGGCCTGACCGCCGATTTTTACCGCCATCCCCTGATCACGGTGCTGGCCGAACCCCGTAGCGCCAGCTGGCAGAAGGCCGTCGACCCCCTGCTTCCCGCCCCCGGACTGCCGGACAACATCCCGCCGGCCACCTTCGCCGCGGCCCTGTCCGACCTCATCGAGGACGGCGCGGTCCAGGGGCTGCTCAGGCTACGCGACGCGGCGCTGGCGAACAGCTTCGGCGAGGACAAGGCTGCCGTTCTCGCGGCCATTGAAAAGGCGCGTGCCTGCCTGCACGAGGACCGCGTGGAGGCCGAAGCGCAGGTCAAGGTACTCCAGGGCATCGCCCAAAAATATCCGGAGCTGGGCCAAAAACTGGGTTTGGACGGGGTGTTTTCGGGGATCCTGGAGGAACTCAATGGAGGCGTCCCCCGCAGCGTCGAGGGCCTCGCCGCCGCGGTGGCGAAGCTCCCGGCCGGGGCCCTGCGGAGAACCTTCCGCCTGATCCTGCAAAAATCCGCGGGCAACGCGGCGGCCCTGCAGATGAACCTGGTGCAATGGTTCAACAACGCCATGGACAAGGCCAGCGACCTCTACAAGCGCATGGCCCAGGTGGTCATTTTCGCCCTGGCCCTGGTCCTGGCCGTGGCCCTGAACGTCGACACCCTGAGCGTCACCAAAAACCTATGGAAGGACAAACACCTGCGGGACGTGGCCGCGGCCTCGGCCGCCCAATCGACCATGGCCCTGCCGGCCCAGGATCCGGGCGCCGAGGAGAACCTGCAGGCGGCGGGAAGCTCGCTGGCGGCCCTGCGCAGCGCGGACATCCCCATGGGCTGGAACCTGGACCCCAGCAAGAGCTGGTGGCAGGGCATTCAGTCGGCCTTCGCCAGCCAGAACAACGGCCTGTGGGTTCTGACCTGGCTGGGCTGGCTTCTGACCGCCTTGGCGGCTTCCCTGGGGGCGCCCTTCTGGTTCGACGCCATGGCGAAGTTCCTGAGCTTCAAGGACGGGACCGGGAAATAGATGTCTTAACCGGGGGCGCAAGTTGGCCCAGTACTGAATTCCAAAATACGATCTCAGCGACAGCCGGACTTTTTCCCAGCTGCCGCTCATAAGTGGCCCCTTAATTGCCGCCAAACGGGGCCGCTCAGGTGCGCTTTTAGAGGAAATGTAAATAATACCGAGGGTTTTTGGCAATCGCCAACTCCGCGCCCGGATTAGCCTAAATCCACCAGTCAAGCGAAAGCGTCGAGGCGAAACCATCTAAATCCACAGGACCTTTCCAATCTAAAAAAACCGGAATATATCGGTAGCCAAGACTTAAGCCCAACGACACAGATCGATTGAAATAGTAATCGCAACCCAGGAAAATTTTTGCATCAAGCGCCATGTCCTCGTACGTCTCTGTGTAGTTTCCAAAAGCGAAGAAACTTGACGTCGAAGATCCAGTGTTAATTTCTCTCGCCATCGCGACACCAAAATCCAAACCCAAATTTAAATCAAGACTTCTAAAAACAGATGGAAAAATATAAGCCCCACTCAACAAATATTCGGTGGCATCGAGGGTCCCCGTATACGTGGACGTATCGGCCGGCTGGACAAGCTCCGGGAATGGATCGTATATATACACGGCAGGATAAGATTGGGTTATCGAACGACTCCCCATATTTAAATAGTTTGCGTCAAATCCAACGGCCCAATGATCTGCAAACCTATATTTCACTTCCAGTCCAAACTCCTCGCCCAAATTATTTTCCGAGCCGGAAGTTACCGGCGCAAAATCCGTGTCGGATATCGCAATATAGTCGCACCCACCGGTCAATCCAAGGGCGAATTTCCCAATCTCCGGACTTTCTGCAAATGCAAGCGTACCGCGGATAAACATTCCAAATGCTAAAATAAAAAATGATCGCTTTCTTGTAACGAATATCCTAAATGACATTTTTTAGTTCCATAAAATAGACCGGAAATAATTGTGATTTTTTAGATTTTGAACCAGTTGCTCATGGGCCTGGATCTCCCATAGGCAAACGACCGGCCCCATAAAGGTTAGTTAAGGGCTCATCCGGGTCATCCTACCGCGTGCAAGGCCTTCTGCACAGCCTTGGGTTCGCGTTCAATAACCAAGAGGTAGGCTCTTGTCGGCCCCTCGGGCTGACGGGAACCTTGCTCCCAATGGCGCAAAGTGTTGACGCTGAATCCGAACCGGCTGGCGAAATTTTCTTGTGTCATGTCCAAGCCCGCCCGAATCGCCTTTACGTCAATTTTCTCCGGTACATGAACGCGAAATTTCTTTTTGTCGGCTTTGCCCTCGGCATAGACGATAGCTTCCTTGAGTCCACGTTTGATACTATCTGCGATTTTGCTCATGACTTCCTCCTCTTATATGTATCCGCCAACAAGACCGTCAATTTCTTGAGATCATTGCGATCCTTCTGCTTCAAATCGGCGCGTTCGTTCTTTGCATACGCGGTGAGCGCGAAAAGGGGCAATCCCGCGTCGTGGTGAAAATAGATCACCCTAGCGCCCCCTCTTTTGCCCCGACCCTCCAATGCCCACCGCAGTTTACGAACCCCTCCGGTTCCTGGAATCAAATCGCCGGACCTGGGGTAAAGAGCCAAGTAATCGATCAGAAGCCGCCGCTCCTCATCGTTCATTAGCTTACGAGTCGCGGAAATGAACTCCGGCGTCTCGACGACTGTAATAGGAGCCGATTGGATCATTGAATCGATACTACTCCATTGGATTAGTGGCTTCAATAATAAAAGTAATCCAATGGATTAGTACAATGTAATAAAAAAGCCTTATCTGGGTTAGCTAACTTGCATAAAACCCTATTTCTTTTTCCGGAGTCTCATAACGACCAAATAAACTATGGCGGCGCCGATCACCACAAAAGCTATATCTGATAAATCAACCCCCTACGGCGCATGTAAAGGCCCCAATAAGCGAAGGACCCCGGCGCCCTAAACCTCCCGCCGCGCGGCCAGGGCCCGCGCCACGGTGACCTGGTCGGCGTACTCCAGTTCGCTTCCCTGCGGCAGGCCCGAGGCCAGGCGCGTCACCTTCAGGCCCAGGGGGCGCAGCAGGCGCGTCAGGTACAGCGAGGTGGCGTCTCCCTCCACGTCCGGGTCCAAGGCCAATATCACCTCCTCGAGCCCCTCGCTGCGGGCCAGCAGCTCGCGGACCTTGAGGGCCTCCGGGCCGATGCCCTCCAAGGGGGACAGGACGCCCAGGAGCACGTGGTAGCGGCCGCGGTAGTCGCCGGTGGCCTCGATCACGTCCACGTCGCGCGGATCCTCGACCACGCACAGCATCCTGGGGTCGCGGCGGCTGTCCGTGCAGAAGGCGCAGAGCTCCCCCGAGGCCAGGTAGCAGCAGCGCGAGCACAGGCGCACCTTGCCGTGCAGGGCCGTCAGGTCCTGGCCGAGCTTGCCGGCCAGGGAGGGGTCGGATTTGAGCAGGTGGAAGGCCAGGCGCTGGGCGCTCTTGGCGCCCACGCCCGGCAGGCGGGCGAGGTTCTCGACCAAACTCATGAAGGCGGGCGGATAGCTCGCCATGGGCCGTCCTAAAAAGGCAGTTTGAAGCCGCCGGTGAGCTTGCTCATCTCCGCGCCGGCGGCGCTTTGGGCCTGGTCCAGGGCCGCGTTGCAGGCGGCCAGCACGAGGTCCTGCAGCATTTCCTTGTCGCCGGACTTGGCCAGCTCGTCCTGGATGATGACGCTCTTCAGCTTCAGGTCGCAGGTGGCCGTCACCGTGACCGCGCCCCCGCCCGCCGAGGCGGTCACGTCCCTGAGCGCGAGCTCCTCCTTGAGCTTGGCCATGCGGGCCTGCATCTGCTGCGCCTGCTTGAGCATGTTGCCCATGTTGCCTGGAAACATTTCAGCCCCCAATGAATCCCGTAAGAACTTCTAGTCTTCCCTGATCTCGACGATCTCCGCCCCGAAGAGCTCCTGCACCCGGCGCACCTCGGGACGGTCCTTCAAGAGCCGTTCGATCTGTTCCTCGCCGGGCCGTCCGCCCTTGGCACCGCGCGCGGCGGGCGGGGCGAAGACGACCCGCACCTTCAGGGGCCGGCCGTGGCGCTTGGACAGGACCGCCTCCAGGCGCACCCGCTCCTGGGGCTCGTCCAGCACCTTGCGCTGGAAGCCGTTGACCGCCTTCAGCGTCAGGGTGTCGCCCTCCAGGGCCATCAGCTCGGCGTCCTTGGCAGCGGAGGCCAGGCTCATGGAGACGTTCTGCACGTCCGCGACCACCGCCTCCCAATCTCGGCGCAGGGCCTCCAAAGCCAGGGCCGGGGCGGCGGCCCCGGACGCGGGGGCCTCCTCCAGGGAAACCACCGCGGGCACGGATTCGCCCGCATCTTCGGATCGCCGGGGCGGGGCCGCAGGCGCGACGGCCGGGACCGGCGTCGCGGAAGGGGCCTGGCCCCGCTCAGGGACAGGGCTCGGCGCGGCCGGGGCGGCCGTGACGGGGGCGGGCGCAGCGGGCACGGGGCCGGCGGCCGGGACCGCGGAGGGCGCTTCCGCCGCCGAGGTCGGCGCGGGCAGGGTGCGGAATTTCTGCTCCAGTTCGCGCAGCTCGTCCACGATCTCGCCGAGGCCCGCGCCCGGGCTCACCGGCGCCAGCTTCAGCAGCAGCAGCTCGATCACGAGCCGGGTCTGGTTGCTGTAGCGCAGGTGCTGTTCCGCCTCAGCGCAGGCCTTGAGCGCGGTGAAGAGCCGCGACAGGCTCAGGCCGGGGGCCGCGGCGCTCAGGGCGGACAGGGTCTCGGGCAGGAGTTCGGCCTCGGTCGCGCCCTGGGGCGCGGCCTTCAGCAGCAGGAGGCCGCGCAGCAGGGCCTGGAAAGCGTCCAGCACCTGGCGCAGGTCGGCGCCCCTCTGGTATTGCTCCTGCAGCCAGCTCAGCGCGGCGGCGGTGTCCCCGGTCAGGGCCGCCTTCAAGGCGCCCCAAGCCTGGCCCTCCTGCACGCCGCCCAGCACGGCCAGCACGTCCTCGGCCCGCAGGGCCCTTTTTTCGCCGGCGCCCAGGGCGTAGGAGATCACCTGGTCCAGCAGGGTCTGGCTGTCTCGCACGCTGCCTTCGCCGGCGCGGGCCACCAGCTGCAGGGCCTCCGAGGAGGCGTCCATGCCCTCGGCCGTCAGGATCTTGGCCAGTTGGGCGGCCACTTCCATTGCGCCCACGCGCCGGAAATCGAAGCGCTGGGTGCGGCTCAGGATGGTGGCCGGGAGCTTGGCGACCTCGGTGGTGGCGAAGATGAACACCACGTGGGCGGGCGGCTCCTCGAGGGTCTTGAGCAGGGCGTTGAAGGCGCCCGACGAGAGCATGTGCACCTCGTCGATGATGTAGACCTTGTAGCGGTCGCGGGCCCCGGTGTACTGGACCTTCTCGCGCAGGTCGCGGATGTTCTCCACGCCGTTGTTGCTGGCTCCGTCGATCTCGATGACGTCCACGCTGCCCGGCCCGGCCACCTCCAAACAGGCGGGGCAGGCCAGGCAGGGATGGGGCGTGGGCCCTTTTTCGCAGTTGAGGGCCTTGGCCAGGATGCGGGCCGTGGAGGTCTTGCCCACGCCGCGCGGTCCGGTGAACAAATAGGCGTGCGCGACCCGGCCCGCGGAGATGGCGTTCTGCAGGGTGCGGGTGACATGGACCTGGCCGACGACGTCTTCAAAGGTCTGCGGCCGCCATTTGCGGGCTATGACTAGGTATGACATTCGACTTTTCCCGTCGGCGCGGAGCTGGCGGCCAGGTGGCCGACTTCACACGGCGCCCAGGTACCGTTGCTCCCTTCCGGGCCTGGCGGGGTTCCCTGGGTGTCTCGTTGAGCCGGGCCCGGTCGCCAGCCCGACGCCGACGCGCGGGGGGCGGAGCTGGCACCCCGGCTTGGATGCCGGGGATGAAGATGATAAGGCGGCCCTAGGGCAGGGTCAATCCGCGACGGACGCCCCGGTAAAAAGGCGCCCAAAAGCCCCGGAAACGGAGGCCGCGAGCAGGCAAAGGGCCGCCAGCAGCCAGGCCAGGGCCTGGGCCGCCAGGCCCCAGGCCGGCAGGGAGTCCTCGTAATAGACCCGCACGTGCTCCAGGCCCCCTTTCAGGCGCACGGCGCAGAGCGCTCCGTTGGCCGCCAGGAGGGGGACCGGCAGGCCGTTGACGCTGGCCTTCCAGGGGCCGGGGTAATAGAGGCGCGACAGGACCAGCACGCCCGGGCCCCGGCTGGTGGCGTCCACTTGCCAGTCCAGGTCCGTGTATTTCACCCAGGCCACCGTCCCCTTGCCTCTGCCCTCGCCCAGATCCGGCGCCTCGACCAGGGCCGGCCGGGGCCATTGCGCCTGGGCGCTTGCGGTATCCCCCAAGGCTGCGACCGCGGACGCTTCAGTCCAGCCGCCGCTGTAGCGGCCGGCGACATAGGCCAGGGGCAGGGCCCTCTCGTTGCGGTAGACATAGACGGGATCGCCCAGGATCGGGGTGAGCCCGGGGGCGGAAAGGGCCTCGCCCAGGACCAGGTACTTCGCCCCGCACAGGTCAAAAAGCCGCCGCCTTGGAAGCAGCTGCGTGGACGGCTGGGGAGGGTCCATGTTCAGGTCCTGGAACCAGCCTGTGAAGGCGTCCAGCCGCAGGAAATCCGGGGACGGATAGGAGTTGCACAGGTCGAGCCCATAGATCTTGTTCAGGTTCGGGGCCAGCAGGGCGTTGTTGCGCAGCTCGCCCTTGGTGTCCCCAAAAAAACGCCCCTGCGGGAAGCTGCGGCGCAGCTGCGCGCCCAGGCCCCATTCCAGGCTGCGGAAGGGCGCGTGCCCGGGCCCCTCCAGGGACAGGATTTTTTGCGCGCTGGCCGGCGTGGCGTAGAGCGCCGCTCGCGGCAGGGTCGGATAGTAGTCCGAAAGATTGGCGTTCAACTCCGCGAAGAGGACCAGGCCCAGGAGCACGAGCGCCCAGGAGCGCCGGGATTCCGTCTTCCCGTAAGCCAGAAACGCGAGCCCCGCTCCCGTCGCCAGGGCCCAAAGGCCCTGCTTGGCCACGTGCATGCGCATGCCGGCCAGCCAGCGCGACAGCTTGTCGATGTAGAAGGACGCGGGATAGGCGTGCAGGGCCTTGCCCACGATGTGGCCCAGCACGAAGCGCCGGCCCTCGGCCTGGATCCAGGGATCCGCGGCAATGAGGCACAGGGCCAGGACGACCAGCCCCGCGCCGAGGCCCGCGGCCAGGCGCGCGGGCCAAAGTTTCGGCCGCGTGCGCAAACGGTCCAGGCCCGAGGCCAGGGGCACGCACAGGAGCGGTCCGCCCTGGCAGGCCGCCCGCACCGCCCAGTGCAGGTGCCCCAGCACCGGAAGCAAATAGAAGAATCGGAAGAAGGGCGTCCAGTTGCCCAGGGCATAGAGGACCAGGAAGAGCCAGCCCGCGAGCCAGGGCAGGATCGAGCGCCAGGGGAAGGCGCTGATGAAGAACAGGAGCGCCACGAAGGCCAGTACGCCGCAATAAAGGGCGATACCCTGGGGATCGTTGGTGCCGAAGCGCCAGGACTGGCCCAGGAAGCTGGCGTCCTGCAGGCGCCCCAGGAGATGGGGCAGGAACATCTGCGCCAGGGTCACCGGGTTCATGGCCCCCGCCGCGGCTTGGGCTTCGCTGTAGACCTCGCTCCTTCCGGCCTGGGCCATGAGCCGGTGCAGGGCCAGGGCCTGGCCGCCGTAGAGCAGGGCCGCGATGAGGGCTGCGGCCAGGAGCGCGGGCAGGCTGGCCCCCAGCCTCTTCATCCGGCCGGGACCGCTGAGCCCGTGGACCAGGTACAAAACCGCCAGGACGTAGACCTGGCACATGGCCATGCCGATGTGGGCGCAGACAAAGGACAGGCCCGTGGCCAGGCCCAGGACCGCGACGCCGGCCAAGGCGCGGCCCTTGTCCAGGGGCGGCCGCGCCGCGTCCTGCACCATCAGCAGGCCCAGGATCATCCAGGGAAACCAGGCCAGCGGGATCAAAAGGCCCAGGGAGCTGCTGACGTCCGTCATCCCGCCCGAAAAAGCCACCGCCACCGCCGCGACAAAGGAGGCGCAGGCCGAGGCCTTTTGGGAGCGCGCCAGGAAATAGGCGCCGGCGGCGGCGATGAAATAATGCAGGACCATGCACAGGGCCACCGCGGGCACGGCGTTGAAATAGGTGACGATAAGGCGCAGCGGCGGATAGAAGTAGGCGCTGGCGCCCAGGTCGAACATGGGGTTGCCCAGGCCCGAGGACTGGTCCCAGAAAACGCCCTGGTGGGCGGCGTAACGGTCATGCAGCCATTGGAAGGTCGGATAGTGGTCGCGCGCGAAATCGTAGGAACTGTTGACGGTGGCGGGATCCAGAAAGCCGCGCTGGAACAGCAGCACCAGGCCCAGGAGCAGGGCGCAGAAGGCCAGGTCCTTGAGCGGCTCGGAGTCCGTCCAGCCGCGCGCGGCCGGCTTGAGGGCCGCGCTCATGGCCGGCTTCCCTGCGCGGCCGCGTCAAAGTAGGCGTCCAGATGCACCCGGGCGCTGGCCTTCCAGCTGAAACGCTTCAAACGGGCGCGCCCCAGGGCCACGCGCGCGGCGCGGCCCTGGGGCGATGCCGCCAGGCTCAGGCCCCGGGCCAGGGAGGCCACATCCAGAGGATCGGCGTAGACCGCGGCCTTGCCCGCGACCTCGGGCAGGGCCGTGCCGTCCGCGCTCAGCACGGGACAGCCCATGCTGAAGGCCTCCAAAAGGGGCAGGCCGAAGCCTTCCCCCAGGCTGGGGAAGGCGAAGCACAGGGCCCGCTGGTACAGGGCCTTCATCTGTTCGTCGCTCACATAGGGCAGGAAGCGCAAGGAGTCCGCAATTCCCGCGGCCTTGGCGGTGGCCAGGTAGTTGGTGGTGGCGGCCTCGCCCGGACGCAGGGAGCTGATGGCCAGCAACGCATGCGCCAGGCGCGGATCCGTGTTGCGCGCCTGGGCGAAGGCCTGGATGAGCCGGTCTATGTTCTTGCGCTTGTCCGCGGCCCCGGAGGCCAGGACATAGGGCCGGTCCAAGCCCAGGCCCTGCGCCAGGCGCAGGGCCGCTGCCGGCGCGAGCCGCCGCGCGAAAACCGGGTCCAGGCCGCTGGGGGCGCAGCGAAGCCTGGCCTGGGGGAGCCCCAAGCTGGCGGCGATGTCGTCGGCGGAATAGCGGGAGACGGTGAGGACCACGGCAGCGGCGCGGGCCGCGCGGGGGCAGACAAACTTGCGGTACAAATCCTGGAGGCGCTGGCGGCCCGTGGGGCGGGCGATGGCCGCGCCCAGGGGACGGCGCCACAGCGTGTCGTGCAGGGTCAGGGCCATGGGCAGGCCCGGGTCCAAGGCGCCGCTGTTGTCGGGATAGTGCAGGACCTGGGCGCCCCAGGCCCGCGCGCGGCGGGGGATGAGCACCTGCTCGGCCCAGGCCGGATGCGCCTGGCCCAGGCGCTCCACGCTGAAGCGTGGGTCCTTGGGCAGGGCCCCCTCCACCGAGGAAGGGCCGAGGTAGAGGCGCAGGGCCAGGTCCTCGCGGGTCTCGGCCAGGGCCCTCAGGAGGTTCGCCAGGTAGCGCCCCACCCCGCGCTGCCCAAGGACCCTTGCGTCCACCGCGATCTTCAGGCTTCCCCGCTTCATCGGCGCGGGGATACGGGCTTCCTGCCCCAGCTCCAGAAACTGCCGCCCATGCCGGGCAGGCTCAAGGTCCCCAGCGCGTCGCTCGTGTCCATCAGCGCGTCGGTGCAGGCTTCGGGCATACGGCCCAGAACGGACTCCACGCGGTAGGGCAGGCGCAGGTAGTGGGAATCCTCCTCGTCCAGGTCCCTGAAGCCGGCCCCCTGCAGGAGCTCCTTGACCCAGTCGGGGTGGAAGAAGAACAGGTGGTCGTGCTGGCCGGCCTTGATGCGGGCCGCGCGGCCGGGCAGGAGGCGCTTGTACCAGGCGCGGTCATTGGTCAGGGTCAGGAGGACGACGCCCCCGGGCCGCAGGACCCGGGAGGCCTCCTTCAGCACCGCGGCCGGGTCATAGCAGTGGTCGAGCACTTCCTTGAGCAGCACCAGGTCCGCGCTCTTAGCCGCGCAGGGCAGCTTCTCGGCCTTGCCCCTCAGCAAACGGAAGTCCGCGCCCTCGGAGCGGTTCTTCGGCAGCAGGGCCGTGCTCGGCTCCACCCCGGTGTAGCTCGCAAGCTGCGGCCTGGCCCAGGCCTCGAAGTCCGCGTGCGCGCAGCCCACGTCCACCAGGTCCAAGCCGCGCCCCAGGCGCCCGGCCTCCAGGCCGCAGAAGGCGGCCACGCGGCGGTTCAGGCGGCGCCAGCGGCGCTTCATGAAGGCGTTGGCGGTCTCGGCCAGGAAGCGGTCGTCGTTCCATTGGGACTGGGTGTCCTCCCAGCGCCGGTAGATGTCGCCTTTTTTCATCGCAGTTCCAGCCACCAGAGCAGGCCCAGCAGGGCCCCGCCGAGCAGGCCCGCCAGGACGTCGTCGACCACGATGCCCCAGCCATGGGGCAGGTCCTGGCTGCGCCAGATCAGGCCCGGCTTCCACACGTCCAGGACCCGGAACAGGAAGAAGGCGATGGCATAGGCGGTCCACTGGCGGAAGGCGGAGGCCGGCAGGAAGGCCATGGTCAGCAGGGTGCCCAGGGTCTCATCCACCACCACGAGGCCGGGGTCGTGGCGGCCCAGGGCGAGCTCCACCCGCGTGGACGCGGCGACCGCCGGGAAGAAGAGGGCCGCGGAGGCCAGCAGGCACCAGGGGCTCCAGGCCCCCCAGGCCGGAAGCAGGACGCCCAGGGCCCAGGCCAGGGGCAGGGAGGCCGCGGTGCCGGCGGTGCCCGGCGCGACCGGGGAGAATCCGGAACCGAACCAGGTGCCAAGGACCCAGGCCCAGGCGGGAGCCTTCGGCAAGGGCAGGGCCTGCACGGTAGCCGGGGAGGGCTGGGCCTTCTCCGGCTTCTTCGGGGCCCGCCTCAAGCGTCCACCTTCTCGGCCTCTTCCAGTTCAAGGCAGATGAGGGACCAGTTCTTCCAGAAATAATTGATGCCCGACCACAGGCTCAGCGCCGTGGCGATCAGCATGGTCCAGAGGGGGACGGCGTTGGTGTCCAGGATGCGGGCGCAGAGCTCACCGCCGGGGCCGACGTTCTCGAGGTGCAGGCGCCAGTCCGGCAGCGTGGCGTTGAGGGTGTTCTGCAGGAAATACACCAGCATGCCGCCGACGATGGCCACCACCTGCGAAAAGGTCTTGGCCTTGCCCCAGGCGTCCGCGGCCAGCACCGTGCGCCGGGCGGCCACCAGGGTGCGCAGGCCGGTCACGGCCAGCTCGCGCCACCAGATCACCACGATCATCCATCCCGGCACGAGGCCGACCTGGACGAAGAGGATCATGGCGGTGAGCATGAGCAGCTTGTCCGCCAGGGGGTCCATGACCTTGCCGAAATTGGTCACCAGGTTGAACTTGCGCGCCACGTAGCCGTCCAGCCAGTCCGTGAAGGCGCACACCATGAAGACGCCCAGCCCGGCCCACTGGGCCGCGATGCTGTCGCTGAGGAACAGGTAGGCGTAGAGGGGCAGGAGGGCGATGCGCAGCAGCGTCAGCTGGTTCGCGAGGTTGACCTTGTGCCAGCGGAAGAGCGGGAAGGGCAGGGCGAGAAATTTGCGGAAAAAACGGCCGCCCTGGCGCAGAGCCCCGGGCCGCGGGGCGGAAGGGCGCGCGGGTGCTTCATTGGTCCTCGGCGCCGGGGCGGTTTTGGCCCGGCGCGGGCTCATTGCTGGCTTCCCACCAGGTCGTGTTCGGTGGTCTGCTCGACGAGCACCCGCACGAAGTCGCCCGGCTTCAGGTCCGCGCCGGGGCGCGGGGGGAAATAGACTTTGCCGTCGATGTCCGGGGCGTCCCATTGCGTCCGGCCCACCCACAGGTCCTTGGCCCCCTTGCGGAAGGCCGCCGGCTTGCGTTCGGGCGCCAGGGCGCCGTGCTCCACGGAATCCACCACGCCCGTGTCCGCGCCGCGCGAGGGGCGCTCGACCATCACATCGAGGATCTTGCCCTTGTGGCGCCGCAGGCGCTTCTCGGACAGGGCCGCGGCCGCGCGCATGAGCTCCTTGCGGCGGCGCTCCTTGACCTTCTCGGGCACCTGGCCCTCCAGGCCGCCGGAGGCGGTCAGGACCTCCTGGCTGTAGGAGAAGACGCCGACGCGGTCCAGCTGGGCTTCCTCAAGGAAGGACAAGAGGGACTCGAACTGGGCCTCGGTCTCGCCGGGGTAGCCCACGATGAAGCTGGAGCGCAGTGCGGCGTCGGGCACGCGGCGGCGGAAGCGCTCCAGCAGCTCCAGGTTGCCGCGGCGGGTGCCGGGCCGGCGCATGGCCTTGAGCATGGCGTCGTCGCCGTGCTGCAGGGGAAGGTCCACGTACTTGGCCAGGCGCCCCTCGCGGGCCATGACGTCCATGAGGCTGTCGTCGAGGTAGGCGGGGTAGAGGTAGTGCAGGCGCACCCAGCGCAGGCCCTCGACCGTGGCCAGGCCCTCCATCAGCTCCTTGAGCCGGGGCTTGCCGTAGAGGTCGCGGCCGTACTCGCTGGTGTCCTGGCTGATGACGTTGAGCTCCCTGACCCCGCGCTCGGCCAGGGCGCGGGCCTCGAGGAGGATGTCCTCCACCGGCCGGCTGCGCATGCGCCCGCGCAGTTTCGGGATGGCGCAGAAGGCGCACGCGTGGTCGCAGCCCTCCGCGATCTTCAGGTAGGCCATGTAGGGCGGGGTGCTCAGCAGGCGGGGGCTTTTGGAGTCGTAGAGCCAGACCGGATTGGATACCTTCAAAAGGGCGTCGTCGTCGCGCTTCTCGCCCAGCAGGCCCTTCACCACGCCGGCGATGCCGGCGTAGTCGGCGCTGCCGAGGAAGGCGTCCACCTCGGGCAGCTCGCCTTTCAGCTCCTTGCCGTAGCCCTGCACCAGGCAGCCCGTGACCAGCAGCTTCCGGCAGCTTCCGCTGCGCTTGAACTCCGCCATCTCCAGGATGGTGTCCACGCTCTCGCGGCGGGCCTTGTCGATGAAGCCGCAGGTGTTGACGATGAGGACCTCGGCGTCGGCCGGGTCCGAGGTGATCTCATACTGGTGCTGGGCCAGCTGGCCGAGCATCAGCTCGCTGTCCACCAGGTTCTTGGGGCAGCCCAGGGACACCATGCCGATACGTACGTTTTGCTTCATCAGGGGCGCTAGTTCTGCCCGGCCGGGGCGGCGTCGCCGCCGCCGGAGGGGGCGGCCGAGCCGGCGGTGGCCTGGGCCTTGTCGGCCTCCAGCGCGGTCTGGGCGCGGGTCAGGGCCTCCACCACGGTGTCGTCCTCATTGTAGTTGCGCAGGGCCTTGTCCACGTCCGGCAGGGCCGAGGGGTCGCCGATCTGCGCCAGGGCCAGGGCCACATAGATGCGCACCAGCGGGTTCTTGTCCTTCCACACGGCCCGGGCCAGGCCCTTGGGCGCGGTCTTGAGCCGCTCACCCAGCCGCTTGGCGGCCACGCCCCGGATGAAGGGCGAGGGCGAATGCAGCAGCTTGTCCAGCTCCTGGTCGGGGTTGTAGAAGTCGAAGTCCGCGGGATCCCAGTCGAAGTTCTCCTTCAGGGTCCACACCTTGGAGGGGCGGGCCTGGCCGGCCTCCACGCCGATGTAGTGGTCGAACTCCTCGCGCCGCATCCAGGGGTAGGAGCTCATGTCCAGCTTGCGCACGATGCGCTGGTCCTTGTGGAACACCAGGGTCTGCTTCAGGCGCAGGGACTGGCCCATGAACTTGGCCGTGAGGTAGGCGTCGGACAGCTCCTGGTAGGTGAGGCGCATGCGCCCCACGTCGTCGTAGCGGAAGATGCTGGTGGCCTGGGCGCGGCCGTAGATGTCGTCCTTGACGGTGTGGCCGACCTCCCAGAAACGGACGTCGTCGCCCAGGATGTCCGGGAAGTCCTGGACCAGGCCCTTCTCGGGGTCGGTGTCGAAGATGAAGACCTGGAAGGCGCGCCAATAGGCCTCGCCGTTGCCCTCCTGGCGCAGGACCACGGCGTACCAGCGGTGGTGGCCGCGCACCGGCGCGGTGAGGATGGCCAGCTTGCGCCGGTCGAAGCTGAGGAACTGCGTCACGGCCTGGGCGGGGGCGTCGATCTCGGGCAGGGCGAACTCGCCCCGGCCCATGGACTCGGGCCCGATGCCCAGCGCCGCCAGCACGCGGTCATGGCGGATCGTGTCGCTGGAGCGCAGGTCCGACAGGGCGTCCTCCAGCTTCAGCAGCGGAAGGTCGGCCTGCAGGGTCCAGGTCTTGTATCCCTCGCCCTGGACCACCTCGGGCAGGGGATCAAGGGCCCGGGCCGGTCCGGCCAAGCAAAGGCCCAGGGCCAGTAGCGCTAGGAACAGGGTGGAACGCTTCATGCACGCCCCTACTTGAAGTTGGTGAACTGGATATCGAGGCCCAGGTCCATGGACTTCACATGGGCCATGACCCCCTGGAGCTCGTCCTTGCTCTTCGATGAAACGCGGACGCTTTCGCCCTGGATGCTGGCGGTGACCTTGAACTTCTTTTCCTTGATGGAGGCGACCACCTGCTTGGCCTTGTCCATGGGGATGCCGTCCACCAGCTTGGCGGTCTGGCGCCAGACCCCGGCCCCGCCGGGCTCGGCGTCCTTGAGCTCCAGGCAGCGCAGGCTCAGGCCCCGCTTGATCAGCTTGCCGTGGAGCACGTCCACCACGCTCTTGAGGCGGCCCTCGCTGTCGCTCTCCAGCTTCAGCTCCTTGGCCTTGTTGTCGAGCTCCACCTTGTAGGCCGCGCCCCTGAAGTCGAAGCGGGTGGCGAGCTCCTTGAGGGTCTGGTTGATGGCGTTGTCCAGCTCCTGGAAATCGGGCTTGGACACCACATCGAAGGAGTTTTCAGAGGCCATGATCCGGAGCTTCCGAGAAGGATTCTATTGCGGGATGCCCGCGGGCAGGGGCAGGGCCGCGGAGGGGTCGATGCGCGGCAGGCGGCCGCGCTCGAAGACCACGGCGTTGGCGCGGGTGTCGAGGTCGCCGAGGTAGCCCTGGTTGTCGCCCAGCCACCAGACGCGCAGGGCGCCCAGGTTGCCGGCCAGCATCACCGCGCGCTGGGACACGTTCCAGTTGAGCTTGTCGCCGTCCTGCATGGTGACGGTGGGCAGGCGCTTGCCGTCGATCTCCAGCACCAGCCAACAGGCGCGCCGGGCGCGCAGGGTGAGCTGCATCACGGGCCCGGCCGCGCCGGAGGCCTGGGGGGCCTGGACCGCGGCGTATCCGGCCGGGGCCGCGGGAAGGGTCTTGGACTGCGCGTGGACGGCCGCGGGCTGCGGCGGAGCGCCCGCAAGGGGCGCGGCCGGCGCGCTCTCCGCGGCGGTCGAACCCAGAAGCTGCGAAATCTGGTGCTGGCGCCAGTGCTCCACGGACCAGGCCGCGCCGTAGCTCAAGGTTCCGGCCAGGGCCAGCAGGGTGAGCAGGACGGACAGGGGCAGGGAGCGCAGGCGCGCCGAGGCCGCGACCAGGGAGGCCGAGGCCAGGTTTCCGCCTCCGCCCGCGGAAGGGCCCGCGGCCGCGCCGGCGAAGACGGCCTCGGAGGACACGAAGCCTCCGGCCTTGGGCGGGGTCTGGACGGACAGGCCCGGCGCGGGGGCGGGAGTGTCGAAACCGCGCTCCTCGGCTTCCGTCGCCAGCGGCGCGCTGGCGGCCAGCTGGCCGCGCACCAGGGCCGCGGTATGGGCCTCATCCCCGCCGCTGGCCTTGGCCAGGGCCAGGCAGAATGCGCGCAGATGGGTGTTGGACGGAAGCTCGCCGAAATGGCCGGCCTCGATGGCGTCCACGAAACGGGCCTGGATCTTGGTGCGCAGGCACACCTGCTCCACGCTCAGCTTGGCCGAGCGCCGGAGGTCCGAGAGGTACAGGTTCAAAACGTCTTTTCTGTCCGTCATTTCCGGTCTCACAAGTCGATCTTGAACAGCTCATAGCCCTTGGGCCGGCGGTACTTGAAGCTGTCCTTGGGCAATTTTTGGGCGGGATCGAGGCGCAGGCCCCGCACGCTGATGACGCTGACCTTCGTGAAGCTGATGTCGCTGCGGCTGCCGCCGTAATCGAGCTGCACCTGCAGGACGATCCAGCGCCGGACGTCCACCCAGACGCGCAGGCGCTCGAAGCCGGCCGCGCTGGTCTTGGTGGGCACCAGTTCAAAGGCGGAGACCCGTTTTTCGTCGTAACCAGGGCCCGGCCGGAAGCGCCGCTTGACGCTGTCCTTGGCATAATGACGAATGCTGGATGCCAGGTCGAGGAAGAAATTACCCGAGGCGGCCAGGTCGGACTGCCTGTAACGGTAGACCTGTCCCACCTGCGGCAGTTCCACCCACAGGAACTTCCCGTCCGCCACGATCAGGCCCGGGGATGGGCTTGATATCTCCAAACGGGCCCTGCCGCCGCTGGCGACCATGGTCCCCTTGGTGACGCTGGGCGCGCGTTTTTCCCCAAGCGTTTGCTCGCTTTTGACGATATCGGCGCGGGTCCAGGCCCGGCGGTCCTGGGCCTCCAGCAGGCCCTGCAGCACGTCCCCCGGCAGGAAACGCAGGGGCGCCAGGCCGTGGTGGCCTTCCCCGGAGGGGGCCTGGGACTGGTCCGCGGCCAGCGGACAGGCTGTGGCGCCCGCCAGCAGGGCCAGGGCCAGTAGGCGCCAAGGCCTCAAAGCGAGGGCGCCGAGTCCGGGGATCCGTCGGAATAGTCCGAGGGCTTGATCAGCAGCTTGCGGGGCTTGTTGTGCTCCGCGGGGCCGATGTAGCCCTCGGCCTCCATGCGGTCCAGCAGGCGGGCGGCGCGGCCGAAGCCCAGCTTGAGGCGGCGCTGCAGCACGCTGGTGCTCCCCTGGCCCGCGGAGATGACCACGCGCAGGGCCTGTTCATAGAGCTCGTCGTCCACGTCGCCGAAGTCCTCGCCCTCGCCCTCCGTTGCGGACTCCAGGGAGGGGGCGGCCAGGGCGAAGCGCGGATCGTAGACCGGCTCGGCCTGGTTCTTGACGTGGGCCACCACCCTGGCCACCTCGGAGCCCGACAGGAAGCAGCCCTGCACCCGCACGGGCTTGTTCACGTTGTAGGGGCTGTAGAGCATGTCGCCCCGGCCCAGCAGGGCCTCGGCCCCGCTGCCGTCGAGGATCGTGCGGCTGTCGATCTTGCTGGAGACCTGGAAGGCGATGCGGCTGGGGAGGTTGGCCTTGATGACGCCGGTGATCACGTCCACCGAGGGCCTCTGCGTGGCGATGACCAGGTGTATGCCCACGCCGCGGGCCATCTGGGCCAGGCGGCAGATGCCGTTCTCCACCTCGTTGGCGCTGACCATCATCAGGTCGGCCAACTCGTCCACCACCACCACGATGTAGGGCAGGCGGTGGTGGGGGTCCTTCTCCTTGGGGATGTCCGAGAGCTCCTCGTCCTCCATCACCGGGCTGGCATCCTTCTGCTCCTGGCGGGCGGCGATCCACTCGTTGTAGTCGTCGATCTTGCGCATGCCGGCCGCGGCGAGGAGCTTGTAGCGGTCCTCCATCTCCTCCAGCAGCAGGCGCAGGGCGCCGGCGGCCTCCTTGGGGTTGGAGATCACGGGCCGCAGGAGGTGGGGGATGCCGTCGTAGGGCGTCAGCTCCACGCGCTTGGGGTCCACCATCAGGAACTTGACCTCGTCGGGCGCGGCGCGGAAGAGGATGCTGGTGATGATGGCGTTGAGGCAGACGGACTTGCCCGAGCCGGTGGCGCCCGCCACCATGAGGTGGGGCATCTCGGCCAGGTTGCTGAAGATCATGCTGCCGCCGATGTCCTTGCCCACGGCGAAGATCAGCTTGTGCCCGCCGCCCTGGAATTCCGCGGTCTCCACCAGCTCGCGCATGGTGACCGTGACGGCCTTGAGGTTGGGGATCTCGATGCCCAGAGTGCCCTTGCCGGGGATGGGGCCCTCGATGCGCACCACGCTGGCCTTGGCGCCCAGGGCGATGTCGTCGGCCAGGGAGACCACGCGGCTCATCTTGACGCCGGGGGCCAGGGCGATCTCGTAGCGGGTCACGGTGGGGCCGGGGCAGACCTCCACCACCTTGGCGGACACGCCGAAGCTGGCCAGCACGCGCTGCAGGTTGGCGCTGACCTCCTCGTAGTCCTTGGGCGCGCTGATGGAGCCCGAGGAGCCGGTCAGGAGATCCGGGGAGGGCAGCTTGTAGTCCTTCAGGTCGCTGGAGGGGCGCTCCTGGGCCGTGGAGATGGCCTCGGTGCTGGCGCTGGTGTTCACGCGCGGGCCGGCCTCGCTGACCTTGATCTTCTGGCGCTGCTTCAGGAAGCGCGCGGCGATGTTCTCGCGCTCGCGGGCGTCGGCGAGCTTGATGTCGTTGCCCTCGGGGGATTTCGCGGGGGCGAGCCCGGGCTCTTCGGCCTCCTCCTCCTCCTCGATCTCCTCGTCCCGCACCGCGACGGCGCCGCGCTCCAGCCTCACCCCGGAATCCTTGGCGCGCGCGGGGAAGGCGACCTTGAAGCCGCGGCCCACCTTCAGGCGCTCATAGGCGCGCAGGAAGGCCATCTTGACCAGGGCCTCCTGCTCCAGGAGGTACACGGCCACCGCCACCAAGGCGATGCACAGGATGAAGGTGCCGGCCGTGGACAGGTACTGCACCATGGCCCCGCCCAGCAGGCGGCCGAGCAGGCCCCCGGCGTAGAGGTCCACGGCCACGCCCGCGGCGATCTTGTCGGGCAGGAACCAGTTGGTCAGGCAGCACACGGAGACGACGATCAGGGCCCAGCCCGCGGCCTTCACCGAGGGCGCGCGCACCTGGCGCTGGGTCAGGTTCCAGAAGCCCAGGGTCAGCAGGGCGGCCGGCAGGGCCAGGTAGCCGACGCCGATGGCGCCGAAGCAGAAGCGGAACAGGTAGGATCCGGCCAGGCCCAGGAAATCGGGGTCCTTGGGCAGGAGGGCCAGGCCCAAGGCGAGCCCCGAGATCATGTAGAGCAGGCCCCACAGCTCCTGGCGCCGCTCCTGGGTGAACTCCAGCGCGGCCTCCCAGGCCTTGGTCACGAATCCGCCCTGGGCGCGCGCGGACGGGGCCTCCTTGGCGCGCGCGCGCAGGGGGGCCTGCGCGGCGCGCTTGGCGGGGATTTTCTTCTTGGCTTTTTTCTTTGTCTTCGTGGCGGCCAAAGGCAGCTCCAAAGGGGGAAGCGTTCTAGATCTCCAGCACCGCCGGCACGATCACCGGCCTCGCCTGCAGCTTCTTCTTGAAAAAACGCTTCAAGGTGGTCGTGGTCAGGTCGCGGGCCTGGTCCCAGTCCGGGGCCTTGCCGTAGGCGGCCTGCTCCGAGAGGACCGCGTGCACCTGGGCCCCGGCCTCCTCCAGCAGGCTTTCGAGGTCCGCGGCCATGAGGCCCCGGGCCAGCAGGTGGGGGCCCTGCAGGACCTCCCCGTCGCGGCGGCTGAGGCCCACGGAGCAGACCACCAGGCCGTCCTCGCGCAGGTGCTGGCGGTCGCGCAGCACCAGGGAGTCCACATCGTCCATGGCCAGGCCGTCCACCAGGACCTCGCCGGCGCTGACGAAGAGGTCGGCGCTGGCCTTGCGGCCGTCGAAGGTCCAGCGCTGGCCGTTCTCCAGCAGGAAGACCCGGTCCGCGGTGATGCCCTCGTCGAAGGCCAGGCGGCGGTGCGTCACCTGGTGGCGCAGCTCGCCGTGGGCGGGCAGGAAGTAGCGCGGCTTGAGCAGGCGCAGCATCTCGCGGCCGTCCTCGCGCGAGCCGTGGCCGCTGACGTGGACCAGCTCGTTGCGCTCGGTGATGACGTCGGCGCCGCGGCGGTAGAAGTTGTTGATGAGGGCGCTGATGGTGCGCTCGTTGCCCGGGATGGCGCGGGCCGAGTAGACCAGCACGTCCCCGGGGGAGACCTTCAGGTCGCTGTGGGCCCCGTCGGCCAGGCGGGCCAGGCCGCTGCGCGGCTCGCCCTGGCTGCCCGTGCTCACGACCACGCCGCGGTTGGGCGGCAGGCGCTGCACCGTGGAGAGGTCCACCAGCACGCCCTCGGGCACCTTGAGGTAGCCCAGCTCGCGCGCCATGCGCATGTTGCCTTCCATGCTCCGCCCCAGGGGGCAGACCACCCGGCCGGTGGCCTGGGCGGCCTCCAGAATCTGCTGGAAGCGGTGCACGTGGCTGGCGAAGCTGGTGAGGAACACGCGGCCCTGGGCCGTGGCCAGGGCCCGCTCCAGGGCGGGCTTGACGCTGCGTTCGCCCTGGGTCCAGCCGGGCCGCTCCACGTTGGTGCTGTCGCTCAGCAGCGCCAGCACGCCCTGCTCGCCCAGCTCGCGCAGGATCTCCCGGTCCAGGCCCCGCCCGTCCACCGGGTCGGCGTCGAACTTGAAGTCCCCGGAGTGCACGATGGTGCCCAGGGGCGTTCCCACGGCGATGCCGATGCCGTCGCAGACGCTGTGGCAGACGCTGAAGAAGCGCAGGCTGAAGGGGTCCAGGTTGAGCCGCCCGCCCGGGGCGATCTCCATCCAGCGGACGCGGTCGGACAGGCCCATCTCCGCCACGCGCCCCTTGGCCAGGGCCAGGGTGAAGCGGGTGCCGTACACGGTCATCGGCATTTCCCGCAGCAGGAAGGCCAGGGCGCCGATGTGGTCCTCGTGCCCGTGCGTCAGCAGGAGGCCGACGATGCCGTCCTTGAGGCCCCGCAGGTAGCTGAAGTCCGGGATGATCAGGTCTATGCCCGGGTGCTCCGCCACGTTGGGGAAGCGCAGGCCGCAGTCGATGATGAGGGTTTTGCCGCCGTACTCCACCAGGGTGAAGTTCTTGCCGATCTCGCCGAAACCGCCGAGAGGGGTCACCGACAGGAGGGCCGGGGACGGGGGCACGCTTGTTTCAGGGGAGCGTTCCCCGCTGATGCGCTCGCGCACCAGCTGACCCGGTTTGACTTCCATGGAACCTCATAGCAGGGGCGAAACTAGGGGAACAGTGTAGCACGTCCCGGGCCCGTGCATAAGTTGTTGATAAGATTAGCGCCCGCTGCGCGCCACCAGCACGCCCAGGCATTTGTCCGAAACAACCTGGTATCCGGCCGCCTCCAGCCGCGCTTCGGACTCGGGATGGCTGATGCCGGTCTGGAGCCACACGGTTTTGGGCCGCCGGCCCGGGGCCAAGGCCAGCAATTCGTCCGTGAGCTCCGGGATGGCCTCGGGCCTGCGGAAGATGTCCACCAGGTCCGGGACCGCTGTGAGGTCGGCCAGATGGGCCACCGCGGGCACGCCCAGGGCTTCCTTGATCAGGGGGTTCACGGGCAGGACCGTGATGCCCCTCTCCTGCAGCATCCGGGGTATGTCAAAACTGGGGCGCCCGGGCTTGGACCCGTCGGTCATGCCCACCACCGCCACCACCTTGCAGGTGCGCGCCACTTCAAGGGCTTCTTCGTCCGTCAGCATTTTGGCTCCTCTTAGAACTCGACTTCCTTGTCGCCGTAGAAGAAACGGCCGGTCACTTCCGGTCCCAGCGCGGCCAGGGCCAGCACCCGGCGTCCGCCGTCGATGGGCTCGCCCGGGGCTTCGGGGCCGCCCAGGTCGGTCTTCAGCCATCCCGGATCCAGGCTGTTCACGGCCACCTCGCCCTTCAACTGGCCGGCCCACAGCATGGTCAGGCCGTTGAGGGTGTACTTGCTCAGGCGGTAGCTGGCGCCGATGGGCGACTCCACCATGGAGCGGCGCATGCCCGCGCCCGAGCTGACGTTGATGACGCGCGGCTCGTCGCCGTTCCTCAGGAGCGTCAGCAGGTGGAAGGTCAGGGCGTGCGGGGCGAAGACGTTGACGCGCATGTCGTGCTCCACCGCCCCCACGCCTTCGGTCTTGAAGTCCTTGCGCCAGGTCGAGACCGCGGCGTTGTTGACCAGCAGGTCGACCGCGCCCCAGTGCCGGCTCACGGCCTCGGCCACTTTCTTGGGGGCCTCGGGGTCGGAGAGGTCCGCGGCAAAGGCCTTGAAGGGCCCCAGGGCCTTCAGCTCCAGGGCGCTTTTCTCGAGGCGCTCCGCGTCGCGCGCCGTGCCGAAGACGTCGGCACCCGCCTGCAGGAAGAGTTTGGCGGCCTCGAAGCCGATGCCGCGCGAGACGCCGGTGATGACGATGCGTTTGCCCTGGAAGCTCATAGGGGGTTTCCTTTGGAAGGATGGTCCACAGCGCCCTGGCGGGGCCGGTATACCGGGTAACAGTCGGTGTAGGAGGGTTCCAGGCTGAGCAATTCCGGCACGCAGAGCCGCCCCACCTGGACATAGCCCGCCAGCAGGGCCGGGGCCGGCGGATGGGCGGGGTCGCAGACCACCAGGTCCACGCTGCGCTCCTTCAGCCCAAGCTCCCAGGAGGCTTTCCAGTCCTGGCCGCCCTGGCGGATCGCGGCCGCGGAGGGTCCCCGCCCCACGGATACCAGGAATTCGCTCAGGCCGTTGTCCGCCACGGGCTTGCCGAAGTCCGTGGCCACGCTGGTGAGGAGCGGCGGGAGCAGGGGCCTGCGGCTGGAGGCCACCAGGGCCTCGGCCTCATGCCAGCCGCTGAAATCCGCGTGGACGAAGCGGCCCATGAAGCCGGTGCCGTAGTTCACGCTGAGCAGGGCGCACCACACCAGGCCCGCCTCCAGCCAGCGCTCGGACGCCGGGCGCCCGCTCCACAGGGCCGCCGCGGCCAGGATCAGGCAGGGGTGCAGCATCTGAAAATGGTACTCCAGCAGCGCGCCGGCGTTGCCGCCCAGCCAGAGCATCAGCAGGAACACGGCCAGGGCCGGAAGGGCCCAAGCCCAGGCCCGGCGCCGCCCGCGGAAACGCCACAGCGCCACCGTGACCAAAAGCAGCAGCGGCAGGGCGGCGCGCAGGTAGGCCGAGGTTTGGAAGAGCAGGTAGGGGAGGCTGATCCCCATCTTGCCCAGCAGGAGCACGGTCGATTCCAGGTAGCCCGGCCAGGTGAGCTGCGCCCAGGCGACGCAGGCGGCCAGGCACAAAGCCCAGAGCAGGCCCAGGCCCAGGGCCGCGCGCCGGCGGCCTTGGCCCCAGAGCACCAGGCACAGCAGCGGCCCCGCGGCCGCGGCGTAGGGCTTGACCAAAAAGGCCAGGGCCGACAGCAGGGCGCAGAGCGCCAGGGACGGCCAGCGCGAAATCAGGATCGCCAGGACCAGCGGCGCGATGAAAAACAGGGACGCGAAGGCGTCGCAGCGGGCCGTGGGGGTGACGAAAAACAGGTAGCCGCCCAGGGCGGCAAGGGCCCCGGCGCAGCCGCCGAGCCCGGAGCCCGACAGCCGGGCCGCGCCCAGGCCCACCAGGAGCGCGGCGAGGGCCAGGGCCGCCAGGCTCAGGGCCCGGAAATCCTGGATGCCCTGGTGATCCTTGGGCAGCAGCCGTCCCGCGATCAGGGGGTAGAGGGGGCCGTAGCAGTTGTAATCCTGGGGCGCGAAGGCCGGGGCCCAGGGATTGCGGCCCTGCTCCATGGCCAGGGCCGAGCGCATCTGGGGCGCCTCCCGGCTGTCCACCTGGTAGGGGTAGCCGCAGAGGTAGCCGCTGTAGAGGGCCGCCTTCAGGGCGCACCAGCCCAGCACCAGGACCAGGAACCAGAGGCCCAGGCGCAGGGGCCAGGCGGGGATTCCGGCCTCACTCATTCCGGATTCCTGTCGAAGCCCTTGCGCGGCATGGCCATCCTGGGTGCGGGTTAAAAACGATTATGCCCCGCGCAGGCAAAACACGGCAAGACCCGCGGGGACAATAAACTCCGCCTCGGCCAAGACGGGCGAAGATGGGGCTGGACAAGACAAGGCACACTTCCCAGAATCTAATTTTCACCCACCCCAACGAGGACCCTCCCTGTCGCGGGGATGCGGCCTCAAGGAGCAAGCGCCATGCCAGTGATCGAAACCACGTCCGCAATGGTCAAGAACGTCTATGACACCACCCGCAAAAACCTGGCCGTCATCCGCAAGCGCCTGGCCCGCCCCCTGACCCTGGCCGAGAAGATCGTCCTGGGCCACCTCGACAAGCCCGAAACCCAGGAGCTCAAGATCGGCTCCGGATTCCTCGACACGCGGCCCGACCGCGTGGCCATGCAGGACGCCACCGCCCAGATGGCCATCCTCCAGTTCAGCCAGGCCCAGATCCCCACGGTGCGCGTTCCCAGCACGGTGCACTGCGACCACCTGATCCAGGCCTACCAGGGCTCGGAAAAGGACCTGGCCACGGCCAACGACGTGAACAAGGAGGTCTACGCCTTCCTGTCCTCGTCCTGCGACAAGTTCGGCATCGGCTTCTGGAAGCCCGGCGCCGGCATCATCCACCAGGTGGTCTTCGAGAACTACGCCTTCCCCGGCGGCATGATGATCGGCACGGACAGCCACACCCCCAACGCCGGCGGCCTGGGCATGGTGGCCTGCGGCGTGGGCGGCGCGGACGCGGTGGACGTGATGGCCGGCCTGCCTTGGGTGGTGAAGCACCCCAAGCGCATCGCCGTGTACCTGACCGGCAAGATGTCGGGCTGGACCTCGCCGAAGGACGTGATCCTGAAGGTGGCCCAGATCCTCACGGTCAAGGGCGGCACCAACGCCATCGTGGAGTACATCGGCCCCGGCGCGCGCAGCTTCAGCTGCACGGGCAAGGGCACCATCACCAACATGGGCGCGGAGATCGGC
>DATHOE010000040.1:0-2009 GCA_035485275.1 bacterium
GAATCATGGGGTAAATGAAATCGCGGGCAAACTCCTCCTGCAAATCATCAATGTAAATCTTGGACGCGCCGGTCTTCCGGGCCTTGGCCTCCAGACCGTCCAGTTCGTCCTCCTGGCCAATGTTGGCGCAGAAGGCGATCATCTCGGCGTCGTACTTTTCTTTGATCCACGAAAGCAGCACCGAGGTGTCGAGGCCGCCTGAATACGCTAAAACAATTTTCATGTGACGGATATTAATACGTTACAGGGGGAAAAACGCAAAGCGGAAATGAGGCTGGGTGGGCGTTGGGGGCGCATCTTGACACTGCCCCCATAATGGGGCTGTAAACGGTTCCTCAACCAACGGACATAATAACGCCAACCAAAGGAAGAGGATGAATGCGAAACCGAGCGGTCCCCGGCCCTTGCGGGAGATGGAGCAGGAAGTGCTGGCTGAAGGCCGCGAATGGATGCGCCAGCGACTCCAACAACGATTGCAGGAGGAAGCCGACCGGCATGGCGGCGTTTTCCCCCCGGAGTCAAAGCCGGGTGGTGCATCGGCGGCGGCGGTCGATGCAGCTGCGGACTGAGGCCGGGGTGGTCCGGCTGGCGGTGATTTACGGCCAGGACACGACGGATGCGCATTGGGGCTGTCCCATGCGGGAACACTGGGGGCTGACGAGCCACCAGCAGTTGAGTCTGGCCTTGGAGGACAAGCTGGCCTTCACCATTACCGCCACTGCTTCCTATGAGGAGGCGGCCGCCCTGGCGCAGAAGTGGGGGGTGCCGGTCACGGACTCCCTGCTGCACGCCTTGACCCGCCGTCTGGGCTCCCGCGCCGAGCAGCAAAAGCAGCAACAACTCCCGCACCCGCCGGTGGAAGCCGAGCCGCAGCGGGCTCCGGCCCAACTGGGGGTGCTCATGCTCGACGGCTGGCAGGTGCGCCAGCGGGGACCGGGGTGGGGCAAACGGCAAACCAAGAAAAACCGCGTGGAATGGCATGAATGGAAGACCGGCGTGTATTATCCGCAGGAAAAATCCGCGCGCACCGCTGGCGGGCGCGGGGTCATCGCCGGCAAGCTGATCATTGGCTGGCAGGGCGAGCCGGTGGAGTTTGGCCGGCGCCTGCACTGGGAGGCCTTGCGCGGCGGCCTGGGACGCGCCAAGGCGCGGCTGGTGGTTGGCGATGGTGCCGCCTGGATCTGGAATCTGGCGCAGGACCGCTGGCCGGGGGCCAGCGAACTGCTCGACTTCTATCATGCCAGCGAACATCTCTGGGCGTTGGGACGCACCTTGCATGGAGAGGATGAGGCCGCCGCCGCAGGGTGGGCCCAACCCCTGCGTCACCAGATGCGCCATGGCGGCGAACGGAAAGTACTCGCCCGGATCGCAGCTTTGAAAGTTCCCCCAGGCGAGGCTGGCAAAGTGGTGGCACGTGAACAGAACTATTTTGCCGCCCACGCTGAGCGCATGAACTACCATGCGCTCCACCGCCGTGGCTGGCCCATCGGCTCGGGAGCGGTCGAGTCGGCCTGCCGCCAACGGCAGTGCCGGTTCAAACGCCCGGGCCAGTTTTGGACGCCCAAAGGCATGTTGCATCTCGCCGCACTCACCGAAGCCAGACACAACCAACATTGGGATGAGCTCTGGAACTCTATTTAATGGGGGCAGTATCAGGATGCGCCCGCATCCGGCCGAAACCGGACCCGACACGCACGGGAAGCCGGATTGTGCCGCCCCCCGCGCGTTGCGTACCGGCAGGGTCTTAAATGCCCCACCCTTCGCGATATTGTGCCCGGATGAACGGCTCAGCCTCCGGTGCGTTAGTCACCCTGAGATTGGCCGAATCCCATTCCAGTTTTTTGCCAAGACGCATCACCAGATTGCCCAGAAGCACCGTTTCCGAAAGTGGTCCGGAAACATCGAAATTGGAACTCGCGGCCGGGCCGCCTTTGCAGGCCCGGATAAAATCCTGATAGGCATCGTCTCCCGGCACCCGGGGGATGGTGGGCGTGGGGAATTGGTAGTCC
>DATHOE010000041.1:0-8683 GCA_035485275.1 bacterium
GATGGTGATGCCCGGGGACAACGTGCTGGTGACCGTGGAGCTGATCACGCCCATCGCGATGGAGAAAGAGCAGCGCTTCGCGATCCGCGAAGGCGGCCACACCGTGGGCGCCGGCGTGGTTACCGAAATCATCGAATAGCCAGGAGAGGCCCCTGGGGGGCCTCGAGGAGCCGCTCGCGCCGTTAGGCGCTTTATGCGGCGTTTCCAATAAGGACAGCTGCCATGGCCAAGAAATCCGGGCGCGAGATCATCAAGCTCAAGAGCACCGAAAGCCCCTATCTTTACTTCACCAAGAAGAACAAGCGCACCAAGACGGAGCGCCTGGAGCTGAAGAAGTTCGATCCCGTGCTGCGCAAGCACGTGGTTTTCCGCGAGGCCAAGTAGGCCGGACGGGGAGCCCTTTCGGGCCGTGAAAGGCCTCAAGGGGCGGCGAAGGGGCGTAACTCAATTGGTAGAGTGCTCGTCTCCAAAACGAGATGTTGCAGGTTCAAGTCCTGCCGCCCCTGATTTGAATCCCCCGGGAACGGGGCCGACGTGCCCGTCCGGAGCTAGGCTCCGGGGGCTGCGGACGGACGGCTTCCCGGCTTTTGCAAGAGGCATGTGTTGCAGCCGCTTATAGAGTTTTGCAAGGAGTCTTGGCAGGAGCTGAAGAAATGCACCTGGCCGGGGCGCAAGGAGATCCAGATGTCCTCCTTGGTGGTCTTGGTCGTGACGGTGATCTTCGTGGTGATCATCTTCAGCGAAGACTGGCTCATCAGCCAGGGCCTCAAGCTCGTCTACTAGTTGAAGGGGACGCATGGCGCGCCACTGGTACGTTGTAAACACCTATTCGGGCTTCGAGAACAAGGTCAAGACCAACCTGGAGAGCCGCATCAAGGCGATGAAGCTCCAGGAGAAGGTCTTCCAGGTGCTCGTTCCGACCGAAGAGGTGACGGAGTCGAAGGGCGGCAAGAAAAAGACCACGTCCAAGCGTTTCTACCCCGGCTACATCCTGGTGGAGATGGACCTGGACGACGAAAGCTGGTACGCCGTGCGCAACACGCCCAAGGTGACCGGCTTCGTGGGGACCGGCAACACGCCGACGCCCCTGGAGGCCCACGAGTTGGACAGCATCCTGGGCCAGATGAAGGGCTCCAAGGAGCGTCCGACCCGCAAGATCCATTTCGACAAGGGCGACCTGGTCAAGGTCATGGAAGGGCCCTTCGCGACCTTCTCCGGCAAGGTGGAGGAGATCAACCTTGAACGCGGCAAGCTGAAGGTGATGGTCAGCATTTTCGGCCGCAACACCCCGGTCGAGCTCGATTTCGGCCAGGTGGAGAAGGAAGTCTAGGAGCGTCCGGCGGGCTTGGCCCGCCTTTAAAAGGTCTTAGGCGGAGAGCGCATCCGCCATCAAAGGGGAAGCCATGGCAAAGAAGATCAAGGCGGTCGTCAAAATACAGATTCCGGCCGGACAGGCCAACCCCGCGCCCCCCGTGGGCACGGCCCTGGGGCCCCACGGCGTCAACATCATGGAATTCTGCAAGGCCTTCAACGCCAAGACGGCCAAGGACAACGGGCTGATCATCCCCGCGCTGATCACCATCTACACGGACCGCACGTTCACCTTCGTCACCAAGACCCCCCCCGCGGCCATCCTCCTGCTGCGCGCGGCGGGCGTGCCCAAGGGCAGCGGCGTCCCGAACAAGACCAAGGTCGGCAAAGTGACCAGCGCCCAGGTGGAGGAGATCGCCAAGGCGAAGATGCCCGACCTCAACGCCAAGGACCTGGCCGGGGCCAAGCGCCTCGTCGCCGGCACCGCCCGTTCCATGGGGATCGACGTCGTCTAAGCACCAAAGGAGCCGCCGTTTGGGCGGCCCCTCACCATCGCGGTGGAAGCCCTCCTGAACGGGGGGCGCCCACGGGTCCAAGGATCCGCACACCACCGAAGGAGACCGGAAATGGCACTCACCAAGAAGCAGAAGACCATCACTCCCCTGGTGGACAAGACCAAGCTGTACGCGGCCAAAGAGGCCCTGGAGATCGTCAAGCAGGGCGCCAAGTCCAAGTTCGACGAGACCGTGGACGTGGCGGTGCACCTGGGCGTGGATCCCAAGCAGTCGGACCAGCAGGTGCGCGGCGTCGTGATGCTGCCCGGCGGTTCGGGCGTCAGCCGCCGCGTGGCGGTCTTCGTGAAGGGCGAGAAGGAGAAGGAGGCCCGCGAGGCCGGCGCCGACGTCGTGGGCGCCGAGGACCTGGTGGACAAGGTCTCCAAGGGCTGGCTGGACTTCGACGTGGCCGTGGCCACGCCCGACATGATGCGCGAGGTCGGAAAGCTGGGCAAGGTGCTGGGCCCCCGCGGCCTGATGCCCAACCCCAAGACCGGCACGGTGACCATGGACGTCGCCAAGGCCATCCGCGAGATCAAGGGCGGCAAGATCGAATTCAAGGTGAACGCCGAAGGCGTGCTGCACACCCGCATCGGCAAGGCCAGCTTCGACGGGGCTAAGCTGGAGCTGAACCTGAAGGCCGTGATGGAGGCCGTGGTCAAGGCCAAGCCGCCCACAGCCAAGGGCACCTACGTCAAGAGCGTGGCGGTCTCGTCCACGCAGGGCGTCGGCGTCAAGCTCGAGCCCTCGCAGTTCGCGGTGGCCAAGGCCGCCAAGTAAGACTTTGCACGGCTTGGCGGGGGCGGCCTGAAGGCCGCCCCCGCCGATAGGCCCGGGCTAGACGCCGGGATCATAGCGAAACAGTTTTGTCCTCCGCGTCACAGACAGCCGGTCCCGCGCCATCAGCGGGTTAAGCCAGATTTTCGGGCCGGCCGAGACGCCACGGACTGCAAGGCTTGGCCGTTTCCCTTCGGCCGCGCAGGCAGCGTCGGGGCTTCTCGCAACATGCGGGAGGCCCCGACTTGTTTTCGCGTCCGAAGGGGGGTGAACAACACATGCCTACTGAAGAAAAAGTCAAAACCATCGCCGAGTTCAGCGCCTTGCTCAAGGGCACCGCGGCGGTCTACGTCAGCCGCAACCAGGGCCTGAGCGTGGCCGAGGTCACGGAGCTGCGCACGCAGCTGCGCGCCGTCGGCGCCGTGCACCGTGTCGTCAAGAATACGCTGGCGGCCCGGGCGGCGACCGAAGCCGGGATCCCCGGCTTGGAGAGCTACCTGTCGGGCCCGACCGTCGTCACGATCTCCAAGACGGATATCGTGGCCCCGGCCAAGGTGCTGACCAGCTTCGCCAAGACCCACGAGAAGTTGCAGGTCCTGGGCGGAGTGGTGGAAGGCAAGAACAACAACGCGGCCGATGTCCAAGCCATCGCCGAATTGCCGAGCAAGGAGCAGCTGGTCTCCAAACTGCTGGGTTCCTTGCAGGCGCCGGCCAGCCGTCTGGTCCGGGTCATCAACGGGCCCGCCACGAACCTGGTGCGGGTCTTGGCGGCGATCGCCGACAAGAAGGCCGCCGCGGAAGCGGCCTGAGCGCAGGCATGACAGTGTGAACGGCGGGCGCCAGGTGGCGTCCGTCCCCTAGACAAACAACAGGCAAGCACAAAGGAGAATTACCGTGGCTTTGACCATTGAACAGCTCGTGGGCGAGATCGAAACCCTGTCGCTGAAGGACGCGGCGGCTTTGGTGAAGGAATTGGAAGGCAAGTTCGGCGTGACCGCTGCCGCCCCCGTGGCCGCCGCCGCCGCCGGCCCGGCCGCCGCCGCCGCCGAAGAGAAGACCGAATTCGACGTGGTGCTGGTTTCGGTGCCCGCCGACAAGAAGATCGGCGCCATCAAGATCGTGCGCGAGCTGACCGGCCTGGGCCTGAAGGAAGCCAAGGACCTGGTCGACGGCGCGCCCAAGACCCTGAAGGAAGGCGTGAGCAAGGACGAGGCGGCCAAGATCAAGAAGAGCCTCGAAGACGCCGGAGCCACCTGCCAGGTGAAGTAGTTCCAAACCCCGCGAAGCCTCAAGGAGCCGCCCGATGGGCGGCTCCTTGTCGTTTGGGCCCGGAGCGCCGGAAAAGGCCGAAAAATCTTCGGCCGGAATCCGCAGGCCCCGCGCGCCGTTTGTTTTTCCGGAAAATCTCGACGGGCTTTTTTTATAAGCCTTTTGTTTTACCAGGGACTACACTCAGGCAAGCCTCCTCACGCCTCCCCCAGGTGCCAGCAGGCAAGCCATGCCCACGACAGTGATCCGCGAAATTATTTCCACCCAGTCCCTGATCTCCCATTTCCAGCCGGTCGTCTCCATAAAAAAAAGGGCCGTGGTCGGCCTTGAGTCCCTGGCCCGCGGCATGGACGGCCCGGTGAACCGCTTCTCGCCCGAACAGATGTTCGGATGGGCGGAGGAGGCCAACCTCAGCGAAGCTTTCGACGACCTCTGCCGCGTGTCGGCCCTGAAGGCCTTCGCAGCCCTGCCCAACAGGACCTCGCTCGCGCTCTTCCTCAACCTGGACGCCACCCGGCTCTCCCGCGGAAAATTTTCCGCCGAGACGATCAGGGAATCCGTGGACCAGGCCGGGCTCCTGCCCCGCGACGTGGTGCTCGAATTCAGCGACCTGGACTTCGAGCGCGCCCCGGGGCTGCGTTTCCTCATCGAGGCCTGCCAGTCCCACGGTTTTTGCGTGGCCCTGGACGACCTGGACTGCGGCTCCGCCTGCATGCGCCGCGTGGCCGACCTGAAGCCGAACGTGGTGAAGGTCGACGACCACGTGGTGCTGGGATTGAGCACCGATCCCATACGCCGCACGCTGTTCCAGGCCCTGGCCGCCTTGGCGCGCCGCCAGGGGGCCCTGACCGTGGCCGAGGGCGTCGAGAACGAGGACGACGCGGTGCTGGCGCTGGAGCTGGGAGCGGATCTCCTGCAGGGCTTCCATTTCGGCAGGCCGCAGGCCGGCGCGCGGCTGGCCCTGTCCGTGTCCAAGGCGACCGTGGAGCGTTCGGCCATGCGGGTGAAGGCGATCGTCGCCGGCCGCACGCAGGTCCGCCAGCGGGAGAACGAGCGCCATCTTCAGATGATGGAGAAGATCCGCCAGGCCCTGCAAAAAGTCGAAGCCCCCTTTTTCACGCCCACCCTGGACCGCTTCGTGGACCCCGTCGCCAGCCTGGAGTGCCTCTTCGTGGTGGATTCCAAGGGCGTGCAGAAGACCCCCACCGTGGTGTGGAAGTACCAGCGGGAAAGCCAGCGCAGCAGGCTCTTTGTGCCGGCCGAAGCCGGCGCGGACCACTCCCTGAAGGACTACTACCTTGGGCTGACCTTGGGTACCCAGGATCCCTTCATCAGCGAGCAGTATGTCAGCCTGGCCACGGGCAACCTCTGCCGGACCCTCGCCAGCCGCTTCAACGACGCATCGGGCAAGGAATACATCCTCTGTATGGATACCCGCAGCGTTTAGTTTTACATGGTGAAACTTTTAAAGGACGGCTTGTGGGTAGATTGCAGAGGCCACCACTTTTATGTGTTTCCCTATTGACTGAATTTCTCGACACTGACTATAATCTTTGTTCCTTCACATCTTCAGATGAGAAAAGGGAAGCTTTGACGCACGCCTAATCAACGGCAGGGAGCGTCCACCGCAGAGACACGTGTCGCTGGGGATGGCCCGCTTTTTGCTTGGGTGTCGCTGTCTCCAAAGCCTGAACTTTTCCTTCGATCCCGCAGGGGAGGCAATTTTATATGTCGCGTGGCGCGGACCAAGGTCGTATCAAACGTGAAAGTTACTCCCGCATCCCCGAAATCATGGAACTCCCGGACCTGATGGAGCTGCAAAAACGCTCCTACGACGAGTTCCTGCAGCTCGGAGTGCTGCCGGAGGACCGCAAGAAAGTCGGCCTGCAGGCCGCTTTCAGCTCCGTCTTCCCGATCTACGACAGCAACGAAAACAGCTTCCTCGAGTTCGCCGGCTACAGCTTCGGCGAGCCGCGCTACAACGTGGAGGACTGCCAGGAACGCGACATGACCTACGCCGCGCCCCTGAAGGTCACCCTGCGCCTGGTGGTCCGCGAAGAGGACCCCGAGACGCACGTCAAGCGCATCAAGGACATCCGCGAGCAGGAGGTTTTCTTCTGCGAGCTGCCCCTGATGACGGACCGCAACACCTTCATCATCAACGGCGCGGAGCGCGTCATCGTCAGCCAGCTGCACCGCAGCCCCGGCGTGAGCTTCGACGAGGACGACGGCAAGGCCCACACCAGCGGACGCAAGCTCTATACCGCCCGCGTCATCCCCTACCGCGGCTCCTGGCTCGAATTCGAATTCGACGCCAACGACCTGGTCTACGCCCGCATCGACCGCAAGCGCAAGATCCTGGCCAGCCTCATGCTGCGCTGCCTGGGCTACGGCTCCGACGACAAGATCCTGGACCTGTTCTACGAGAAAGAGGCCCTGCCGGTCGAAGGCAAACTAGCCGGGCGCATCACGGCCACCGAGGTCATCGACCCCCGCACGGGCGAAGTGCTGGCCCCCGCCAACGTCGAGATCAGCAAGGAACTGCAGCTGAAGCTCGAGAAGGCCAAGGTCAAGAAGGTCGAAGTCATCATCATCCCCAAGCAGGACCTCTACGCCAGCGTGCGCCGGACCGTCGAAAAGGACTCGGTGCGCGGCGAGGAAGAGGCCCTGCTGGAGCTGTACCGCAAGCTGCGCCCAGGCGATCCGCCGACGCTGGAGAGCGCCCGCAACCTCTGGGACAACCTGTTCTTCAACACCCGCCGCTACGACCTGGCCAAGGTGGGCCGCTACAAGCTGAACAAGAAGCTGAAGCTCGACCAGCCGCTGACCACGCGCGTGCTGACCAAGGAAGACCTGGTCGAGACCATCAAGTACCTGCTGCACCTCAACAACGGCAAGGGCGAGAAGGACGACATCGATCACCTGGGCAACCGCCGCGTGCGCAGCGCCGGCGAGCTGCTCGAGAACCAGTTCCGCCTCGGGCTGGTGCGCATCGAGAAGGCCGTCAAGGAGCGCATGTCCATCCTGGACATGGAGGAGGCCATGCCGGCCAACCTCATCAACGCCAAGCCCGTGACCGCGGGGGTGCGGGAGTTCTTCGGCTCCTCCCAGCTCAGCCAGTTCATGGACCAGACCAACCCGCTGGCGGCCCTGACCCACAAGCGCCGCCTCTCGGCCCTGGGGCCCGGGGGTTTGAACCGCGAGCGCGCCGGCTTCGAAGTGCGCGACGTGCACCACACCCACTACGGCCGCGTGTGCCCCATTGAGACCCCGGAAGGCCCGAACATCGGCCTGATCGTGTCCCTGAGCACCTACGCCCGGGTCAACGAATACGGCTTCATCGAGACCCCCTACCGCAAGGTCGAAAAGGGGCGGGTCACGGAGAAGATCGAGTTCCTGTCCGCCGACGAGGAGGACAACTACGTCATCGCCCAGGCCAACGAGGCGATGGACGAGAAGGGGCGCTTCAAGGACGCGGTCCTGCTGGCCCGCCACAAGGCCGACTACCCCCTGACGCCCGCCGAGCAGATCGACTACATGGACGTCAGCCCCAAGCAGCTGGTGTCGGTGGCCACCGCCCTGATCCCCTTCCTGGAGCATGACGACGCCAACCGCGCGCTGATGGGCTCCAACATGCAGCGCCAGGCCGTGCCCCTGCTCAGGGCCGATCCGCCCTTCGTGGGCACCGGCATGGAGTTCCGCAGCGCCTACGACTCCGGCTCGGTGCTGGTGGCCAAGCGCGACGGCGTGGTCGAGTACGTGGACGCCGCCAAGGTGGTGGTGGCCGCGGACAGCCGCGACGAGAGCGCCGTGCGCTCGACTTTGGACACCTACAAGCTGACCAAGTACAAGCGCAGCAACCAGGACACCTCGGTCAACCAGAAGCCCCAGGTCTACAAGGGCCAGAAGGTGCGCAAGGGCCAGGTTATCGCCGACGGCCCCGCCAGCCGCCAGGGCGAGCTCGCCCTGGGCAAGAACGTGCTGGTCGCCTTCATGCCCTGGAACGGCTACAACTACGAGGACGCCATCATCCTCAGCGAGGCTCTCGTCTACAACGACGTGTTCACCTCGGTGCACATCGAAGAGTTCGAGCTGGAGGCCCGCGACACCAAGCTCGGCAAGGAAGAGATCACGCGCGACATCCCCAACGTCGGCGAGGAGGCCCTCAAGGACCTCGACGAGAGCGGCATCGTTCGCATCGGCGCGGACGTGGCGCCGGGCGACATCCTGGTGGGCAAGGTCACCCCCAAGGGCGAGACCGAGCTGACCCCGGAAGAGAAGCTGCTGCGCGCCATCTTCGGCGAGAAGGCCGGCGACGTGCGCGACGCGAGCCTGAAGACGCCCCCGGGCGTCGAGGGCAAGATCATCGACGTGCGCGTCTTCGCCCGCCACGACCGCGAGGAGATGTCGAAGAAGCAAGAGAACGAGATGGTCAAGCAGGTCGAGAAGAAGTTCGACAAGCTGCTGGAGGCCATCGACAAGAGCACGGCCGAAGCGGTGAAGTCGATCGAGAAGGACTTGAAGGGCGGCAAGGAAGAGGCCCGCATGGCCAGCGAACGGGCCAAGGCCATCGCCGAGGACCGCAAGAGCGACCTGCTCGTGGAGAAGGACAAGGAGATCACCAAGATCCGCAAGGGCGACGAGCTGCCCCCGGGCGTGATCAAGCTGGTGAAGGTCTACATCGCCAAGAAGCGCAAGATCAGCGTGGGCGACAAGATGGCCGGCCGCCACGGCAACAAGGGCGTGGTCAGCAAGATCGTGCCCATCGAGGA